>DASYJB010000042.1:0-17071 GCA_035996965.1 Casimicrobiaceae bacterium | reverse complement strand
TATTCGCGATGGATGGAACCAGCGTCGCGGCGCCGCAGATCACCCGATTGATCGCGGGTCTGATGACCGCAGGTCTGGCGAGCGACCGCGCCGCCGTGCAGGCGATCGCGATGACCGTGGATCCGGCGCCGCCGCTGCCGCCGCGACGCGGCGGCGCGGGACGAATCGAGATGTTGCCGCGAAACAGGGAACGCTGGAAGCGCTGGCCCTGACTGGTCGCACGAAGAAAAACGACGAGCCGCTACCGACTGTCGCGGCGGCGTGTTGTGCCGGCCTGAACGCTACCAGTGAATGCCCTGCGTCAGCTGCGCAAACGCCATCTGCTCGGGCGACAGCTGCGCCTCGCCTTCCTTCTTGCCCGCGGCGGCCGCCGAGTCCGGGAACATGTTGAACGCGCTGTTGAGCAGTATCTGCGTGAGCTTCGGCGCGATCGCGTGCGAAACCGCGCCGAAAATGCCCAGGCGCGTGGCGATGCGCACCGGCTTGTAGACGATCGCCTCGACGACGAGATCGGCGGCCTGTTCGGGCGAAAGCGTCGGCACGTTTTCGTACATCCTGGTCGGCGCGATCATCGGGGTGCGCACCAGCGGCATGTTGATCGTCGTGAAGTCGATGCCCTTGTCGACGAATTCGGACGCCGCGCATGCGGCAAACGAGTCGAGCGCGGACTTCGATGCGACATACGCGGAAAACCGCGGGGCGTTGGACAGGACGCCGATCGACGAGATATTGATGATGTGGCCGCGCTTGTTCGCGACCATTCCGGGGAGGAAACCCATGATCAGGCGCAGCGCCCCGAAATAGTTGAGTTGCATCGTCCGCTCGAAGTCGTGAAAGCGGTCGAGCGAGTTGAGCACGCCGCGTCGAATCGACCGGCCCGCATTGTTGATAAGGTAGTCACAGCCGGCGTGGTCCTTGAGCACCTTCGCGACCAGCGCGTCGCACGAGGCCATGTCGGAGACATCGGCGCTGTATATCCAGCTCCTGCCGCCGGTCGCCTCGATTTCCTTTTTGGTGTCGAGCAGCTTTTCCTCGCCGCGCGCGACCAGCATCACCTTGGCGCCGGCCGACGCGAGCTTCAGCGCCGTCGCCTTGCCGATGCCCGACGACGCGCCGGTCACGACGACGACCTTGTCTTTGATGCGTCCCGACAGACTGTGATCGATGAACAGGTCCGGGTCGAGGTTGCGCTCCCAGTAATCCCACAGCTTTGCCGCATAGGTGTCGAGCGGCGGCACGTCGATTCCCGACCCCTTCAGCGCCTTGGCTGCCTCGCGGTTGTCGTAGCGGGTCGGCCAATTGATGAAATCGAACGCATCCTTCGGAATGCCGAGATCCTTGAGCACCGCCCGGACCATGCGCTTGACCGGCGAGAGCGCGCCGATGCCGTAGAGAATCGGCGCCGGGATGAAACCGAACATGCGCGCGTTGACCCGCATCGTCATCTGCGGCGCATGCGCCGCCCGCGCGAAGATGTTCATGACTTCGCCGATCCGGTACGGCTCGGGATCGGTCAGATGGAAGCACTTGCCGTCGAGGCCTTTCTTGTGCGCGAGATAGTCGAGCGCATCGGCGACGAAGTCGACCGGAACGATGTTGATGCGCCCTCCCTCGATGCCTATCGTCGGCATCCAGGGCGGAAGCATGTTGCGCATCTTCTGGATCAGCTTGAAGAAGTAGTACGGCCCGTCGATCTTGTCGATGTAGCCGGTCTTCGAATGGCCGACGACGAAACCGGGCCGGTAAATGCGCCACGGCCGCTTGCATTCGCTGCGGACGATGCCTTCGGCCAGATGCTTGGTGCGGAAGTACGGATGATCGAGGTCCTCGGCTTCCTCGAACATGTCTTCGCGAAAGACGCCGTCGTAGAGTCCGGCCGCCGCGATCGAGCTAACGTGATGGAAGCAGCCGGCCTTAACGTCGTGCGCGAGTTCGACGGCGTGGCGGGTGCCGTCGATGTTGGCCCGCTGCTGATCCTCCGCGCTGGCGGCGAGATCGTATATCGCCGCCAGATGGAACAGGTGGTCGACCTTGCCCTTGAGGCGCTTTAGGTCTTCGGCTGTGACGCCCAGGTTGGGCTTGGCCAAGTCGCCGACGATCGCGACCACCCGCTTGTCATCGACGCCCCAGGTCTCGCGCAACGCCGGAAGCTTTTTGAGGGCGCTCTTGCGCACCAGCAGATAGACCGGTTCGCCGCGCTTCAACAGGTTCTGGACGAGAAAACGGCCGATGAACCCGGTTCCGCCCGTAACGAAATAAGCCATCGCGTCCTCCCTTGGGACCGGTGCACCGGTGCGGCCGCCGGCATGAACTCGGTTTGCCCCTTGTCCGGCGACACGCGCGACCGGACGATTACACATCTCGCGGGCATTATACGGCCCGGTGTTGGTCCCGGCGGGGCGGCGGCATTAGTGTGATTTCTCTAAGTCGGTCGAATACAATGACCGATCGACCGCATCCTCGAGGAACATGACCATGTTGAAAAAAGCCAAGGCCGCAATGGGCGCGAAAACCGCGGGACAGGCGCAAAGTCTTTCGAAGTCGGTGCTCGCGTCGTCGCATCAGATCTGGCTCGCAGGTCTGGGCGCCTTTTCCAAAGCGCAGGAAGGCGGCGCCAAGGTGTTCGATACGCTGGTGAAGCAGGGCGAAGTGCTCGAGGCCAGGACGCGCAAGGCCGCAACGGAGACGGCCGACGCTGCACGCGGCGCCGCCATGTCCAAAGCCAAGGAAATGCAGGCGATGGCCGGAGGAACCTGGGACAAGCTTGAACAGGTGTTCGAGGATCGGGTGTCGCGCGCGCTGGGGAAGCTGGGTGTCCATACGTCGGCCGACGTCGAACGCCTGAGCGCGCGGGTCAACGAATTGTCCGAAGCGGTCAATGCGCTGCTGAAAGCGCAAGGCATCCAGCGGAAGCCGCCGGGCAAGGGCGGGCGCGCGGCTGCGAAGACCGCGTCGGACAAGGCGGCTACCGCGGCCAAAGCCGCGCCCGCGGCGACCGGGACGGCGAAAAAGGCGGGGAAGTCCGCCGAAAAGTAGGACAAAGCCGCGCCTTAAGCAGGCTGTCGCCCACAGAGCGGCAGCGCGGCGGCAAATGCCGAATATTCGCTGTGGATTTCCCGGTAGCGTTGCGCTAACCTTCTACGGTTGCCGTACGCGATCATCCGCGCGCCGTTTCCCGCGCATTCTAACGAGCCCCGATGCGATCGAAGCCCGTCTTTGCGATCTTCTTCATCCTTGCCGCGCTGGCGGCCGGGCCGGCCGCCGCTGCCGAGGGATTCAAGTTTTCGGAGCAGGACGAAGCCGACCGAGCCGAAAGCGAAGCGAGGCAGAGCCGAATCGCCGAGCAGCTGTCGACGCCCTGTCGCGCCGATCTCAAGGGCAAGAAGATCATGGTGGTCATCGGCGAGATGCGCTCCAACGGCGTGATCTACGCGCAGCAGCAGAATTACGGCCCGCACTTCCAGGCGATCAACACGCGGTTGCGCGGGCTCGGGCTTCGCAGCTACACGCCGGAGGAGATTCGCCGCCAGATCGCGCAGGCCGAGATCGATGCGTACTTTCGCAACGATCCCGATGCGGCGCTCGCGGCGTCGAAAAGGCTCGGGGCCAGTTTCGTTCTGCGCGGGTTGATCTCGTCGCAAGCCCAGCCCAACCTGATGATGAACGTCAACCAGGTTTCGGTGAACATGGATTTCAACCTTGCCGGCAGCGACGGCAGGCAGATTTCCACCGCGCAGGCGCATTCGAGCTCCTACGCCGGGGCCGACGTCGGGCGCATGGCGCTGACCCTGGTAAGCGAGAATGCCGACGAAGTCGTGGCCAAGCTGTACGCGGATTACTGCACCAACGCCGGACTGGGCGGTGCCAGGAAGCCCGCGCCGAAATGAGGACGCCGTAGCTCGTTATCGACAGGAATTTGAAAGGGAGCCATCGCCATGAGCAATCGCAAGTCGGTCCGCTATTCCGTTGTCGCGCTCGGTGCGACGCTGCTGGCCGTCGCATCGCTGGCGCTCGCCCAGCCCAGATTCGGCAACCCTTCGCCGACCGCAGGAAGCGATACTTCGCAGCGAGCCAATGCCTCGGCGGACCAGGCGATCTATGCGCCGGTCGAGTACACCAACGCGAAGAAAAAAGGCCCCGCGGTGATCGTCATCCCGGGCGAGATGAAAAGCAATAATGCGACCTTCCTGCAGAAGTTCACGGCGAACAATATTGCCGACTTCGGCGAGATCGAGCTCACCAGCGCCAATTTCCAGGTGCTCGAGCGCTCCAATCTGGGGCCGATCCAGCGTGAGTTCGAGCTTGCCTACAACCTCGGCGATCCGGACCAGGCGCGCAAGTTTCTGCGCATGGGCAAGCTGAAGAGCACCAAGTACATAGTGAAATTCGACATCCTCAAGACCGAGCAGGTCGCCGCGGCCCAGCAGGGCTTCGACGGACGCGCCCTTGGCCAGATGGCCGGGATGCTCGGCGGGTTCGGGCGCGGCGCGTCGGCGGCCGGCGTCGGTGTCGGCTCGGTGCAAACCAGCGAGTCGAGCGGGGTGTGGATTATCGGCATGCGCTACAAGATCATCAATGCCGAGACGACCGAGCAGGTCGCGACCGGCTATACCGAGGAAAAAATGGAAGTCGGAGCTAAGTCGACCTCGGTCCTCGGCGTTTCCCAATCCCAGCAGGGCGGGGTGTCGCTGGATACGATGGTGCAGCGGCTGGTGCAGAAGTCGGTCTGGGAGATCGACGCCAAGTACAAATAGACGGCCGGCGCTAAATGGCAAGCGACGCCGGCGCGCTGCCGGCGTCGCTGTTTTCGGGCAACGGGGAGCCAGGCATGGCGGACATCAGCACACTGGGGAAGTACGAGATTCGGCACGAGATCGGGCGCGGCGCGATGGGCGTCGTCTATGAAGGCTACGACCCGATGATCAAGCGCATCGTCGCGCTGAAGACGATACGCGCCGATCAGCTCGCCGGCGCGGAAGGCCCGAATGTGATCGCGCGATTCCGCCGCGAGGCGCAGGCCGCCGGCAGGCTCAACCATCCGAATATCGTGTCGATTTACGAATTCGGCGAAGACGCCGGCACGTGGTTCATCGCGATGGAAAAGATCGAGGGCCGCGAGCTAAAGCAATGCTTCGAGACCAACGAGCGTTTCACGACGGCCGACATCGTGCGCATCATGTCGCAGGTGCTCGACGCCCTCGACTACTCGCACCGCCAGGGCGTCATCCATCGCGACATCAAGCCGGCGAACATTTTCCTGCTGGCGGGTGGTGGGGTGAAGGTAGGCGATTTCGGCATCGCCCACATCGAGACGTCCAACCTGACGCAGGTCGGCGCGGTGATGGGGACGCCCAGCTACATGTCGCCCGAGCAGATCATGGGACTGCCGGTCGACGGGCGTTCCGACCTGTTTTCCGCCGGGGTCGTCCTCTACCAGTTCCTGACCGGCGAGCGTCCGTTTGCCGGGTCGGCGACGACGACGATGCAAAAGGTGCTGAAGGAAGACCCGCTGCCGCCGTCGAGCCTCAACGTACAGGCGCCGAGCGGCATGGACGCCGTCGTGCGCAAGGCCCTGGCCAAGCGCCCGGAGGATCGCTTTCAGACCGCTCGCGAATTCGCCGACGCGTTGCGCGCGGCTGCGCCAGGCGTATCGCTGGCGGCCACCGATCCCACGCTGGTCGGCGCGGCGGACGCGACGGTGCTCACTGCGCCGATGGCTGCTGCTACTGTGCCTCGCGCCACACCCGCGCCGGCCGCCGGGGCGGTCCCGACTGAGAAGAAATCGCAGACGGCTGCGGTCGCCGTCGCGATCGGCGTAGCCGCCGTGGCAATCGGTGCGGTCGCGTGGTATATCGCGCAGCGGCCGTCGGCCACCCCGGCGCCGACGACCCAGGCGCAATCGGCGCCGGCGTCCTCGCAACCGCCTGCTACGCCGACGCCTGCGCCGGTCGCAGCGGCGGCACCCGTCGCGGCGGCCGCGCCGGGGACGATGCTGATCTCCGCCGTCGGGCTGATCGATCCCAGCGATCCGCGTTACCGCGCCGACAAGGCGCTGCTGCAAAGCGATTTGCGCGCCGACTCCAAGAGCCAGTTGGTGGAAAAGGCGCTGGGGCTGCTGATCGACTCGAACTCGCTGGCGCGCAACTACGACGTGCTGAAGACCAGGCTGCTGTCGCAAAGCGCCAGCTTCGTGCCGGCGGTCATCAAGGAAGGCGAGCCGCAGCTGGGCAAGGACGGTTTGATGTCGATCACGACGCAAGGCGTGGTCAACGTCAAGGCAGTGCAGAAATCGCTCAATCAGATGTCGCGCGACGAGCGCATCGACTTTATCCGCGCCAGCGGCAACCCGAAGGTCGCACTCCAGGTCAGCGTTCGCGACGCGGATGCGCCGGAGGCCCCGCCGCAGCCCTCGCCGGTGGCGGAGAACATGCTGAAGGAGCGTATCAAATCATTTGGCTTCCGCACCTGGTCGGAAGGCAGTGCCACGGACCAAGGCGCGAAAAACGCCGACTTCCTGGTGCAGGGCGAGGCGCGCGTGAAAAAGCTTTCGATGCGGCTGCCGGCGTCGGGGCTGACGGTGAGCAAATATGCGCTGACGTCGTGGACCGTGAAATGCATCGATCGCGAAACCGGTGAGGAGATCTACTACAACACGGCGCTGCCCAAAGGCGTCGGCAGCTGGGCGAGTGAAGAAGAGGCGCTGCAGGCGATCGGCAGCAAGATCGCCGACGAATTCTCGCGCGACTTTTTCCTGCAGCACGTCAGCCTGAGCGGACAGAAAGTCACGCTCAACGTGGATGGCATGCCCAGCCCGGCGGCCGAGGAACTGCTGGCGCGCGAGCTGATCGGCTTGCCCGGCGTGATCGCGGCGACGCCGCGGCCGCCGGCGAAGCCGCGCGGCTATGACTTGCAGCTGGCCGGCGAAGGTCCGATCGGTGATCTGATCGCGGCCGCTGTGTTGAAGCCGCTCAACGCCAAGCTCGGCCAACCATGCTTCAGCGTGCGCGGCATCGCGGGCGATCAGGTCTCTATCGCGTTCGACCCGCGCTGCGCCGACGCGGGCGTGCTGTCGCGCCTGGAGACCAATCCGCCCGCCGGCCTCTACGGCGCGCCGCCGGGCAGGCAGCGGACCGTGGTGAAGGATCCGGAGCTATTGCGCAAGCTGACGATCTAGTGTCGCGTCAGGGGTTGTGCGCGGACGCGCTCGCTCGCTTTCCACCTCGGCATGCCCGCGCCCTGCGCTAGCGCAAAGAAACGGCCGCAACCGCGGCCGTTTTTTTCTGACGATTCAAGTGTACGTTATGCGCTGCGGCGCTGCTACTCGCGGTTGAGCTTTTCGACCTGCTTGATGTAGTTCTGCATCGCCTCGTCCTTGCTCATGCCCTTGAGCTTGCTCCACGCGTCGTACTTCGCGCCGCCGACAAAGTCGAATCCGCCCGGACGATCGCCGCTAATGTCGCCTTCGCTCGCCTGCTTGTAGTACGAATAGAGCTTGAGCAAGGTCGCGTTATCGGGTTTCTTCTTCGTCTGCTTGGCTGCGGCCGTGGCGGCCTGAAACGCGGCTTTGAGATCTTTCGGTGCGGCGGCCATGCTTCCTCCTCACGGCATGATGGATTCGCCGGAATCGGGCCGGCGATTGTGCTACTTTAGCGCGACTTGGCGAGCGTGGGAAAAAAAGGCGCGGCGATGAGCGGCAACCAGCGCGAACGCATGTCCAGTGTCGATACCGCGTGGCTGCGGATGGATCGGCCGAGCAATCTGATGATGATCAGCGGCGTGCTGATCTTTCGCGAGCGCGTCGCCTTCGCAAGCCTGAAGAAGACGCTGACCGATCGTTTCCTGCGCTTCGAGCGCTTTCGTCAGCGCCCGGTGCAGACCCCGAGCGGCAACTGCTGGCAAACCCACGACGAATTCGACATCGCGAATCACCTCGAGCGCGTCGCACTGCCGGGCCGCGCCGGCAAAGCGGAGCTCGAGGCCTTGGTCAGCACGCTGGCCGGCACGCCACTCGATCCTGGCCGGCCGTTGTGGCAGTTCCACCTGATCGAACGCTTCGACGGCGGCAGCGCCTTGGTCGTGCGCATCCACCATTGCTACGCCGACGGTATCGCGCTGATCCAGGTGATGCTCTCGCTTACCGACGCCGACCGCGCCGGCAATGCCGCGGGTCCGGTGCCGCCGCCACCGAGCGCGGCCGACGACCCGCTTGCCGAGCCGATCGGACCGCTCGCCGGTGCCATGAAATTCGCGCGGCAAGCCGGATCGACGCTGATCGAAAAAGGCGTCGGGCTTTGGCACGACCCGGGGCGCGCGGTCGCGCTTGCCGATCAGGGCGCGGCATTGACCGCGGAGATCGTCAGGCTCGCGACGATGGGCGAGGACTCGGCGACGCGCTTCAAGGGCAAGCCGGGCATCGCCAAGCGCGTTGCCTGGGCCGACCCGGTGCCGCTTGCCGAGGTCAAGGCCATCGGTCGCGCGTACGACTGCTCGATCAACGACGTCCTGCTGTCGTCGGTCGCAGGCGCCTTGCGCTCGTATCTTCAGCGGCATGGCGATGCCGTTGACGGCATAAGCTTACGCGCGTTGGTGCCGGTCAATCTGCGCCCGGCGGAGAAGGCGTACAAGCTGGGCAATCGCTTCGGCCTGGTTTTTCTCGATCTCCCGCTGGGCATCGCCAATCCGGTCGAGCGTTTGTATGCGGTGCGGGCCAACATGCAGGCGCTCAAGGGATCGTATCAACCGGTGCTCTCGCTCGGCATACTTGCGGCGATGGGAGCCGGCCCCAAGGTGCTGCAGGAACAGCTGCTGGCGCTGCTGGCACGCAACGCCACCGCGGTGATGACCAATGTTCCGGGCCCGCAGCAGCCGCTGTTTCTGGCCGGCGCAAGCGTCGCCAGCATGATGTTCTGGGTGCCGCAATCGGGCGACATAGGGGTCGGCGTGTCGATCCTCTCGTACGATGGCGCGGTGCAGTTCGGTGTGATCAGCGATCGGCATCTTTGTCCGGATCCCGATCGGCTGATCGAGCGTTTTGCTCCCGAACTCGAGCAGCTGGTCCTGGCGACGCTGCTCGCGCCGTGGCCGTGGACGACGCCACCGGACGCGCAGGCGATGGAGAGCGCGCTTTTCGCTGCAGGGTAGCGCAGGGTAGCGCGGCGCCGGATCAATGTCCGCGCGAATGCGGGCGACTTCGATCGCGCCGCGCTACGGCCAAGCCGGGTAGGTGTTCGGCATGGCGAAAGCTTCCTTGAGCAGCGGGCTCAACGGCACCGTCAGCTCGCGGGTGGCGAACCATTTGTCGTACAGGCGCCGGATCTCGCCGCTGGCAAATAGCTGCGACAAGGCCCTGTCGACGATCGCCTCGAGTTGCGCTTCCCCCTTGCGCATCATGATCGCGTAGGGCTCGACCGACAGGTACCTGCCGACGACGGCGAAATCATCCGGCCGCTTCGCCTTCGCGATCAGGCTGTACAACAGCACATCGTCCATCGGGAAGGCGACCGCGTTGCCTTGATCGACCGCCCTGAACGACTCGTCGTGATCGGCGGCGACGACGATGTTCATCTTCAGCAGCCGTTCGGCGTTGAGGTCTTTCATCAGTTTTTCGCTGGCCGTGCCCTGCGTCACGACGATCGTCTTGCCGCGGAGGTCGTCGATGCCGGAAATCTGCGATGACTTCCTGGCCAGAAGCTTGATTCCGGCGACGAAGGTCGTATAGGCGAAGGCGACCTCTTTCTGCAGCTCGCGCGTGTTGCTGGTCGAACCGCATTCCAGGTCGATCTTGCCGTCCTGCAGCGCCGCAATCCGGTTGGCGGGCGACACCGGGATGTATCTGACCTCGAGTCGCGGCAGACCCAGCTCATTCTTGATCGCGTCGGCGATTTCGAGGCAGATATCGATCGTATAGCCCTGCGGGCGCTTGCCCTGATCGACAAACGAGAACGGGAACGAGGCGTCGCGAATGCCGATCGGCATGGCGCCGGTATCGCGAATACGCTGCATCGTGTCGATCGCGCGGGCAGGCACTGGGACTGCCGCAGGCGCCCCCGTCGGCGCTGCGCTCTGGGCGACGGCAGCGACCGCGTACGCGGCAAGCGCGATACAGAACCAACGGCCGATGCGCCGGCCGGTCATCGGGCTGCGGTCATTCCAGCTCGGAGCGCGCGAGCTCGACGTCCAGGCGCTCCATCGCATCGGCGGGTTTGCACGCCGCGGCCTGTTCGTAAAGCCTGGTCGCATCGGCGAGACGCTCGTTGCCGAAGAGCAGTATCAGTCCGTTCGCGTGCTCGATTCTCGCGATCGCCGAATCGGGGTTGAGCTTCAGCGCCTTCTGGAAATGCTCGAGCGCCGAGTCCTTTTTCGCGCCATAAGTCATGCCCGCCACCAGCGCTCCGACCTTGCCGATGACTTCGGCCTGATATGCGCCGAACGCGGTATGCGCATCGGCGTGATGAGGCGCGAGCTTCATCGCCTTTCCAAGAGCATCCTTGATCTTGCCGCCCATGCCCTGGGCCAGCGCCTTCGCGACCGAGATGCCTTGCCCGTAGCGCCCGAGCGCATAGGCGTACAGGTAGTGGGCATTGGCGTCCTTGGGCGCCTCGCCGCGGCGCGCGTCGGCCCACGCTGCCGCTTCCTCGAACAATGCCAGTCGCGACTTCTCGGTTTCCAGATAGTTGGCGTAAATCGCCTGCGCCTTGATCGCCGCATTGATGCCGGCACCGCCGGCCGCCTGTCCGGTTTCGACCGCCTGTTGGAATTCGCCGGCGTGATAATGCCGCCAAGCGCCCTGCGCGGCTTCCGCTTCCGGATACGGCTCGGCATCGCCCCGGTGCAGTCGATCCCAGTTTTTTTTCAGCCCGGCGCCTTCATACGCGAAGGCCTTGTCCGGGTGCGGAAAGCGTGTCCATTTTTTCGCCATTCGACCTCCTGCTAGGCGTTTCAGCGCGATGACCGCGCTCGACAGTCACTCGCGCGTCTGGCGCGTGCTGCGTTGCGTACGATCGGCTGATCACAAGTACCCTTCGCTCAACCGCGCCAGCAGCGCGCGCGACGGGCCGCGCAGGAACGGCGCGATCAGCGACAGCACCTGGTAGGCGGCGCGATCGAGACTGGGCGGCTGCCGACGCTGGTCCGAGGACGCGATCTTCTGATACGACATCCAGTAGGTCGCGACCAACGCCACGTTGTCGGCAAGCGCCGCAATTTCCGAGTCGGATGCCTCCATCGCGCCCGCGGCGACCATGTCGGCGCACAACTTCTGTGTCGTTCGTCTGCCGCGCCCGACAAGGCGGGAGAAGCGTGACTCGAGCCTCGGGTTGCGCGACAACATTTCGTCCAGGTCGCGATAGACGAATCGATAATCCCACATCGCCTCGAACAGCAAGTGCAGGACCAGCCACAAATCCTCGACGTCGGCCAGCCGTCCGGCGGGCGCCGCGAACAGGCCATCCAGCCGCTGCTCGAACGCGGCAAAGATCTCGGCGATGATCTGATCCTTGTTGCGGAAATGATAGTACAGGTTGCCGGGACTGATGCCCATCTCGTCGGCGATGTCCGCCGTCGTGACGTTTGGCGCGCCGTCGCGGTTGAACAGCTGCAGACTGGTCTCGACGATCCGCTCGCGCGTTCGGCGCGGACGTTTGCGTTCCGCCATCGTTTTCGTTCCGGCCGCCAGGCGTCAGGTCGCGGACGCCGCGGCGAGCCAGGTCTCCAGATGATCGAGCGTATGCGCGAGATCGCGTGTCGCCTGTCGTACGCCGCGCCGGCGCGCCAGCAGCGGCCGCGGATCGTTGAGCGCGCCGGCGATCGACCGCCGCGCATCGTCGAGGCACTCGAAGTTCAAGCGGAGACCGTGCCTTGCCAGCAGAGGCGCCAGCAGCGCCTGTCGGGCCAGCAGGTTGCGTCGCGTGCTCCGATACGCCGCCTCGCACAGCTGTTCGCGATGGGCATAGCTGAAGATGTTGGCGAAAAACATGTCGGCATCTTCGCGGTCGGGCTCGAACAGCAGCACGTCGGCATTCGGATACTGCTGCCGGTACTTTTCCATGCCAACCTTCATCCGTGAATGAATGATCGCGCGAAACGTCTGGGCAAGCACCAACGGCAGCCCGCCTTGATCGAGCGTTTCAACCGACGGACGGCCGTTGCGCGATGCCGCGCTTGCATCGAACGGAACCAGCGGGTTGATGCACAGCAGCAGTCGCACGCCGCGATCGAGCGCAACCGAGGCGTGCAGCGTCTTGTTCAGTGCGCCGTCGACGTAATGCCGCCCGTCGATGCGAACCGGCGGGAATAATCCGGGCAATGCCGCCGACGCCTGAAGCGCCTTGCTGATCGGCACATGATCGGCAGTAGGCCCGCCGAAAGTCACCGAGCCGCCGGTATCCAGATCCGTTGCCACCAGAAACAGCTGGCGGCGGAGCTGCCGGAAATCGTTCGTGCGGCTGCCGGTCGTGAACAGCCGCCTCAGAAAAGCGTCGATCGCCCGCTGATCGAACACGCCGGTAGGAATCGCGCGGCCGAGCGCCGCGCAGGCCTCCAGCGCGCTGCCGCGCCATGGATGGCGCAGGTAGACGGCGGTGGCTTCGGCCAGCAGCCGCGGAACGGACAGCGCCCGGCGCGCGAATTCGCGCAGCGCGGGACGCAGGAAAAGCGACGGCGAGAGTCCGGCGTCGGCGCCGTCTTCGATGAACAGCCGGTACATCTGCGCCGGTGAAATACCGTTCGCGAGCGCCGCCGCAACAAAGCCGCCGGACGAAACGCCGACATAAACGTCGAGATCGTCGAAGTCCAGGCCCTCGAGCGATTCCGAGAGCGCGAGCAGTGCGCCGATTTCGTAGATGCCCCCGAGCGGGCCGCCGCCGGCCAGCGCGAGGCCAATGCGGGGGCGTCGAGCCCGATCTTTTCCGCCGCGGCGCTGCCGCTGCGGCGCCGCCGCTCCGGACATCGATCTGTCTCCGTTGGGCTCTTTCGCGCCAACCGTCGCGCGGTCCCGCCGGATTCTACTACGCTACTTCGACTTTCTGCCGGCGCGCTTGACGCTGCGGACGATCCGGGGGGCGCGCGCTTTGACCGTGCGGCTCTTCGCGTGTTTCCGCGGCTTCGGCGCGGCGGCGGTTGCGGCAAACGCGGGGATCCTGACGCTCGGCAGCGCCGAGGCGGCGGTTTCAGCCAGGCGGTTGGCCGTGGCGAGCGCGGTTGCGCGTGCGACGCGCCAAAGCGAAGTCGCGGTCGCAACCGAGGATTCGACGCGGCCGCCGATGGCTTGAATCGCGTTTTTCTCGACTGTCGAGCCCTTGCGAACCAGCGCGCGGAATGTGTTGCCGGCTTCGTGACGCGCCCATTCGCGCGAGATCGATGCCGCGCCGAGGCCGGCGAGCCACGCCTGGCGTGATGCGAACAGGGCCGATTCGGCCAGCGCGTTGGCGCTGACTACGCTGCGATTGAACGAGGCTTGCTTGGACATGGTGTGCTCCTTGGTCTGGGGTTGAGTGCTCGAACGATGTTGCCGAACAGCCTCGACTTTAGCCGTTGGCGTTAGAGCAATCTCCCTAATCGTGGAGTGCCGTCCGGGCCGGGGCGAGACGTTGCGCCAGCGCCGACGCGAGCTTGGCCACAATCCCGTAGATCGAAAGCTGCGGGTTGGCGCCGACGCTGGTCGGGAACAGCGAACCGTCGAATACGTAGAGGTTGTCCAGATGATGATGACGGCCATCGGGGTCCGCTACGGCGCGACTGGTATCGGGGCCGAGCGGGCAGCCGCCCATCACGTGCGCGCTGACGACCGCAGCAGCCAGCGGTTTGAGGGGCAAGGCAGCGACACCTGACCGCGCTTGGCTCCAATTCGCGTAGCTCGCACCCGAGACATGAACCGGCATGACCGTCGTCGCACCCGCGGCGAACTGGATCTCGGCCATCGTCGCGAGCGCGCGTCGTGCGCCGTCCCAGAAATAATCGTTGAGCGGATAGTCGAGCGACGGCGTACCGTCGCCCTGCAGCGAAACCGTGCCGCCTTCGCTTTGCGCATGAAAGCCGTCGCGCATCAATGCGATCAGGACCTGCATCCGGGGGAGCTCGCGCATCCAGCGCGCGTGGGCCGCGCCGTCGCCGGACAGTGTGGTCGCGACCAGCACCGGATGCAGCGGCGGCGCTTCGAGCTTGTAGCCGATCGGGCCGTCGACCGGCAGCGAATCAAGGAAGTGGTCCGAGTAGACGGTCTGCGGCGCGCCCGCGTAGCCGTCGACTCGATGCGGCATCAGCGCCGCCGAGACGACGGTCGGGTGCAGAAACGTGCGCTTGCCGACGAGGGCCGCCGGGTCCGGCGCGCTGCTTCGCAGCAGCAGCGCCGGCGTGCCGATCGCGCCGCCGGCGGCGATGAAGGTCCTGGCGCGCACGACAATGCGGCGAGGGCCCGGATCGGTTCCGCCCGCGTCGAGGCCGACGCAGTGGAGAGCCGTGACGTGTCCGGCCGAATGATCGAATGTCCAGGCACGCGTGCGCGTCAGCAGCGTGGCGCCGTTCGACAGTGCGGCGGGAATCGCCGTGACCAGCATCGACTGCTTGGCGTTGGTCGGACAGCCGACGCCGCAATAGCCGATGTTCCAGCAGCCTTTGACGTTGCGCCGGATGGTTGCCACCGGGATGCCCAGCGCTTCCGCGCCGCGGCGCAGAATATCGTTGTTCTCGTTCGGGGCGACTTCCCACGGCGTGATATTCAGACGGCGTTCGACGTGCTCGAACCACGGCGCCAGATCGGCCTCGGTAAAACCGGCGATGCCGAACGTGCGCGACCAGTGCGTCAATGTCGTCGAAGGCGTGCGAAAGCTCGATGTCCAGTTGACCGTCGTGCCGCCGCCGACGCAGCGTCCCTGCAATATGTTGATCGCCTTGTCGCGGGTCTTGCGCGCGGCGGACTCCTGATAGAGCTGCGGATAGGCCTCGCGCTCGAGCATGTGAAAGTCGGACGAGGTCGCAAGCGGCCCTTCCTCGATCATCACCACGGAAAGGCCCGCCGCGCTCAGAATTTCCGCGGCCGTGGCGCCGCCGGCGCCGGTCCCGACGATGGCGACATCTGCCTCCAGCGCGAGATCGGCACTTGATGCCGATGCATCGATCACCTTCCAGCCGCCGGCGATGCCGGCGCGGAAGGGATCGGGCAACGGCGTCTGACGCAGGACCGCCGCAGTCATCAGCCGACCTCGAGCGATGGGGGTCCGGCGTAGCCGATCGCCGGCCAGGCAGTCGAATTGCCGTACCAGGCGGCGAACACGAGCTGATGCAGCGCGCCGTAGGCCGAGCGCAACAGTGCCAGTCGGCTGTCGCGCCAGCGAGCGAAGAAGGCGCCGATCGATGCCGGCGAGGCCTCGTGCCACGGCGACCATACGCCGGCGATCAGAACGCGGGTCGGCGCGAACGACAGCAGCGCGAACAGCTGGCCGACTTCCTTGCGCACTGCCGGCGGCAGGCCGGCGATCGCCTGATCGACGCCCGCGACCAGCTCTTGCAGCAACACCGGGTCGTCGGCTGGCAGCGCACCGGCAAGCATGACCGGGGCGATCGCCGCGACGATCGCGCGCGCACCGGCATCGAGCGCGCCGTATGGCGTTGACGTCGACTGTGGCGTAGTCGTCGACGTGTACAGCCAGCGGGCGAGCAGCAGCGCCGCACCCCCGGCGATGCCAGCCTTGAGCAAGGTGCGGCGACTGATGCGGGGCGACGTGGTGGAATCAGGCATGCGGTGGAATCGAGTGGAGGGACAACAACGCAATCTAGCGGTGGACTCTAGACGAGACAACCTAATTTTTCGGGTCAGGTTCGAGGGGCGCGGCGGAACTTCTTCGCGGCTACGTTTGCTATTGCGCCGCCGCGCCCCTCAAGCTGACCTGTACACATGTCGTCGTGCTGCCAGCGCTCCTCAAGCTGACTTGGCACATCTCGTCCTGCTGCCGCGCCCTTCAACCTGAGGTGCGCGCGGCGGTTATGATGACGGCGGAAATTCGTAACCCAGCGCGTCGATGCCTTCCTCCGCCCAAACCTCCCTGATCCGCGGCCTCGAGCATGCGCAGCGCCTGCACCAAGCGCGCCAGGCCTCGCCTCGGCTCGCCGCGGCGCTCGATCGCGTCGCCGGGTGGCAGTCGCGGCGGCTCAACGCGACCTACGCCGACCTTGTGCGAGATCCGCGCTATGCCGAGGCGATTCGGTTCTTCCAATCGGATCTGTACGGGCCGGGGGACTACAGCCGGCGCGACGCCGATCTCGCGCGCGTCGTTCCGATCATGGTGCGCGTGCTGCCGGACGGCGTCATTGCCGTCATTGCGAAGGCGATCGAGCTCTCGGCGCTGTCGCACGAGCTCGATCGCGCGCTGGTCGCCAGGCTCGGCGAGGACGCTACGCTGTCGGTGGCTTCGTATTGCGCCGCGTACCGTGCGTGCGACAACCGCAGCGAACGCGAGCGGCAGATTGCGCTGATCGTCGAGGTCGGCGCCGCGCTCGATCGCTACGTGCACATGCCGCTGCTGCGCTCGGCGCTGGCCGCGATGCGGCGGCCGGCGCGGATCGCCGGTGTCGGCGCCCTGCAGGAATTTCTCGAGTGCGGCCTGCTGTCGTTCCGCGGCATGAACGGTGCGCGTGAATTTCTGGCGCTGATCGAAACGCGGGAAACCGCGGTGATGCGGGCGATCCTCGCCGGCGACGACGCGCCCTTCGTCGATCCGGGCTGACGCGGTTTCAGGCCGTATCGCCGAACAGGCGGTCGAGCTCGTCGTTGATCGCCCGCTCGATCGGGCCCTTGAGCGGTGTCATCAGGAACGAGAGCCGCACGTCGAGGAGGACCTCGTTCTTGCGCAGATGCATGTGGCCCGACACGCCCGCGCGCTCGAACTCAACCTGATCGCCGTCCCACGAGCAGGCGAGCTGGTAGCGCGCGCTCAAGTCCTTGATGACTTTTTGCGCGGCAGCCTTCGCCTTCTTCGGCTCGAGCTTGTGGCGGCGCTTGATGGCGATCGTGGGCATCGATTGACCCGCGGCACTTTGAACCTTGAGTATAGCCAAACGGCGCGCGCGTCACGCACGG
>DASYJB010000041.1:0-10776 GCA_035996965.1 Casimicrobiaceae bacterium | reverse complement strand
AAAAAGCATTGGTGCATCGAGGCGCAGCGGCTGATCAGGGCGCGCCGCGCCGCAATCAAGCCGGGCGGCACCGAGTGAAAGGCCGGCTCAACCTCTTTCAGGCCGCGATGGTGCGCTGGCGCGAGATGCACCCCTACAACGCGGTGCACGTGGTCACGCTGCCGCAACCATTCGACCGGCAGCGCCTCGAGGCGTGCATCCGGCGCCAGCTCGAGGGTCTCGGTCTCACCGGGCTTATGCTCGACAGTCGCCGGCTGCGCTACGAATGGACCGGCGGTGCGACGAAAGCACCGCTGTCGGTGCTCGCCGGCGGCGCCGATCCCCGAGCGTGCGTTCAGGCCGAAATGGAGCGGCAGTTGAACTTGGGCTTTCCCGCCGGCGGCGGGATCGAACCGTTTCGTTTTTTCGCCGTCGAGGACGCGCCGGTATTCCACCTGGGCCTCGCCTACGACCATTTTGTCGCCGGCGGGGACTCGATCGTCCGCCTGTTGCAGCGACTGATCGAAGACTATTACCGCATCGTTCCCACCGGCGCAGAGCAGCCGCGTCCCGACCTGTACCCGCCCGGATATCGCCGCTTGTTCGCTCGGCGGGTCTTTGCGCTGGCACGCGGCTTTTCGAGCTGGCGCCATTTGATTGCGAGCTGCCGTCGCTCGGCCCGGCCGCCGTATCCGAAGGACGGCGACGGATACAACGGCGTCGTCTTTGCCCGCCTCGCTCCCGCGGAGTCGGCGAGGCTCGCGGCCACGGCACGGTCGTGGGGAACGACGCAGAACGATATTTTTCTCGCGCTCGTGCTCAAGACCTTGTCGCCTCAGGTGGCGGAGCGCCGCCACGCCAAGCGGCGCCGCGACCTGGCCGTCGGATCGATCGTCAATGTGCGGCGTGATTTCGGCGCCCGGGCCGCCGGCGGCTTCGCGCCGCTGCTCGGATCGTTTCGCGTCGCACACCCAGTGCCCGATGACATGCCGCTCTCGGAGCTCGCCCGATTCGTGTGCGGCGAAACCAGCCGCATCAAGCGGCGCAAGCTCTACCTGCAGACCTTGCTGGCGATCGGCTTGTCCGGCCTGCAATGGCGCTTTCTTTCGAACGAGGAGCGGCAGGCCTTCCACGCGAAAAACTACGCGGTATGGGCGGGCGTCACCCCGCTGCAGCTCAATGCCTTGTGGCCGGAGGCGAAATCCTATCCGTTTCGCGTGGGCTACGTCCGTGCCGTGTCGACTGGCCCGCTTTCGCCGCTCGTCCTGGCGCTGACGACGCTGGGCGATGTCCTCGAGATCGCTTTATCATTCCGGAGGGCGGCGATCGATCGCCATCGCGCCGAGAGCCTGCTCGCCAATATCCTCGGGCACATCAGGAGCATTGCGCCGTGATTACGCTGTGCCGGGCGGCAGGACTCTTGATCGCAGCGGCCCTGGTGCTGACCTTGTCCGGATGCGCGACGGCTCCGCTCGAGCGCCCGGCCGAGGATCTGCGCGCCGTCGCGCCGGGCAGCGTGCTGCGCTCGTTGACGATCGATCCCGCGGTCGAAGCAAGAATTCTCGCGCTCGATCCGAAACACATCACCGACGACGATGTGCGCAATGCGCTTGCCAAGGGGCCGACGCCGCGCATCTTCGCGGTCCACGGCGGCGTCTATGGGGTCTATCTGCTGATGGAATCGTTTGGGCGCTTTCTTACCGGCATGGGTTTTCCGGAGCCGATGATCCGCGACCCCGGCGACGGCGCCTATTCGCGCAGCCCCTACGAAGACAGTGCGCAGCAGGCCGGCGAAATCGCCTGGTATTACGAGCACGAAGGCGTGCGGCCGATGCTGATCGGCCACAGCCAGGGCGGCATCCAGACCGTCAAGATCCTGCACGAGCTCGCCGGGTCCTTCGGCGCCGAGCGGCGCGTGTTCGATCCGCTGACCAGACAACTCGAGGAGCGCACGACCATTATCGACCCGTTGACTGGCCGTGAGCGGCCGGTCGTCGGGGTGTCGGTCGCCAGCGCGTCGGTGGTCGGAACCGGAGGCTGGGCGCTCGTCCTCCCTGTGCACTGGAAGGTGGTTCCGAGCATCCGATCGATTCCGGACACGGTCGACGAGTTCACCGGCTACCGGATCGGGCTGGATTTATTCGCCTGGGATGCGCCGGGTTTGGAAAACGCCAAGACCTTTCACTCCGCCGGCAAGGCGATGGTGCGCAATGTCACGCTGCCGGCCGAGTATTCGCATGTGTTCGTCCCCGACACGGCGCAGCTCGCCCTGTCGGCGCCGATGCGGGCGTGGATCAATGCGTTCGATCCCGACAACATCGCGGGCCTCGCGCCGCTGCCGGATGGGAACGCGAACAACGTCATGTGGGCCGCCGATATCTGGTACGGCATCAAGAAGCACTGGTGCCTGGAGGCGCAGCGATTACTGCGCGCGCCGCGCACGGCTTCGAGCCGCTAGGCCTATCGCAACGGCGAGGCCTTCGGCGCGCCAACCGGGGCTTTTACCCTGCGGGTCTGTGGTTCTCGCGGGCGTCGAGGTTGCCCGGCAGAGCGAAGCAGGCGATAATTATCGATTGTCCCGGGGCATGGCGCGGGATGGCGTGCCTGCCTTCGCCCGCCTTTGCCTAACCCCGGCCGCCTTGTGCCGGAATCCACGACAACCGACTACCGCCCGATGTCAGGCCCCCTTGCCGGAAAGGTTGCGCTCATCACGGGCGCCTCGCGCGGTATCGGCCGCGCGATCGCGACCAAGCTCGCCGCCGGCGGCTGTGATATCGCGGTCAATTACTACAACAGCCACGACGAAGCCGAGGCGCTTTGCGCGGCGCTCCGCGCGACCGGCCGCCGGGCGCACGCGTTCCAGGCCAGCGTCGGCCTGCCCGAAAGCGTCGATGAGATGTTCGCCGCCATCGCCACCCATTTCGACCGCATCGACATCGTCGTCAGCAACGCCGCCAGCGGCGTGCTCAAACCGGCGATGGCGATGTCGCTCAAGCACTGGCGCTGGTGCCTGGAGACCAATGCCTTCGCGCTCGCGCTGCTGGCGCAGCACGCGGTGCCGCAAATGCGCGAAGGCGGGCGCATCATCGCGATGTCGAGCCTGGGCGCATCGCGCGCGATGCCCGATTACGGTTTTATCGGCGCGTCGAAAGCCGCGCTGGAGTCGCTGGTGCGGACGCTGGCGCAGGAGCTCGGGCCGAAGAACATCCGGGTCAACGCCGTCAGCGCCGGCGTCGTCGACACCGACGCGCTTAGCCATTTCCCGAATCGCGAGCAGCTGCTGGCCAATTTCGCACAACGGACGCCCGCCGGGCCGGTGCTGACGCCGGAGGACGTGGCCGGCGCCGTCTATCTGCTGTGCCTGCCCGAGGCGGCGATGATCACCGGTCATACGCTGGTCGTCGACGGTGGATTCTGCATCTCGGGATGAGCCGGCGATGAAAATCGATTCCGGGCTGGCCGGCAAGATCGCGATCGTCACCGGCGGCAGTCGCGGCATCGGCCGCGCGATCGTCGAGCTTCTCGCCGACGAAGGCGCCGACGTCACGTTCTTCTATCGCGACAACGCGCAAGCTGCGGCGGACGTCGTCGCCGCCGGCGGCGAGGCGGGCAGGGCGATCGGCGCCGAGCAGGTCGACGTCTGCGACGCCAGGGCCTGCGCCGACGCCGTCGAGCGGGTCGCCGCGCGCACCGAGCGCATCGACATCCTGGTCAACAACGCCGGGATCATCCGGGACAATCAGCTTGCGGCGCTCGACGACGACGACATCCGCGTCGTCCTCGACACCAATATCGGCGGCGTGTTCAATATCACCCGCGCGGTGATTCCGCACATGATCGTGCAACGGTCCGGCAAGATCATCAACCTTTCGTCGGTCAGCGCCGAAAAGGGCGGCCGCGGCCAGACCAACTACGCGGCGAGCAAGGGCGCGATCAACGCCTTCACCCGCTCATTGGCGGTCGAGCTCGCGCCGCGGAAGATCACGGTCAATGCCGTCGCACCCGGCGTGATCGAAACCGAAATGTCAAAAGATGTGCGCGATCTGGCCGGCGACCAGGTGAAATCGCGCATCCTGCTCAAGCGTTACGGCAAGCCCGAGGAAGTCGCGTATGCGGTCTGGTTTCTGGCCTCACGCTACGCCGACTACATGACCGGACAGGTTGTCGCCGTCGACGGCGGCTTCAAAATGGAGTGAACAGCATGGCGCAAAATGAGATAAGCAAGGAAGAAATCATGGCGGTGTACCCGAAGGTCGCCGAGACGATGGCCGATGCGCTCGGTTGCGACGTCGAAGAGGTCAAGCTCGACGTGTCGCTGATCGAGGGGCTCGACGCCGAATCGATCGATTTTCTCGACATGGTGTTCCGCCTCGAGCGTGCGTTCAAGATCAAGATTCCGCGTGGCAAAATCGTCGAGAACGCGCGCGGCGACCTGCCGGAAGCCGAGTTCGAGCAGAAAGGCATCGTCACCGAAAAGGGACTGGCGCAGCTCAAGTCCTATCTGTCCGAGATTCCCGCCGAGCGATTCAAGACGCCGATGAAGGTCGCCGATATTCCGCGCCTTTTCACGCCGGAGACGTTCTGCAAGCTGGTCATCAACGCCCAGCGCGAAGCCCGCGCGGCGGCCTGACGCCAAGCGCGACCCGCTGCATGAGCGATCATTTCGCCGCATTCTCCTTCGTCGACCGGATCACCGAGTTCGCGCCCGGCGCCCATGCTCGCGGCTGGTACGCGGTCCCGCGCGAGATCGCCGAATTTCCGTCGTGCCTGGTCGCCGAAGCCGTCGGACAGCTCGCGGCGTGGGTTGCGATGGACAAGCTCGGCTACCGCGGGCGGCCGGTTGCGGCGCTGGCGACCGAAACCTTGTTCGAGGGTAGCGTCGCGCCCGGCGATCTCTTGGAGCTCGACGTCGACATCGACGATTGCGACGATGAAGTCATCGCGTACGGCGGCTGGGCGAAGGTCAACGGCAGGCGGGTCATCGAGCTCAAGCACTGTCTGGGTCCGATGCTGCCGGTCGAAGACCTCGATTCGCCGGATGCGTTGCGCGAGCGCTTCGCGCTGTTGCGCGGGCGAGGTGCGGCGGCGGGCGGCTTTCGCGGGGTGGCGCCGGTGTCGCTCGCCATCGATGCGCGTGTGCCGGGCAAGTCGCTGCGCGCCACGCTGATGGTGCCCGAGCATGCGGCGTTCTTCGGCGATCATTTCCCGCGCCGTCCGGTGTTTCCGGCGACGCTGCTGCTCGATCTCCAGATGCGGCTTGCCATCGAGCTCGCCAATTCGGTCGGCGAGGCGCGAGGCGCCGCGGCGATGACGCCATCGCGCATGACCAACGTCAAGATGCGCGCCTTCATCACGCCGGGTCAGCGAGTCGGCATCAATGTCGAGTTGCTGCCGGCACCCGATGACGCCGCCACCGCAAGGATCGCGTTGAGCGCCCATGTCGGCGATCGCGCGGTCGCGACGGCGCGCGTGGAACTGGTCGACAGAGTGCTCGCATGAGCCGCCGGCGCAGGGTCGCGATCACGGGAATCGGGCTGGTCACGCCGGTGGGCAACGATGTGTCCACGACGTGGACTGCGCTGCTCGAAGGCCGAAGCGGCGTCGCGCCGATCAGCATTTTCGACGCCAGCGGCTTTTCGACGCGGATCGCCGCGGAGGTCAAGGATTTCGACGCGGCCGCGCTGGGCGCCGACCGGAAGCTCCTCAAGTTCGCCAATCGCTCGCATCGCTTCGCCCTCGGCGCGGCCGAGCAGGCGATGCGCGACGCGGGCATTGCGCCGACGGCGGCAACCGCGGCACGCTGGGGCTGCTCGGTCGGCACCGGCATGATGGGGGTCGCGTACGAGGATCTTTCCGCCGTGCAGCGGCATTCGGCGGCCGACGGCGAGCTGCATGTCGACCGCCTGGTCAACGATCCGACGGCGGCGGACCCGATCGTTTTCTGCCGCAGCCAGGCGACGGCGGGACTCGCTCTGCTGACCCGGCGCTTCGGCATCCACGGTTACGCGACGTCCGTCCACACCGCCTGCGCGTCGGGCGGCCAGGCGATCGGCACGGCACTCAAGCTGATACGCCGGGGCAGCGTCGATTACGCCCTTGCCGGAGGCTTCGATTCGATGATCAGCCCGGTCGGACTGGGGGGCTTCTGCCTTCTGTCGGCGGTATCGGCCGACAACGATGTGCCGCAGCGCGCAAGCCGTCCGTTCGACGCGACGCGCAACGGCTTCGTGCTCGGCGAGGGGGCCGGATTTGTCGTCCTCGAGGAATGGGAAGCGGCGCGCCGGCGTGGCGCGCCTATCTACGCCGAGCTTGCCGGAGACGGCAATTCGCTGTCTTCGTACCGCATCACCGATTCGCCGCCCGACGGCGACGGCCCGATCCAGTCGATGCGCGCAGCGCTTGCCGACGCGGGCGCCGCGCCGGAGGACGTCGACTACATCAACGCGCACGGTACATCGACCTACATGAACGACAAGAGCGAGAGCGCCGCGATCCACACGGTGTTCGGCGACAAGACCGCCGACGTCGCGGTCAGCTCGACCAAGAGCTCGATGGGCCATCTCATCGCCGCGGCCGGCGCGGTCGAGGTCGTGGTCTGTGCGCTGGCGATTCGACACGGCGAGCTGCCGATCAATGCGAACCTGCGCGAGCGCGACCCCGACTGCGACCTGAATCTGGTCGTGGCGCCGACCCGACGTCGCGTGCGGATGACCTTGTCCAACTCGTTCGGATTCGGCGGCTCGAACAGCTGCGTCGCGCTGCGCCATCCGGATGAAGTGCCGGACGCTGCTTAAAGCATGCCGCGCTCCAGGATTCTGATCACCGGCACCGGCGCGGTTTGCGCGTCCGGCATGGACGCTGGCGCGATCCTGGCGGCGGCTCGCGACGGACATTCGGCGATCGGAGCGATCGCGCAATGGGACACGACCGGTTGGCCGGTGCGTGTCGCCGCCGAAATGCCGGACTTCAATCCGCGGGCGCTGGTCGAGGACCGCAAGCTGCACAAGCTGATCCGGCGCAGCGACATGTTCGGACTGTATGCGGGAAGCCAGGCGATCGACGCGTCCGGATTCATGTCGGCGCGCGATGGCGCCGATGGCGCAGCCGCGGCGGCATTCAACGATCGCAGCGGACTCTACGTCGGGTCGGGCGGCGGCGCGTACATGTCGCAGTACGAATACTTTCCTCTGATGAGCGAGACCGGCGGCTCGCTCAACGCGTTCGGCCGCGACCTCGGCAACGAGGTCAATCCGATGTGGCTGTTGCGCACACTGCCGAACAACGTGCTCTGTCATGTCGGCATCAAATACGGACTCAAGGGCAGCAACGCCTGCATCACCAACCACAGCGCCGGCGGCACGCTGGCAGTCATCGAAGCGGCCGAAGCGCTGCGCCAGGGCGAAGCCGACCGCGCGGTCGCCATCGGGCACGATGCGCCGATCGAGCCGCAGATGCTGCTGTACTACCACCAGTGCGGCCTGCTCGCGCCCGACGCTATCCGCCCGTTCGACCAGCGGCGCAGCGGCAGCGTATTCGGCGAGGGCGCGGGCGCGCTCGCGCTCGAAACGGAGGACGCCGCCGCAAAGCGCAACGCCGTCGCGCTGGGTGAAGTGCTCGGCGGCGGCTATGCGGCCGAAGGCGAGGGACTGCTCGCGATTCGCGAGGACGGCGATGGGCTTTGCCGCGCGATCACGCAGGCGCTGGCCGAAGCCGGGCTCGCGCCGGCGGACATCGGGATGATCGTCGCCCACGGCAACGGCACGCCGCTGTCGGACTCGTCGGAGGCGGCGGCGCTGCGCGGCGTGTTCGGCACCGGAGACGCGGCGCCACCTGTCACGGCATTCAAGTGGGCGACCGGGCATCTGATCGCCGCGGCCGGCATCATGGAGACGGTGATCGCGCTGGCCGCGCTGCGCGAGCGCATCGTCCCGGGGATCGCTACGCTGACCTCGCTCGATCGCAGTTGCGAGGGCCTGCGAGTGTCTTCAGCGCCGCAGGTCCCGCGTGGCGACACGGCGCTGATTCTGTGCCGCGGCTTCGCCGGGACCAATGCCGCGCTGATCATCCGCGCGCTGCAGTGATCGATGGCGGGCTCCGCCCACCAGTTCGCAGCGCAGCGCGGGCAACCGACGCGCTGCGGCATCGACAGCGTCGAAATCGCGCGCATCGAGCGCCTGTTGCGGGAGACGCCGGCGGAAGACCTGATCCGGTATTTTTCGCCAACGGAGCTCGCCGACAGCGGTGACGGGTTGGGCCGCGCGGCAAGCCTGGCGGCGCGCTTTGCCGCCAAGGAAGCCTGCGCCAAGCTTTTTCCGCGCGAGCTGGCGCTGGCCGAGATCGAGCCCGCCGATTTTTCAATCGAGCGCGATGCCTACGGCGCGCCGCAGGTCGTCTGCAGCGCCAGGGCGGAGCTCGTCCTCGGCCGGCAGCGGCTGCGGGCGATCGCGGTATCGCTGACGCACGACCGGATCAGCGCATCCGCGGTCGCGCTGGCGCTTCCGGCGCAAGCCGACACACCGCTGGCCGGCCGGCTGATCTACCGCCTGCTTCCGCTGCGCCGGCGCGTCATCCTGGAAAATCTCCGCCGTGTATTCGGGCCAGCAGTCCCCGAAGCCGAGATCGTCGGGCTGGCGCAGGCCCACTACGCACATCTGTGGCGGCTCGCCGGCGAGTTTGTTCGCTTTCGCTGGCTGTCGGAGGAAAAGAAGTCGGCGCTGATCCGCGTCGACAATGTCGAGGCGCTGGCGCGTGCGCTCGAGCGCGGCAAGGGCGCGCTGATCCTTACCGGACACTTCGGCAATTTCGAGGTGGCGACGATTGCGGGTCTGCGCCATTTTCCGCACATGCGGGGGCGCTTCCATTTCATCCGCCGCGCGATTCGGCCGCGCTGGCTCGACGCGCTGGTGAACCGGCGGTTCCGGAAGGGTGGCTTTGGCGTGCTGGGCAAGCGCGGGTCGCTCGATGCGATCCTCGAGCGCCTCGAAGCGGGCGACCTGGTCGTGTTCCCGTTCGATCAGCACGCCTCGCCGCCTGACGGCATCGCGGTCGACTTTTTTGGCCAGCCGGCGGGAACGTTCAAGAGCCTCGCGATCGTGGCGCTCGCGACCGGCGCGCCGGTCGTGCCGGCATCGAGCTGGCGCGAGCCCGACGGCTCGCATGTGCTGCGCTTCGAAGAAGCGCTGCCGCTGGTCGAATGCGACAAGGTCAACGAGGAAATCCGGCGCAACACCCGTGCGTACAACGCGATGCTCGAAATCCTGGTGCTTCGCCATCCCGAGCAGTGGTTCTGGGTGCACCGGCGCTGGAAACTCGCGCCGGCGCCTGAGGGACGAAAGGGCCCGGGCGGCCCAGGCGCTATAATGGCGGCCACCACCGAAGACCGACGATGATCGAGCATCTGCCCAATCTGCTGGCGCCGAAGTTTTTCATCCTCTACGCATTCATCGCGTCGGCGATGTACATCCATTATCGCGGCCGCATCCGGCATCGCTTCTATCGGCAGCTGACCGATCATTCGACGTTCATGGCGCCGTACAACGTGTTGATGTACATGTTCTCGGCGGTGCCGAACCGGCCCTATGTCGACGTCAAGCTTTTCCCCGAGTTGAAGCCGCTGTCCGACAATTGGCAAATGCTGCGCGAGGAAGCCCTGCAGCTCTTCGACGAGGGCCACATCCGCGCCGCGGCGAAATACAACGACCTGGGCTTCAATTCGTTCTTCCGGCGCGGCTGGAAACGGTTCTACGTCAAATGGTACGACGAGCCGCTGGATTCGGCGAAGGCGCTGTGCCCGAAGACGGTCGCGCTGGTGCAATCGATCCCGTCGGTCAACGCGGCGATGTTCGCGTTGCTGCCTCCAGGCGGCGACCTCGGCAAGCACCGAGATCCGTTTGCCGGCTCGCTGCGTTATCACCTGGGCCTGTCGACGCCGAATTCGGACAACTGCCGCATTTTCGTCGACGGCGAGCCCTATAGCTGGCGCGATGGCGAGGCGGTGATCTTCGACGAGACCTTCATCCACTGGGCCGAGAACAAGACCGATACGCTGCGCGTGATCCTGTTTTGCGACGTCGAGCGGCCGCTGACGAGCCGCGTCATGGCCACGATCAATCACTGGTACGAGGCGACGGTAATTCGCGCCAGCCAGACCGAGAATGTCGCTGGCGATCAGGTCGGCGTGCTGAACAAGATCTTCGGCCTCGCGTATTACCTGCGCCTGCCCGGCAAGGCGCTGAAGCGCAAGAGCAAGTTCGGCTACTACACGGTCAAGTGGCTCCTGCTCGGCGGAATACTGGTCTGGATATTCGCCTAGTGTTCGCTCGCGCGGTGGGGGCCGCAGTTGTTCTGGCATTGGTGCTGCTCGGTGCGGAAGCCAACGCACAGGAAGCGTATCCGTCGAAGCCGATCACGCTGGTGGTCCCGTTTCCACCGGGAGGTGTTGCCGACATCGTCGCGCGGCCTGCGGCAGATGCACTCGGACGCGTGCTCGGCGCCCCGGTCATCATCGAGAACAAGGCCGGCGCCGGCGGCGGCATCGGCATGGCGTACGTGGCCAAGGCGAAGCCAGACGGCTACACGCTGCTCCTCGCGCTATCGTCGATTTCGATCCTGCCGGAGGCCGACAAGATTATCGGTCGTCCGCCGATGTACCAGCTCGATCAGCTCGTTCCGATCGCGCGGCTCACCGCGGACCCAACGGTGCTCGCCGTGCGCGCCGATAGCCGCTGGAAGACGCTGCAGGAATTCGTGGCCGACGCCCGGAAGCGGCCAGGCGCGATCAGCTACGGATCGTCGGGC
>DASYJB010000040.1:0-5605 GCA_035996965.1 Casimicrobiaceae bacterium | reverse complement strand
AATCATATGCACGAACAGCGAGCAGGAGGAGGCCGAGGAAGAGCTCGAAGTCGGATACCAGGGCGAGCCACTGGACATCGGCTTCAACATCACTTATCTGCTCGATGTTTTGCACAATCTCGGGACCGACAAGGTCGTGCTGGCGTTCGGCGATGCCAATTCCAGCGCACTGGTCACGATGCCGGAGAGAAACGATTACAAATATGTCGTGATGCCGATGCGCATCTGACCGCCGCAACAGTCACCATGGCCACCCGCGGCGCCGACATCAGTCGGCGTCGGCGTTTTCGAGGGCGGTCAGAAACGAGAAACCGCGAATGACCCAAGCCAATCCCAAGCCCACAGACAACGGCAGCGACTACGATTCGACCAGCATCCAGGTCCTCAAAGGCCTCGACGCGGTGCGCAAGCGTCCCGGGATGTACATCGGCGACACGTCCGACGGCACCGGCCTGCATCACATGGTGTTCGAGGTGCTCGACAACGCGATCGACGAGGCGCTTGCCGGTTACTGCGACGATATCAAGGTCGTGATCCACGCCGACAATTCGGTCTCGGTCGTCGACAACGGCCGCGGCATACCGACCGACATCAAGGAAGACGACGAGCTGAAGCGCTCGGCCGCCGAGATCGTGATGACCGAGCTGCACGCCGGCGGCAAGTTCGACCAGAACTCGTACAAGGTCTCCGGCGGCCTGCACGGTGTCGGCGTCTCGGTCGTCAACGCCTTGTCGGTATGGCTCAAGCTGCGCATCTGGCGCGACGGCAAGGCGCATCAGATCGAGTTCCACGACGGCGTTCCCGTCGCGCCGCTCGCCGTCACCGGTCCAACCGAGCGGCGCGGGACCGAAGTGCATTTCATGGCGGCGTCCACGACGTTCGATCACATCGAGTTCCACTACGACATCCTGGCCCGCCGCTTGCGCGAGCTTTCGTTCCTGAATCACGGCGTCAAGATCGAGCTCGTCGATCAGCGCGACGGCAAGAGCGAGAACTTCGCGTTCACTGGCGGGATCAAGGGCTTCGTCGAGTACATGAATCGCAGCAAGACGGTGCTGCACCCGAAGGTCTTCCATGCCGTCGGCGAAAAGGACGGCGTCATCGTCGAGGTCGCGATGCAATGGAACGACTCCTATGCGGAGTCGGTGCAATGCTTCACGAACAACATCCCGCAACGCGACGGCGGCACGCACCTGACCGGGCTCCGGCAGGCGATGACCCGGACGCTGAACAGCTATATCGAAAAGGAAGAGCTGGCGAAAAAAGCGAAGGTCGAGACTACCGGCGACGACATGCGCGAAGGGCTTACCTGCGTGCTGTCGGTCAAGGTGCCCGAGCCCAAGTTCTCGTCGCAGACCAAGGACAAGCTGGTCTCCTCGGAAGTCCAGCCGCTGGTGCAGGAAATCGTCGGCAGCAAGCTGCACGAGTTCCTCCTCGAGAACCCGACCGATGCCAAGATCATCTGCGGCAAGATCATCGACGCGGCGCGGGCCCGCGAGGCGGCGCGCAAGGCACGCGAGCTTACGCGCCGCAAGGGCGTCCTCGACGGCATGGGCTTGCCGGGCAAGCTCGCCGATTGCCAGGAACGCGACCCCGCGCTGTGCGAGCTTTACCTGGTCGAAGGCGATTCGGCCGGCGGTTCGGCGAAGCAGGGCCGCGACCGCAAGTTCCAGGCGATCCTGCCGCTGCGCGGAAAGATTCTCAATGTAGAGCGGGCCCGTTTCGACAAACTGATCAGCTCGCAGGAAATCGTCACGCTGATCACCGCGCTCGGCACCGGCTTCGGCAAGGACGAATACAACGCCGACAAGCTGCGCTATCACCGCATCATCATCATGACCGACGCGGACGTCGACGGTTCGCACATCCGAACGCTGCTGCTGACGTTCTTCTACCGGCAGATGCTCGACCTGGTCGAGCGCGGCCATATCTACATCGCCCAGCCGCCGCTGTACAAGGCAAAGCAGGGCAAGGAAGAGACTTACCTCAAGGACGATCACGACTTGAAGCAGCACCTGCTGAAGGTCGCGTTGAAGGGTGCCGAGCTGGTGCCGGGCGCCGAACTCGCGCCGCTGTCGATCGAGGCGCTCGATCACATCGCGCGCCAATATTTGCTGGCCGAAGCGGTGATCGACCGGGTCGCGCGGCTGGTCGACCCGGCGGCGCTGCATGCGTTGCTTACCGGTCTTGCGGTCGACCTGTCGACTGCGGACGCGGCGGAGGCGAGCGCAGCAGCGCTCGAGCGTGCGATCGGCGACCCCGACATCACCGTGCAGGCGCGCTACGACGCGACGGCGGAATCGCGCCGCCTGGTCATCGTGCACACGCGGCACGGCACGCCGCACGCCACTTCGCTCGATGCGGACTTCCTGGCGAGCGGTGACTATGCGCAGATCAGGACGGCAGCCGAGGTCTTGCGCGGGCTGATCGGGCCCGGCGCGAGCGTCCGGCGCGGCGAACGCAGTTTCGCCGTCGCCTCGTTCAAGGAAGCGCTCGACTGGCTGTTGAGCGAAGCTCGCGGCGCGATCTCGATACAGCGCTACAAGGGCCTCGGCGAAATGAATCCCGCGCAGCTGTGGGAAACGACGATGGACCCGGCGGTGCGGCGGCTGCTCAAGGTGCAGATCGAGGATGGCATCGCATCGGACGAGATTTTCACGACCTTGATGGGCGAGGACGTCGAGCCGCGCCGCGCATTCATCGAGAACAATGCTCTAGGCGTGCGCAACCTCGACGTCTGACCGGCGCTCGGTGATTGTCCGCGCGACACTTGCCAGCCTGCTGACGCTGGCCGCGCTCGCGCCCGCGTCGCCAGCATCCGTCTCCGAGCTTCCGGAGCCGATGACGCAGCGGCTGATCGTCAAATTCCGTCAGGCGGCGCCCGACGCGGGCGTCGAAACAGAATCGGTCCGCGGCGCGGCCCGCGTGTCACGGCTGGCCGCCGACGGCGGCGTTGCGCTGGCCTATGTGCGGCCGATGGCGCTCGGTGCGCACGTCGTTGTGCTCGACCATCCGGTGCCGCTTTCCGAGGCGCGCGCCATCGCGCGACGGCTGGCCGGCCACGCCGACGTCGAGTACGTGCAGCCGGATCACCGCATGCGGGCGCAGTTGGTGCCGAACGACGAGTATGTGAGTCTGCAGACCTATCTGCGGGACGACGCGGCGGGCATAAGCGCCTTCAGCGCGTGGGATGTCGCGACCGGCAGCGCCAATATCGTTGTCGCGGTCGTCGATACCGGCTACCGCCCCCACGCGGCGATGGCCGGGCGCATTTTTGCGGGATACGATTTCATCTCCGACCCCGTCGTCGCCAACGACGGCGACGGGCGCGACGCCGACGCGTCCGATCCCGGCGACTGGATCACGCGAACCGACCTGACCAGCTCGCACACGTTCGACGGCTGCGCCATCGAGAACAGCAGCTGGCACGGCACATCGATCGCCGGGATCATCGCGGCCAACAGCAACGACGCCGTCTGGACCGCCGGCATCGACTGGGCGGTGAAGATCCTTCCGGTGCGCGTGCTCGGCAAATGTTTCGGCGACGATTCGGACATCATCGACGGCATCGCCTGGGCGGCAGGATTGAGCGTGCCCGGCGTTCCCGCCAATCCGACGCCGGCGCAGGTCATCAATCTGAGTATCGGCGAGCAGGCCGACTGCGCACCCGCCTACCAGCAGGTGATTGCGTCGGCGCTGGGGCACGGAATCACTCGGGCGATCGTCACGTCGGCCGGCAACGACGGCGCCGACATCGCCACCAATACGCCTTCGAACTGCCCGGGCGTTATTTCGGTTGGCGCGACCACTTCCGTCGGCAGCAGAGCGTCGTACAGCAACTTCGGCGCCACGATGACGATCAGTGCGCCCGGCGGCGATACCTTTGGGCGGTCCGACGGCATCGAAATCCTGAGCAACCTCGGTCACTCGGTCCCGACCACCGATGGGCTCGACGTGGGCTATGGCACGAGCTACGCCGCGCCGATGGTGTCGGGCGTCATCTCGCTGATGCTGGCGGTGGCTCCGGGACTCAACGCAAGCCAGGTGCGGGCCGTCCTTGCGTCGAGCGCCAAGCCGTTTCCGCCGGGCTCCGACTGCACGACCGCAACGTGCGGCGCGGGTATCGTCGATGCGCATGCCGCCGTGCAGGCTGCGCAAGGCATCGAAGAGCTGTCGGTAAATTTCGGCGGCTTGTGGTGGAACGCGCCCGGCGGTTCCGAATCCGGCTGGGGCATCAATTTCGCGCACCAGGGCGAGCAGATCTTCGCCTCGTGGTTCACCTACGATCTGAACGGCAAGGCATGGTGGCTGGTGATGAGCGCGAATCGGATCGCGCACCGGGTCTACCGCGGGACGCTGTTCCAGGGGACGGGGCCGTCGTTCGACACGGTCCCGTTTCCGCCGCTGGGGGCTCCGGGCGGCGCGGCCGGCTCGCCGGTCGGCACCGCCACGCTGACGTTCAGCGATGCGAACAACGGCGCGTTCTCCTACACGGTCAACGGCATCGCGCAGACCAAGTCGATTACGCGCGAAACCTTCGGGCTCCTGCCGACCTGCCTGTTCGGCGCGCAGGTCAATCTGGCGCTGACCAGCAACTACCAGGACCTGTGGTGGGCCGCGCCGGCAGCCTCGGAGGCGGGCTGGGGAATCAATATCGCGCACGAGGCCGACACCATTTTCGCGACCTGGTACACCTACGACAGGGACCACTCCCCGATGTGGCTGGTGACGACCGCGAACAAGAGCGGATTGACCTCGTATGCGGGCGACCTGATCCGGCTCAGCAACGGGCCGCCGTTCAATGCGGTCCCGTTCCCGCCGATCGGAAGCCCGGGCGGCGCGACCGGCAGTGTCGTCGGCGCGGCTACGCTGAGTTTCTTCGATGGCAACTCGGGGACCTTCAGCTACAGCGTCGACGGCGTCGCCCAGACCAAGAACATCACGCGCGAAGTATTCACTTCGCCCGGGACCGTCTGCCATTGAAGTAACGCGCCGCGCGCCGCGCGGCCGGGGACGAGTCGCTGCCTGTCGCTACGCGCCGTCGCGAATCAGCGGGGCCTGCGTGGCGAATTGCTCGTCCTGCGGCTGCGCCGGAATCGTGCCGTGCTCCTTCGCGTGCCGGATCACCCGGGCCATCAGCGAGAGACCCATCGGGGCCAGCGCGCGCTCCCAAAGCTCGCGCGCAGTCTCGCCCTTTTTGACGAAGCACCAGTCCTGCGCGGCGATCGCGCCCGCGTCCATCCGATCGGCCAGGTGATAGATCGAGCCCCCGGCGATACTGTCGGCTTCGCGTATCGTCCATTCGACGGCGGCGATGCCGCGATGGCGCGGCAGCAGCGACGGGTGGAACCCGATGCCACCCAGGCGCGAGCGGGCGAGCGCCTCGTTGCTGACGCGCGCGTGGCTGTGCGCGGCGACGATCAGATCCGTCCCTTCCGCGATCGCGTCGGCCGGAACGAGCTTCGGATCGTCGAGGACCTTGACCTCGAGCCTGGCGCTCGCGGCTGCCAGCGCGAGCCTGTCGTCGGCGGCCGGGACGACGACTCGTGCGATGTCGACGCGTTCTTCGAGCAGGCGAGCGAGCGTGGCGGAGCCGAAGTAGCGC
>DASYJB010000039.1:0-5327 GCA_035996965.1 Casimicrobiaceae bacterium | reverse complement strand
GCGGCCTTGCTGGCGCTGGTGCTCGGCGTCCCGGCCGGCGTGTACACGGCGCTCCGGCGCGACTCGTGGCTCTCCCAACTGCTGCTGGCGGTCTCCTTGATCGGCGTGTCGCTGCCGACGTTCCTGATCGGCATCCTGCTGATCCTCGTCTTTGCGGTGATCCTCGGCTGGCTGCCTTCGTTCGGTCGCGGCGATACCGTGGCGCTGGGCTGGTGGACGACCGGCTTCCTGACCAAAGGCGGGCTCAAGGCGCTGATCCTGCCGGCGATCACCTTGTCGCTGTTCCAGATGACCTTGATCATGCGGCTGGTGCGGGCCGAAATGCTCGAGGTGCTGCGCACCGACTACATCAAGTTTGCGCGGGCGCGGGGGCTCACCGACCGCACCGTGCATTTCGGCCACGCGCTGAAAAACACGCTGGTTCCGGTCATCACGATCACCGGGCTGCAGCTCGGCGCGATCATTGCCTTCGCGATCATCACCGAGACGGTGTTCCAGTGGCCGGGCATGGGCTTGCTGTTCATCCAGGCGGTCAGCTTCGCGGATGTTCCGGTGATGGCGGCCTACCTGTGCTTTATCGCACTGGTGTTCGTGCTGATCAATCTGGTCGTCGATCTGCTGTACTATGCGGTCGACCCGAGATTGCGCATCGAACGCCTCGCGGCGGCGCAATGAGTCGCCACAAGTCTGCAGGGCAGGCCGCCGAGCAGACCGCCGGAGCAAGCGCATGAATCCCGTCGAGTCCATCCGCAACGAGCATGCCGCGCTGACTTCGCTGCGGCGCGATCTGCACGCGCATCCTGAGCTCGGCTTCGAAGAGCATCGAACCGCCGAAGTCGTCGCGCGCGAGCTTGACGCGCTCGGCGTCGAGTATCACGGCGGCATCGGCAAGACCGGCATCGTCGCGGTGATCCGGGGTGCGAAGGCCGACAGCGGCCGCGCGATCGGCCTGCGCGCCGACATGGATGCGCTGCCGATGCACGAGGAGAACGAGTTCGCGCACGTCTCCCGCTTCAAGGGGCGGATGCACGGCTGCGGACACGACGGGCACACGACGATGCTGCTCGGCGCCGCAGCCTATCTGTCCCGCGTGCGCAACTTCGACGGCACCGTCTACCTGATCTTCCAGCCCGGCGAAGAAGGTTTTGCCGGCGGCAAGGCGATGATCGACGACGGCTTGTTCGAGCGCTTTCCCGCCGATGAGATCTACGCGCTGCACAACTGGCCGGGACTTCCGCCCGGACAGATCGCCGTGCGTCCGGGACCGATGATGGCCGCGGCCGACCGCATCGAGATCCACATCGAGGGCCGCGGCGGACACGGCGCGCATCCGCATCTGACCGTCGATCCGGTCCTTGTGGCCGGGCATATCATCACCGCCGCGCAGTCGATCGTCGCGCGCAACGTGAGCCCGATCGATACCGCCGTCGTGAGCCTCTGCGCGATGCACGCCGGCAATCTCGCCGCGATGAGCGTGGTGCCGCGCGACGCGCGTCTGGTCGGAACCGTGCGCACGTTCAACGCCAGGACGCAGGACCACATCGAGCGAAGGCTTGCGGAGCTCGTGCATTCGATCGCTGCCGCCTTTGGCGCGACCGCCACGCTCAAATACGATCGAGTCTATCCGGCGACCGTCAACAGCGCGCGTGAAGCGGAGTTCGCCGCGCGGGTGGCCGACGCGCTGGTCGGGCCCGAGAACGTCGTGCGCGATCTCGAGCCGTCGATGGGGTCGGAGGATTTTTCCTTCATGCTGCAACGCTGCCCCGGAGCGTACGCGCGCCTGGGGCAGGGCGGCGCCGAAGGCGGCTGCTTCCTGCACAACACGCGCTACGACTTCAACGATGAGGTGATACCGATCGGCGCCGGCTATCTCGCCGCGCTGGCCGAGGCGGCGCTGCCGCTGAACGGGACGGTGTCGCCGCGATGAACCCGGCCGCCTATTTCGCCGCAAGCTACGGCGAAGCGCGGGCCAAGTTCCTTTCTGCCGCCGAGTCTGCCGGCGCAAGCGTGTCGCGGCATGTCCATCCGACCGGGCGCGGCGCCGAAGGCGAGGAACTGTCGATCGACCTGGCGATGCTGGGCGAACCCGATGCGCCGGGTCTGCTGCTGCTGATCTCGGGTACGCATGGCGCCGAAGGATTTTGCGGCTCCGGGTGCCAGGTGGCGCTGCTTGGCGACGACGACTTTCGGGCCGATATCGACCGCACCGGCGTTTGCGTGCTGATGTTGCATGCGCTCAATCCGCATGGCTTTTCGCATTTGCGCCGGGTCAACGAGGAAAACGCCGACCTCAACCGCAATTTCATCGACTTCGGCGCGCCGCTGCCGGTCAATGCGGCCTACGAGGAAATCCATTCGCTGTTGCTGCCCGCATCCTGGCCGCCGCCGATCGACAGCGAGCGGAAGCTCGGCGCCTGGGTCGCTGCGCACGGGCCGGCCGCGTACCAGGCGGCCGTCAGCGGCGGCCAGTACCGTTTCGCCGATGGCATGTTCTATGGCGGCGCCGGGCCGGCGTGGAGCAACCGCGTGCTGCGCGGCGTGCTGCGCGAGCATGCGGCAAGCCGCAGCTCACTGGGCTGGATCGATTTTCATACCGGGCTGGGTCCGCGCGGACACGGCGAGCTGATCTACGCCGGCGGCAACGTCGCCGCCGACATCGCCCGCACCAAGGCCTGGTGGGGTGACGCAGTGACCTCGTATTTCGACGGCACGTCGACGTCGGCGCCGCTGACCGGTGTCAATGGCTACGCGGCCGCCGACGAGTGTCCGGACGCCGATTTCGCGGGCATCGCGCTCGAATACGGCACCTATCCCGTCGAGCAGGCACTGCACGCGCTTCGCGCCGAACACTGGCTGCACAATCATCCGGAGGCCCCGCCGAGGCAGCGCAACGAAATCAAGCGCGCGATCCGCGACGTTTTTTATATCGATGCCGACGACTGGAAGGCCATGGTCCATGCCCAGGCGGTCGCCGCATGCCGCGTGGCGATCGGTCAGCTCGCCCGGGCATCGGCCGACATCTGACAATTCAAATCTTGTGCTCCTGGAGGAAACGACGATGAATCCGACTGCCCGCCGTACGCTGAAAGCCTTGCTCGCACTGGTCCTCGCCGGAGGGCTCGCCGCCGCAACGCATGCCGCGACGTACAAATTCGCCGACCAGGGCGACACGACCTCGATGGATCCGCATTCGCTCAACGAGTCGCTGCAGCTCTCGCTGCTCGGCAATATCTACGAGCCGCTGGTCGGGCGTGGGAAGAAGCTCGAGCTCCTGCCGCTGCTGGCGACTTCGTGGAAGCAGACCGAGCCGACCGTGTGGCGCTTCAACCTGCGCCGCAACGTCAAGTTCCACGACGGCACGCAGTTCACCGCCGACGACGTCATCTTCTCGTACGAGCGTTCGAAGGCCGACGGCTCCGACATGAAGACCAAGATCGCCACGGTCAAGGAGATGCGCAAGATCGACGACTACACGGTGGATTTCGTCACCAACGATCCGTTCCCGATCCTGCCCGACACGCTCAACACCTGGTTCATCGTGAGCAAGGCGTGGTGCGAGAAGAACAACGCCGCCACGCCGGTCGACGTGCGCAAGGGCAAGGAAAACGCCGCGACCTTGCGCTCCAACGGGACCGGTCCGTTCATGCTGAAGTCGCGCGAGCCCGGCGTCCGGACCGTATTCGTCAATAATCCGGCGTATTGGGAAAAGGTCGAGAGCAACGTCACCGAGGCGATATTCACGCCGATCAAGAACGACGCGACCCGGGTCGCCGCGCTGATCTCGGGCGACATCGACATGATGGAGCCGGTGCCTTTGCAGGACATCGAGAAGCTCAAGGCCGCGCCGGCGCTGAACGTGCTGCAGGGGCCCGAGCTGCGCACGATTTTTCTCGGCATGGACCAGTCGCGCGACGAGCTGTTGTTCTCCAACATCAAGGGCAAGAATCCGTTCAAGGACAAGCGCGTGCGCCAGGCGTTCTATCAGGCGATCGATATCGAGGCGATCAAGAGCCGCATCATGCGCGGCGCGGCGACGCCGACCAATCTGATGATCGCACCGAACGTCCGTGGCTTCGTGCCCGAAATGAACAAGCGCCTGCCGCACGACACCGTCGCCGCCAAGAAGCTGATGGCCGATGCCGGGTATCCGGACGGCTTCGAAGTCGGCATGAACTGCCCGAACGACCGTTATGTCAACGACGCATCGATCTGCCAGGCGACCGCCGCGATGCTGGCGCAGATCGGCGTCAAGGTGAACCTGATGGCAGAGACCAAGGTCACGTACTTTCCGAAGATACTGTCGCGCAACACCTCGTTCTATATGCTCGGCTGGACACCCGATTCGTACGATGCGCAAAACGCGATCTTCGCGCTGCTGATGACGCCGGCCCCGAACGGGCAGGGCCTGTTCAATCTCGGCAGCTACAGCAACAAGCGTGTCGACGAGCTGGGCAAGGCCATCGCCAGCGAGCTCGACCAGACCAAACGCAATGCGATGATCGCCGAATTGTTCAAGATCCACGGTGAGGAGTTCGGCACCTTGCCGCTGCACCAGCAGGCGCTCGCCTGGGGGGTCAAGAAGAACGTCGATCTGGTCCAGCTGGCCGACAACATCAACCAGCTGAAGTGGACCGTCGTCAAGTGACGCCGGACCCGGCCGCCATGCCTTGGCGATGACCACCGCGGCAACCGTTCGCGCATCGCGCCTCGCGCGCTGGCGCGACAGCGACCTGGCGTACAGTTTCCGCCGTTCGCCGGTCGCGCTCGTCTCGGCCGCCGTGCTGGCGATATGCCTGGGCGGCGCGATGTTCGCGCCCTGGGTGGCGCCGCACAACCCGTTCGACCTGGCGACGCTCAACTTGCTCGACGCGCTGTCGCCGCCGCAGGGCATGGCCGGCGCGCAGCCCGGCTATCTGCTCGGCACCGACGACCAGGGACGCGACGTGCTGTCGGCGATCATGTTCGGCGCGCGCATTTCGCTGCTGGTCGGTCTCGCTTCGGTGATCTTCGCGATGTTGCTCGGCGTAAGCCTCGGCCTGATCGCGGGCTACGTCGGCGGCAAGGTCGACGCCTTCATCATGCGCATCGCAGACGTCCAGCTGTCGTTTCCGGCGATCCTGATCGCGCTTTTGATCGACGGCGTCGCGCGGGCGGTGCTGCCGCGTGAGACGCACGGCGGACCGATTGCGCTGTTCGTGCTCATTTTCGCCATCGGCATTTCGAACTGGGTGCAATATGCACGCACGGTGCGCGGGTCGACGCTGGTCGAAAAGAACAAGGAATACATCCAGGCCGCCCGGGTCATCGGCATACGGCCGCTGGGCATC
>DASYJB010000038.1:0-12803 GCA_035996965.1 Casimicrobiaceae bacterium | reverse complement strand
CGCGCCGACGCGCTCGCGCAGCGAGCGCGGTTCGGGCGAGGTCCCCTGCGCTGGAGAGGCAGCCTGGGCTGCGCGTCCCCCCATCGTGTATTGCTTGGGCATCGAGCCGTGGAATGTCAGGCGGTTGTCGGCGCGAAACGCCGGTAGCGGTCCATGTTACGACAACTTCCGCCGCCCACGCCGGATGCGCGCCGGCGGCGCACAGTCGCCGCCGCAGGACGCGCGGCGCGACCATCGATGTCGGCGCCAGTCTTACGTCGAATCATCATTTGGCCGATTACCGCTCCGCGCGTGCCACGGCAAAATGCAGGCACGACATCGATGCTTTCCGGAGAACATCATGAAGGTCTGGATCCCGAGAGTTGCAGTAGCCGCCCTCGCATTGTGTGGCGCGACGCTTGGCTTCGCGCAACTTGCGCCGTCCGTCGCGCCGCGGGGCGGGACGCACGATTGCAGCGGCATGACCAGTACGGCGCTCGAGACCTGCCTGCAGCTGAATCGTAACGTCACTCAACCGGCGCCGAGCGGCGCGGGCACCCCGAACGATTGCAGCGGCATGACCGGCGCGCCGCTGGCCAGTTGCCGGCGTCTGAATGCAGCCGAAACCGTGGCGCCCAACAGCAGCGCCGGCGCCAGCGAGGATTGCAGCGGCCAGGTCGGCGACGCGCTGAAAGCGTGCCGCGCCTTGAACGGTCAGTCGACAGAGTATGACGTCTCGACCGGCGGCGCAGCGACGACCGGCGGCAGCACGCCACAGTGAGCCACTTCGCTTTTCGCCGGCACCCTGGCGCGAAAGTGCGCGGAAGAAATTCGGCAGCCGATAAGGAAACGACGATGAAACCCAAGGACGACAAAGTGCATGGCGAGGGCAATTACAAGGCGGCGCGGGAATTCGACGCCGCAGAGGCGTCGTTCGCGAAATCGGGCAGGGTCGACCAGGCGGCGCGTGACGCCGCGCCAAAGTCGGCCGCCGAAGAAGCGGAACTCGCCCGCGCCGAGCAGCTGGCGCGCGACCGCGCCCGCGAAGAGGATCCGGCACTGCGCCGCCGCGCGCCGCCCAAAGGCCGGACTTAAGATCCGGTAATCGTCACCAACGCCATGGCCGACCGGCACCGGTCGGCATCGAGCGGGTTGAGCCGGCTGCTATTCGAGCTTGATCTCGCCGTCGAACTTGACGTCGATCTTCAAGCCGGGCACGACCAGCGAAACGTGGGCGGGAAAGCTCTCGCGGCCCGCAATCGAGCCGTCGGCGACCGCCCGCGCGACAGCCTGCTCAATCTCCCGCTGCGAGTTGATGCCGACCATCTTCAGAAACTTGCGGATGCTCAGGTTGAAGGTTTCGTCGTTCATTCCGGAACTCCTTGGTCGACGAGGCGGCGCCCTGCCGCGATCGGCAGAATCGTTTACTTGAGCCAGTTTTCGACGATGCGGTCGTATTCGCCGTTCGCCTTGGCCAGATGCATCCACTGGTCGACCCAGGCTTTAAGGACGGTGTCGCCTCGGGGCAGCAGATAAGCCATTTCGCCGTATTGCAGCGGCTTGGTCGGATTGACCGCGCAAAGCCCCGGCCGCAATCTCTGCTGGACCACCACCTCGACCGATTCCGAGATCATGACGTCGGCGCGGCGGCTAAGTATTTCGTCGAAGATCTTGGTATTGTCGTCGAAGATGACGATTTTCGCCTGCTTGAAATTGGCGCGCGCGAATCGCTCGTTGCTGCCGCCCGGATTCTCGATCACCGTGACGCCGGGCTTGTCGATGTCGGCGATCGTCTGGAATTTGCCGACGTTCTCGCAGCGCGTGATCGGCGCCTTCCCGTTCACCATATAGGGCTCGGAGAAGAACGCACGCTTCTGACGGTCGAGCGTCACCGAAATGCCGCCGACGGCCAAGTCGCATTTCTCGATGAAATCGTCCATCAGCTTCGGCCAGCTGGTCTTGACGAATTTCGCCTCGACGCCGAGCGCCTTGGCCATCGACTGCGCGATATCGACGTCAAGGCCTTCGAAGGTCGCATCCGGCTTGGCCAGGCTGAACGGCTTGTAATCGCCGGGCGTGCAGACGCGCAGCGCCCCGCCCTTCTGGATCGCGTCGAGGCGGGATTCCTGCGCGAGCGCGGCGCCGCCGGCGAACATCGCCAGCGTGAGGACGGCGAATAGCCTGATCATTGCGTGGCTCCAATGGAAGTTTGCCGGGTCCGGCGGTACCGCCGCGCCGGGTTATCAGCCGATTATAGGGCACCGATGCGCCGCCAAGCGGGCGATTGCCGGGCTGCCGACGCCATGCTATTGTCATGAACACTCCCGACCGATGCCCCTGCGCAATGAAGATCCGGACGCTGGTCACCAAGCGACAGTACTACGGCATGGAAGCGGTCGCGCTGCGCGCCGCGATGGCGCGGGTGCTGTCGCGCGTCGCCGGACTTCCTACCGACGCGGCGCGCGTCAGCCGGCGCCATCTCTACCAGGACTTCGGGCTCGATACGGCGGCGGCACAGAACACCCTCGACCAGATGGTCGCCGATGGCCTGTTCCACCAGCCTGACGAGCGTCAGGGCGATTTCGCGCTGACCGAGCGCTTCCTCGAATTCGCCACCGCGCGGGTCGTCGAACCTCTGCCGCGCGAGCGCGCGAGGCAGTTGCTGGGCAAGGTCTGCTTGCTGGCTACGCAAATCAATACCGAGTGGAAATCCAATCCGCTTGAGATAGCCGCGCTGGCTCCTTTCGGCAGCTACATCAGCCCCGACAAGCTGCTGGCCGAATTGCCGCTGGGCATGGTCGTGCGGCCGAGGTCGCCGTCACGCAAGGCTCGCTGGACGCGCACGGTAAGCCGGAGAGACGGCGCCAGGCAGATCCGTGCCGCGGTGCGCGAGCTCTCGACCTTCTTTCACATCCGGATGGTCAGCGATCCGAAGTTGCTCCCGCAGCCGTTCGCCATCGTCTTTCACGATGGTGGCGACGAGGGCGCCGATCCGTCACCCGCCCCGGCCGAGCCGGCTGCCGAATCACGGGCCTGAAGCGCGCCCGGCCCGATCGCGACACGGCGTCGCGCCGCTGCTGCTAAACTGGCCGCCGCGATGAACGCCGAGTTGCAGGCAAGCTACGACGAATTCCCGTACCTGAGCCTGGCTTTTCCGCAGTCGCATCCGGACCGGCTTGCGACCATAGCTCGGCTGCACCGGCTGGTACCCGCGCCCGTTGGCGAATGCCGCGTGCTCGAAATCGGTTGCGCCGCCGGAGGAAACCTGATTCCGATGGCGGCTGCCTTGCCGCGCTCCCGCTTCCTTGGCATCGACTTTTCCGCCGTCCAGGTGAGCCAGGGCGCTGCCGACGTCGCGGCGCTGGGTCTGGCCAACCTAGAGCTCAAGCAGGCGGACCTGCGCGATTTCGGCGAAGGGTCTGGCGTATTCGATTACATCATTGCGCACGGCGTCTATTCGTGGGTACCGGCCGACGTGCAGGAGAAGCTGCTCGACGTCTGCTCGCGGCAGCTGGCACCCGGCGGCATCGCCTACATCAGCTACAACACCCTCCCCGGCTGGAACATGCGCGGGATCGTCCGCGATGCGATGCGCTACCACACGCGCCAGTTTCCCGACGCCCGCAGCCGCGTGCAACAAGCCCGCGCCACCCTGGACTTCCTGGCCCAGGCGACCGAGGGCGCGCAGTCGCCTTACGCGCTGATGCTGCGTTCGGAAGCCGAGCAGCTCCGCCGCAAACAGGACTACTACGTTCTGCACGATCATCTCGAGGAATTCAACGAAGCGCTTTTTTTTCATCAGTTCGCGGCGCGCGCGGCGCGGCACGGCCTCGCCTTTCTCGCCGAAGCGGAGTTCCGCATGATGCAGATCGACGGCCTGCCGGCACAGGTTGCACAGACGCTCAACCGGATGGCACCTGAGATCCTGCAACGCGAGCAGCTGACCGACTTTCTGCGCAACCGCAATTTCCGCCAGACGCTGCTGGTGCGCGAGGACGCGCCGATCGATCGCGCCCTGGCACCGGAGCGCGTAAACTCGCTGTGGGTCGCGTCGGCAGCACGCGCGACCGGCGACGGCAGCGATCCGCGTTCGCCGGCGCCGGAGGAATTTCGCATGCCAGACGGCAGCGGGCTGCGGACGCCGCATCCGATATCCAAGGCGGCGATGGCGGTGCTCGCCAAGCACTGGCCGGCGCCGATACCCTTTTCCGATCTTGGCGCGATGGCGGCGGCGCATATCGGGTTGACCGGCGATGTCGACGACGCCCAGGCCGCGATACTCGCCTCGGACGTACTCAAATCCTTCTGCGCCGGCGCCGCGGAACTGCATGCGCTCGGCCCGGCATTCGTGATCGAGCCCGGTGCAAGGCCGCACGCGTCGCCGGTCGCGCGGCTGCAGGCTGCCCGCGGCGCTCATGTGACCAATATGCGTCACGAAATGGTCGGCATCGACGACGCTGATCGCCGCTTGCTGTCGCTGCTCGACGGTTCCCTCGACCGCGCGGCGATCGCGGCGCAGGCATTTCCCGGCCAGCGGCCCAAAAGCCCCTCGGAAGCGCTGGACGACGCGCTGGCGCGACTCGCGCGGCAGGCGCTGCTCGTGCAATGATGAGCGGGCGGCAGCGGCGATCGCACGGCGTTCAACGCGCACATCGCCAGTCCCCATACAGCAAAGCGACCAAAGGCAGGCATGCGGAATAACCCAGTCAAGAACGCGCTGGAGAGCGGAGGACGCGCAATCGGCGCGGTGGTGTTCGAATGCTTCGTGCCCGGCCTGCCGCAGATCTGCCGCAATGCCGGCGCGGAGTTCGTCCTGTACGACATGGAGCACACGGGCTTGGGCTTCGAGACGCTGAAAACGCAGCTCGCGCTTTGCCGGGGTCTCGGCATCGTGCCGATGGCGCGCGTGCCCCGCGGCGAATATCATTTCATCGCCCGCGCGTTGGACGTCGGCGCCTTTGGCGTCATGGTGCCGATGGTGGCGACCGGCGCCGAGGCCGAGCATCTGGTGTCGTGTTCGCGTTATCCGCCGCACGGCCGCCGCGGCGCGGCGTTCGGCTTCGCGCACGACGATTACCAGGGCGGCGATATCGTCGCCAAGATGGCCGCGCTGCACCAGCGCACGATGATGATCGCGCAGATCGAAACCGGCGAAGGTCTGGACAACGTCGAGGCGATCGCCGCCGTGCCCGGCATCGACGCGCTGTGGATCGGCCAATTCGATCTGACCAACTTTCTCGGCATTCCAGCGCAGTTCCGCCATCCGGCGTATCTCGCCGCTGTCGACCGCGTGCTCGCGGCCTGCGCGACGCACGGCAAAACGGCTGCGATCCTCGCCACCGACGATGCCTGGGCGCGCGATTACGTCGCCAAGGGGTTTCGCCTGATGGCCTACGGCATCGACCAGCTGCTGCTGCAGGAAGCGCTGCGGCGCGGACTCGACGTGCTGCGCGATGCGGCCGCCAACGAGGGAGCTGCACGATGAGCGCCAAATTCCGCGTCGGCCTTCCGCGCGACATCCTCGACTCCCGCGGCGAGCCGGCGTTCGGGCGCGCCGCGCTGCAGATCCTCGACTCGGCGCCCAACCTCGAATGGGAATACCTGCCGAAGGTCGTGCCTGCAATCGATGCCGACCACGCCGCGCGCTACGACGCGATCTACGTCAACACGGCGCGCGTGCCGGAGGCCGCGGTTGCGCGCGCCGATTGCCGGCTGCGCGTCGTTGCGCGGCATGGCGTCGGCTACGACACGGTCGACGTTCCGGCGATGACCCGGGCCGGCGTTCTGGTCACCAACACACCGAGCTCGATGCCGCGGCCGGTCGCGACGACCGCACTGACTTTCCTGCTGGCGCTGGCCGGAAAGCTATTCCTCAAGGACCGGCTGACCCGCAGCGGCCGCTGGAACGAGCGGATGGACAACATGGGGCTGGGGCTCACCGGCCGCACGCTCGGCGTGATCGGGGCAGGACGCATCGGCCGCGAACTGATGAGCATGGCTCGCACCTTCGATCTGAAGCTGCTCGCGACCGATCCCCATGTCGATGCGATCGAGCTGGCTTACCTCGGTGCGCGCAAGGTCGCGCTGCAGGAGCTGTTGCAGCAGTCCGACTTTGTCGTCGTCTGTTGCCTGCTCGCCCCGGGAACGCACCATCTGATCGATGCGGCGGCCTTGCGCGAGATGCGGCCGGAAACCTATTTGATCAATGTCGCGCGCGGACCGGTCGTCGACGAGGCGGCGCTGATCGAGGCGCTTCAGGCTCACCGCATCGCTGGCGCGGCGCTCGACGTATTCGAGCAGGAACCGGTCGATCCGGCCAACCCGTTGCTGGCGATGGACAACGTCATCGTCACGCCGCATTCACTCTGTTGGACCGACGAATGTTTTCACAACATGGCGTCGACCGGACTGTCGAGCATTGTCGACGCCCTTGCCGGCCGCAGGCCGCGATTCGTCGTCAATCCCGAGGTCTTGAGCCATGCGCGCGTGCAAGCGTGGCTCGCGCACTGAGGCGTTGCGGACGCTAGCGAACGCGCCAGCGGCCCATCGTGCCGCGCCAGTAACGCAGCATCACGAAACCGCCGACCATGCCGCCGAGGTGCGCGAAATGCGCGACGCCTTCCTGCGTGCCGGTGACGCCGAGGAACAACTCGACCAGCGCGTAGACGACGACGAACACCCGCGCCGGCATCGGAATCGGCGGAAACAGCAGCATGACCCGGTTGTTTGGAAAATACATGCCGTAGGCAAGCAGGATGCCGAAGATGCCGCCCGAGGCCCCGACGGTCGGATAGATCTTGCCGGTGACGGCCGAAACGATCAGCTGCGCGATGGCGGCCGAAAGCACGCAGACCGTATAAAAGGTCAGGTAGCGCCTTCCGCCGAACACGCGCTCCACCGCGCTGCCGAACATGTACAGCGCGAACATGTTGAACGCCAGATGCATCAGGCTGCCGTGCAGGAAAGCGTAGGTCAGCAGCTGCCAGGGCGCGAACGCCACGCCGGCGTTGAGCTCGGAAGCCGCCAGCGGCCAGAGCGCGAACTGCGCGACCAGGCCTGGCGCGACGCTTTGCAGCAGGAAGACCGCGACATTGGCGACGATCAGCGCGGTCGTGACGGGTGGCATGCAGGCTAGTTTGGGGCCGGACCGTCAGGAGTCAACCCGGAGCAGTCAAACCGGTTCGCCGCGGCGCGCCGATTGCCGCGACGGCGCCTTATGATAATGGCATACTCCGCATCTGAATCCCTGGCCGAAGGAAATCCATGCCGTTTGCGTTTCGCGCCTTGATGGCCGTCGGGCTGGCGATCGGCTGCGTCTTGCCGGCAGCCCCATCGACGATACTGACGGTGCGGCCGATGTTTCCGGGGGACAACGTCTGGAACGTCGCCATCGATACGCTCCCGGTCGACGTCAATTCGGCGGCGTACCTAACGTCGATAGGCGCTGCGAAGACGATGCATGCCGATTTCGGCACCGTCTACAACGGCGCGCCGAACGGCATACCCTTCATCGTCGTTCCGGGCAGCCAGCCCCGCGTCGCCGTCAGCTTCGATTATGCCGACGAAAGCGACCCCGGGCCGTACCCGGTGCCGCCGGACGCGCCGATCGAAGGGGGTCCTTCGTCGACCGGCGATCGGCACGTCCTGATCGTCGATCGCGACGGCGGCAAGCTCTACGAGCTTTTCGCCGCCTATCCGAATCCTGACGGCAGCTGGCGCGCCGGGTCGGGCGCGATATTCGATCTGGACGGCAATGCTCTGCGTCCGGCGGGTTGGACCTCGGCCGATGCGGCGGGTCTGCCGATATTGCCCGGCCTCGTGCGCTACGAGGAAGTCGTTGCCGGTGAAATCCCGCACGCGCTGCGTTTCACCGCACCCCAGACGCGCAATGCCTTTATCTGGCCGGCGCGGCACAAGGCGTCGAGTCTCACCGGCACCAACTATCCGCCGATGGGACAGCGCTTCCGGCTGAAAGCGAGCGTCGACATTGCGAGCTTCGGGCCGAATGTGCAGGTCATACTTCGGGCGCTTAAGAAATACGGCATGTTTCTGGCCGACAACGGCAGCAGCTGGTTCTTGAGCGGAGCGCCCGATCCGCGCTGGGACGACGACGAGTTGCATCAGCTCGGACGTCTGACCGGCGCCGATTTCGAGGCCGTCGACGAGTCGGCGCTGATGGCCGATCCGGATTCGGGCCGCACCTCGACGGCCGCCGCGCTACCCCGTGTCGCAACCGCGGTCGAGGTGCTCGAATTCCGCCGCGACCCAAGCGATTATTTCCTCACTGTCGACCGCAACGAAATCGCCGCGCTCGACTCCGGCCGCATTCCCGGCTGGGCGCGGACCGGCGAGGGCTTTTTCGCCTACGCGGCGGACAGCGCAGTCGAGCAGAACATGTCGCCGGTCTGCCGCTTTTTCGGCCGGCCCGATGCCGGACAGCATTCGCATTTTTTCAGCGCCTACGCCGACGAGTGTGCCGCTATCACCGCGTGGCTGCCGAACGAATGGCTGCTCGAATCCTCGAACGTCTTCATCGTCGTGCTGCCGGATGCCGGCGATGGGTCCTGCGCGGCGGGCACCGTGCCGGTCTATCGCCTGTACAACAACGACCGCGGCGCGGTCGATCATCGCTACACGACGTCGCGCGCGATTCAGGCCCAGATGATCGCCGCCGGCTGGCTCGCCGAAGGGTCCGGTCCCGGCGCGATCGCGATGTGCGCGCCGGCGCCTTGAGGCGCCCGTCTTGCCTGAAGCCTTGCCCGCGGCCGATAATGGCCCGCAGATTGTTTCCTTTCGACTCCTCCGCGATTGCTATCGATGAGCCTAACGACGCTGGCGCCAGGCACCGTGATCCGGCATGCGCTGGTCCAACTCGACGACTTCCTTCCCGCCGACGAGCTCGCATGGCTCAGCGATCGCGTATTCGCCGCGGAGAAGATGTTCGTGCCTTCCGGCGTCAGCGACAGCAAGGAAGACTACCGGCATTCGTTCGTCTTCAATCCGCCGGACGATCTCACGCTAAAAATCGTCGGCCGGATTCGTGCCGTCATGCCCGAAGTCATTCCTCGCCTGCGCATGGCGCCGTTCCTCGTGACGCAGATCGAGTGCCAGATCACGGCGAATACCGACGGCAGCTTCTTTCGCGTGCATACCGACTCCGGGGCGAACGAGACGGTGCGGCGCCAGTTCACCTATGTCTATTACTTCAATCGCCAGCCGAAGGGATTCAACGGCGGCGAGCTGCTGATCTACGACGACGTTATCCGCAATGGCAAACTGGCGCGCACCGACAGCTATCAGCGCATCGAGCCGCGCCATAACAGCATCGTATTCTTTCAGGCCGCCGTGATGCACGAGGTGACGAAGGTCGAGGTTCCGTCCAAGGAGTTTCGCGACGCCCGGTTCACCGTCAACGGATGGATCCATCGCGGCTGACACCGCGAGGTCGCCAATGCTGCGCTACGGTGGCGGAGAGCCCGCGGCGCCGGCCGGTTTCGGTTCTGCATTGGCGCAGCGAAGGGTGTTCACCCAATAACCGTTGGTCGCGCCGTAGAACGCCGCGAGCTTCGCTTCGACGGCGAGGCCGGCCCTGCCCGCCGCGCGCATATCTCTGAGGCCGACGCAGTTCGCCTCCACCTCGTCGGTCGTCGGGACCCTGGCATGCGCGCACTCGTGAAAAAACAGCAAGTCGTGCATCTCGGGCGGCAACCCGGCGAGCTTCTGCGCATTCCAGACGATCTGGTAGCCCGAGCCGACCTTGACCGTCTTGCCGGTGAAGTTCATCACTTCCGTGCCTGGTGGGGGGGCATATTCGGGTACCGTCTCGCCGCGCGCGACGCAGGTCGCGCTCGTGCCGTCGGAGAATGTGAATGCGCCGGTCTGCTGCGCGGCGGCCAGACATCCGACCGCGACGACGAATTGAAGGCGACCGCGCACGATCCTCCCTGCGACCTGCATCCGGCTACGCCGCGACGGCAGGCACAATCAGAGCGGCGGCACGAAACCGCGCAAACCGACAGTAACGCGATTCGCGACCAGGGACTCGTCCGGCGCATGCGTCACGGATAGGATGACGTGCGCGCCAGGGACGATCTCTTTCCTGTCGGCGGCCTCGACCATCATGATCGGAATGCCTGGGGGCACGGTGATGGTTTGTTGGCCGCCGCGGTATGTGAGCGTCATCGTACGCGCGGATCCGCTGCCGGACACCGCGGCGACCGAAGCATTGGTCATCGTGCTGCCGCCGCCAGCAGCATCCACCTTGGCCACCGTAGCGTTGGTCATCATGCTGCCCGGTGCCGAGGGCAACGGATAGTGCCCCTCGCCGGTACCGCGCATCGACGCGGGGAAGATGTGCACCTCGGAGGCCAGCAGCGTTCCGTCAGCTTGCGCGGTCGTCGTCGCGCCGACATAGGCGCCAGGCGCGATGTCTGCCAGCTTCGCGGGTGCGCGACCGCTGATTCGCGCGTCGGCGGGTAGCGTGACCGCCAGCGGCTCGCCGGTGTTCAATCGCAGGCGAAGCGCATTGCCGTCGAGCGCGACGACATCGCCGGCGAGACGGTCGGGGGGTGCCAGCGCCCACGCGGGCGCAGCGACGATGGCGCAAAGCAGCAGCCACACAAAACGACGATTCAAAAGCGCCTCCATTGATTTGGAGTCTGATTGGACTCTGCAGTCAGACACGGCCGGCGTCGATCTGTTCCCTGGATGTCCGCCCCGCTTCGTCCAGTTCCGCGCGCCGCCGTGCAAGCATCGCCGTCAGCAATTCCAGCTCGCCCCAGGGGACGTCGACCGGGTACTCGCGCAGCCACCGGCTCTGAGGGTCTCGCAGCCACTCCTGCGGAAAGCTCACGCGCACGACTTCTTCCCCGGCTTCAAGATCTGTCCGCGTTGGATTCGGAAGCCCGTCAAGCGCAGCGTGCAGGGCCGCACACTGATCGACGCCAAGTTCGCGGCCGCGATGCGTCCCCGGCACGATGCGGCGATTGATCTCGATCAGGTAGAGTTCACCGCTGCCGTTGGCGAGCACGCACTCGAGCCCGAGCAGTCCCGACATGCCGAAGCCCTCGACCAGTCGCCGCGCGAATTCACGCATTGCCGGCGAACGGTGATAACGGGTGACCGTCGCCGGCCCCTTCGGCTCGGGATTGCCGACGACACGGGAGGCGGCATAGCCGACCAGCAAGGTCCCGCGCCACGCGGCGATCGCGTAGTACTCGATGCTGCCCGCGATGAATTCCTGGACCAGCAGGTGCCCGCGCACTTCATTGCCGAGATCGTCGGCTTGGTCGGCCGCGATCAGCGCCGCAAAGGCAGTCGCGAGCTCCGAATACGATGCGCAGATCGCCACCCCGCCGCCGAAACTCGAGTGGCGACGCTTGAGTACGACCGGGAAACCGTGTTCCAGCGCGAAAGCTTCTGCGGCCGCCAGCCCGGCGCAGACCGTCGACCGCGGCACCCTCACGCCGAGCGCGAGCGCAGCCTCGGGCAACAGTGTCTTGTCGATGCTGGCCTGGTAATAACGCGGATCACCGAGCGAGCTGCGAACAAGCGCCGACAGCCGCAAATGCATGCTCGCCGGCACGCCCGGCGGCGGAAGGATCGCAAGCAGGCGCAGCAGACGAAACGACAGATCATCGCAGGGGAATAATATGCGCGGCGATGTGGCGTCGACTGCCGCAGCCAGCGCCTCTACCCATTGCAGCACTGTGGCGTCCGCCGGCAGCCGATGGCTGTCGACCAGAAACCGGCTCTCGGCGATCAGCGAATCCGGCGGGGCGAGCAGATGCACGTCGAAGCCCGCATCGGCCAGCGCCTTGGGCATGCGCGCGGGGCCGATCCAGTTCGAGCTCGAAGCAACCAGCAACGCCGATATCGTCATTCGGCCCGAATGCCTGCCCTGCTTGCGACCTCTTTCCAGCGTGGGACATCCGCTCGTATTTCCGCGGCGAATTGCTCCGGCGTGTTGCCCACGGGTTCATTGCCCATGGCCAGAATTTTTTCCCGTACCTCGCTCTGCTGGAGGACGCGCGCGACCTCGCGGTAAATCCGGTCGACGACTTCCGGAGGCGTGCCCGCAGGGGCAAGGAGACCGCTCCAGGTTGCGACATCGAAGCCCGGGTAGCCTTGTTCGGCGACGGTCGGGATGGCTGCCCAACCCGGGTCGCGCTTGGCGCTGGTGACCGCCAATGCCTTCAGCTGGTCGGCGCGAAGAAAAGCTTCGACGGTGCCAAGGAAAGTGAACAGAACCGGAACCTCGCCGGAGAGCACATCCTTGAGCGCGGCATTGGTGTTCGCATACGGCACGTGCAGCAGCTCGACGCCGGCGCGCTGCGACCAAAGCGCGGCGGCCAGGTGCGGCGTCGTCCCTATACCTGACGTTGCGTACGCGATGTGACCGGGTTTGGTCCTGGCGAGCGCCGCCAGATCGGCCAACGTGTCTACGCCGAGCGACGGATGGACGACAATCACCATCGGCGCATTGGTCATCCGCGTTATCGCCACAAACGCCGCCGGGTCGACGGCCTTGGCGCCATAAATGGCCGGCAGCATCGTCACAAATACGCCGCCGTTGAGCAGTGTATAGCCATCGGGCGACGCCTTGGCCACGAGCTCGCTCGCGATATTCCCCGACGCTCCGGGCCGATTGTCGATGACGACCGGCTGGCCGAGGGCATCTGCCAGCTTGCCGCCGACGACTCGCGAGATGACATCGACGAACGTGCCTGCCGCAAACGGCACGACGAGGTGGATCGGCCGCGCCGGCCACGGCGCGCTTTCGGCGCCCTGCACGGCCGGCGCTTGAGCGCAGAGGCACGCAGTCG
>DASYJB010000037.1:0-51929 GCA_035996965.1 Casimicrobiaceae bacterium | reverse complement strand
AAGTTGGAATAGCTTGCGCGATCGCCGGTCCGCGTGCCGGCGCCGACGGTGATGACACCGCTGCAATTCGCCGGCGCGGAATCGGAAGCGTTGCCGCTTTCGTTTCCGGCGGCGACGGTGATGACCGTGCCTTGCGCCAATGCGACGTCGATCGCATCTTGCAGTCCCTGCGGGCAGGATGTCGCGCCACCCAGGCTCATGTTGATGACTTTCGCCGGATTCGGGTTGTTCGGCGCGCCGCCCACCGGCATGCCGACCGCCCACAGGACTCCCGCGGTGATGTCCTCGAACGTTCCGCCGCATTTGCCGAGCACGCGGACGGGAAGAATCTTCGCACTCCAGTTGATCCCGGCGATGCCGGCGCCGTTGTTGGTATTGGCCGCGATGATGCCGCTGACGAATGTGCCATGCCAGGAGCTCGGCTCCCCGGGGAACCCGTCGCCGCACTCGCCATCCGAGGTGCCGTCGCCGGGATCCGACCCGTCGTTGTCGCGACCGTTGCCGTCGTTTGCCGACGCCGGATCGCTGATAAAGTCGAAGCCGGGCAGAACGCGGCCGGCGAGCTCCGGATGCTGCGTGATGCCGGTGTCGATCACCGCGACGACGTTTGAGGCGCTGCCGGTGCCGAGATCCCAGCCGGCCGACGCACCGATGCCGCCGATGGGGTCGGACAACGCCCATTGCTGGTTGAAATCCGCATCGTTCGGCACCAGCTTGGCCGTCGCCCGGCGCACCGGATCGGCGTACTGCACGACGGGATCGGTCTGCAGCAACGAGGCCATCGTACCCAGGCGATTCTGCGCGACCTTGTCCTGCAGCTTCAGAACCCAGATGTTGCCGACCTGGTGGTCGACGGCGAGCGGGGCGCCGACGATCGCACTCCAGCGCGGCAGCAGGTTCGACCAGTCGGGCGCGGGATCACCGGCGAGGCGCAGCATCAGCTTGTCGCCGAGATCGGCGGTCGCAGCGGCGGCAGAGGCCGATTGAGCTTGAGACAAGGTTTGGGCCGAGACCGGCTCGGCCCATAGCACGCTCCGATCGGAACGCAGTCTGGATACCAGCGCGCTGACCGTCGGACGATCGAGCGGCTGGGCGAGATCGAGCTCGAGGCCGCCGGTGCGGGTCGTGCGAGCGAGGCTGAGCGATATGCCGGCCAGCGTCTGCAGGCGGGCGAGCGCCGCGTCGGGAAGCACGCCTGGTGCGGCCGCATACGGATGCAGCATCACGCGGATGCGCGAGATCGTCTCGGCCTGTGCAGCCGAAGCGATCGTCCCCAACAGGCCCAGCAGCACAAGGCCTTGCAGCCATCGTCGAACCATCGGTCGCTCCCAGTCCCGGATGTTTCCCGCAACGGCTGCCGCCACGCGGCGCGCATTGCCAGTGCGACTCATCGTACACAATGACATTGGAATTGTCATGAGGATTGCGCGCCAAATCCTTCCTTTGTAATGATTTAGCGCCTGGAAACAACAATGCGCCCGGGAGGGTCGGGCGGGCGCGGCTGGCTGAAACCTCAGGCTTTCTTGTCGGCTACGACTTTGAGCGACGCCTGGAAAGGCCCCAGCACCTTGACCATTTGGGCGAATATCCTCGGATTCGCGGCCACGATCTGGCCGCCGCGCAAATAGCCGCCTTCGCCGGCCAGGTCGCCGACCAGGCCGCCGGCCTCGACGATCAGCAGGCTGCCGGCGGCGACGTCCCAGGCGTTGAGTCCCACCTCCCAGAACCCGTCGTAATACCCGGCGGCGACGTAGGCCAGGTCCAGCGCGGCCGACCCGGGCCGGCGCAGGCCCGCCGTCTGCTGCATCATCGCGCGCATCATCGCGATATAGCTTTCGAGATCGCTGCCATCGCGAAACGGAAAGCCGGTGCCGACCAGACACTCTTTCAGATGCTGGCGGCGCGACACGCGCAGCCGATGATCGTTGAGAAATGCGCCGCGGCCACGCGTCGCGGTAAAGAGGTCGTTGCGCACCGGATCGTAAATCACTCCCTGCGTGATCTGTCCCTTGTGCTGCAAGGCGATCGAGACGCAGTACTGAGGAAAGCCGTGCAGGAAATTGGTGGTGCCGTCGAGCGGATCGATGATCCACAGATGCTCGGATGTCGTGTTCGCGCCTTCAGCCGTGCCTTCCTCTGCTAGAATCGCGTGGTCGGGATAGGTCGCGTGCAGCGTATCGACGATCGCCGCTTCGGCGGCGCGGTCAATCTCGCTGACGAAATCCTTCGGACCCTTGGCGGTGACGACAAGCCGGTCCAGATCGCGCGCGCCGCGATTGATGATGCCGCCGGCGCGGCGCGCGGCCTTGACCGCGGTGGTGAGCATCGGGTGCATTCGGGTTCACCGCTTTTGCGCTGACGCGCGAGCGGCGCATAAAGAACAATCGTCGCGCATTCTACCTGCAAACGAAGCCTTTCGACGCGCATGACGGACGCATCCGAGCCATCCGTCGTCAATCAGCGAGCGAAAAACGATGCGCTCTCGCGCATCCGCATCGTCCTGTGCGCGACCAGCCATCCGGGCAACATCGGCGCGAGCGCACGCGCGATGCGCGCGATGGGTCTCTCGCAATTGACCCTGGTGGCTCCGCAGCGCTTTCCCGATCCCGAGGCCGACGCGCTCGCTTCCGGCGCGACCGATATCCTGCGTGCGGCGCAGGTCGTCACCACGCTCGACGAGGCGCTGGCGGGCGCGGCGCTCGCGATCGGATTCTCGGCGCGGCGGCGCGAGTTCGCCGGCGGCGCGCTGCCGGTGCGCGCGGCTGCGCACGAGGCGCTGGCCTATGCCGCGCGCGGCGAAGTCGCGCTGGTGTTCGGCAGCGAGATGTCCGGCTTGTCGAACGCCGAGCTCGCGCGCTGCCAGCTGGTGGCGACGATTCCGTCGGACCCGGCGTTTTCGTCGCTCAATCTCGCGGCCGCGGTCCAGGTCGCCGCGTACGAATTGCGCGTCGCCTCCGGAGCCGGGCAGGTCTGGCGCGCTCCGGCGTTCGAGCCCGCGACGCAGGACGAGATCGCGCGCTTGTTCGACCATGGCGAGCGAACGCTGGTCGCGCTCGATTTTCTGCGGCCCGCCCATCCGAAGCGCCTGTTGCCGCGCTTGCGGCGGCTCTTCGCCCGTGCCCGCCTGGAAAAGGAGGAAGTCAACATCCTGCGGGGTATCCTGGCGCGGATCGACGAGCGCCTTCAGCGCACGCGCAAGGCGGAGTGAATGGCGGCGACGGCCGAACCCCGAGGCGACGATGTTGCACCGAAGTCCTGCCGCAACTGCGGCGCGGTGGTCGACGGCGCGTACTGCGCGACTTGCGGCCAGGAAACGGCGTTGCGCCTGCCGACGCTGCGCGAGTTCCTGCGCGAAGCGGCCGGACGCTATGTGGCACTCGACGGCAGATTCTGGCGCACGGCTTTCGCGCTGCTGGCGCGCCCCGGATTCCTGACGCGCGAGTACCTGGCCGGACGCCGCCGCCGCTACATCCGCCCGGCGCGCCTGTACCTGTTCGCGACGCTGATATTTTTCGCCGTGACGCGGCTGTTGGTGGCGCCGATCGATATTTTCGAGGTCCATCCCGATACGCCGGACGAGGCCAAATATCTGGCGCCGGATAAGGGCTTCAACATGCAGGTCGACTCGGACAGCGTGTTCGGACCGCCGGCGCTGCAAAAGCGGTGGAACCGTTTCAACAATCTCTCCAAGAGCGAAAAGGCCGAGCAGCTGGGCGACGGCATACTGCGCTACGCGCCTTATGCGATGTTCGTGCTGCTGCCCGCGTTCGCACTGCTGCTGAAGCTCGTCTACCTCGGCCGCGGCCGGCGATATCCGCGCCGGCCGCGTCTATACGGCGAGCATCTGGTCTTCGCGTCTTACGACCACGCCTTCGTCTTCGTCGCGGCGACCGCGATGCTGTTGGTGCTGGGCCGCACGCTTGCGATAGCGATCGGCTTGTGGGTCGTCGCACTCTACCTACTGCTGTCGATGCGCCGCGTCTACGGCGGCTCGTGGGCGGGACTGTTGCTGCGTGCATTCGTCCTTTTTACCTCCTATACGGTGCTGGTCGGGCTGGCCACCGCCGCTCTCGTCGTCGCTGCGATTCTGCTGCGCTGACTTCCCAGCAGGGTCAATAGTTGAGTGATTCTGTCGGATATGGCAACATCGTCGTATGTTCGACCGACTCCGTGAAGACATCGCCGTCGTATTCGAGCGCGATCCCGCCGCACGCACCTCCTGGGAGGTGCTGACCTGCTATCCGGGCCTCCATGCGCTGGTATGGCACCGCGCAGTGAGCAACCGGCTCTGGCGCGGCGGCGCGCGCTGGCTCGCGCGCTGGCTGTCGCACTGGGGGCGCTGGCTGACCGGCATAGAAATCCACCCCGGCGCGACCATCGGCCGGCGGGTGTTCATCGATCACGGCATGGGCGTCGTCATCGGTGAAACGGCCGAAATCGGCGACGACTGCACGCTCTACCATGGCGTCACCTTGGGAGGCACGTCGTGGAAGGCGGGTAAGCGGCATCCGACCTTGGGGCGTGCCGTCGTCCTGGGCGCCGGCGCCAAGGTCCTGGGGCCGGTCCTGGTCGGGGACGGGGCAAAAGTCGGGTCCAACGCGGTAGTCGTGCGGGACGTCCCGGCCGGGGCGACCGCGGTCGGGATCCCGGCGCGCATCCTGACCGGCGACGATGCCGTCCGGCGCGAGGCGCACGCGGCCCGGATCGGCTTTTCCGCCTACGGGATCGGCGCGGACATGAACGATCCCATGGTCCAGGCCATCCACTCGCTGCTCGACCATGCGGCCGCCACCGACGAGCGCCTGCAGAAGCTGATCGAACATCTGCAGCATGAGGGTGTCGATTGCAGCGACGCCAAGGCGACGGCCGACAGCTTCGACCCGGCCCAGCTGACCCGCTTACTTGACTGAACTAGTAGGGTTTTTAGTTGACTAAACTAGTCGGGAATTGTAGAATTTAGCTATGAAAACAGGGGAACGACCGGGGGAAGAAGGCAGGCGATCATGAGACTGACGACCAAAGGAAGATTCGCCGTGACGGCGATGATTGACGTAGCGATGCACAACGGCAAGGGGCCGGTGACTTTGGCAGCCGTATCGGACCGGCAGAAGATTTCCTTGTCCTACCTCGAGCAATTGTTCGGCAAGCTGCGCCGGCACGGGCTGGTCGACAGCGTGCGCGGTCCCGGCGGCGGCTACAACCTGGCGCGCGATGCAACCGCGGTGTCGGTCGCCGACATCATTCTCGCGGTCGACGAGCCGATCGACGCGACCCAGTGCGGCGGCAAGGAAAATTGCCTGGACGACAGACGGTGCATGACGCACGAGCTCTGGGCGAGCCTGAACACGCACATCTTCTCGTTCCTCCATTCGGTGTCGCTCGAGCAGTTGGTGCGGCAGCAGGACAAGCGCGAAGTCAACGTGCTGCAGGATCATCGCGCGCTGGCCGGCAAGAAATCCGAGCCGGCGCCGGTGGCATAAAGGCATTTGAGACGACGATGAAGAAACCGATTTATCTCGATTATTCGGCGACGACGCCGGTGGATCCGCGGGTCGCGGCCAAGATGATTCCGTACCTGACCGAGCATTTCGGCAATCCGGCCTCGCGTTCGCACGCGTTCGGCTGGGAAACCGAAAAGGCGGTCGAGGAGGCGCGCGACGAAGTCGCGAAGCTCGTCCATTGCGACCCGAAGGAGCTGGTCTGGACCTCGGGCGCGACCGAGTCGATCAACCTCGCGCTGAAGGGCGCCGCGCATTTCTACAAGGACAAGGGCAAGCACCTTATCACCGTCAAGACCGAGCACAAGGCCACGCTCGACACGATGCGCGAGCTCGAGCGCGACGGCTTCGAAGTCAGCTATCTCGACGTCAAGCCGGATGGGCTGCTCGACCTCGAAGCATTCAAGGCGGCGCTGCGCCCGGATACGATCCTGGTCTCGGTGATGTTCGTCAACAACGAGATCGGCGTCATCCAGGACATCCCGGCGATCGGCGAGATCTGCCGCGGCCGCGGCATCATTTTCCACGTCGACGCGGCGCAGGCGACCGGCAAGATACCGGTGGATCTGTCGACGCTGAAGGTCGACCTGATGAGTTTTTCGGCGCACAAGACCTATGGGCCCAAAGGCGTCGGCGCGCTGTTCGTCCGGCGCAAGCCGCGGGTACGTATCGAGGCGCAGATGCACGGCGGTGGTCACGAGCGCGGGATGCGATCGGGCACGCTGGCGACGCATCAGATCGTCGGCATGGGCGAAGCTTTCCGTCTGGCGCGACTCGAGATGGCGACCGACAACGATCGGATACGGATGCTGCGCGACAAGCTCTGGCAGGGGCTGTCGCAGATCGAGGAAGCGCATCTGAACGGCGACATGGAGCGCCGGGTCCCGCACAACCTGAACGTGAGCTTCAACTTCGTCGAGGGCGAAAGCCTGATCATGGCGATCAAAGACGTCGCGGTGTCGTCGGGCTCGGCGTGCACGTCGGCCTCGCTCGAGCCGTCGTACGTGCTGCGCGCGCTGGGACGCAGCGACGAGCTGGCGCACAGCTCGATCCGGTTCACCGTCGGCCGCTTCACGACCGAGGAAGAAGTCGATTACACGATCGATCTGTTGAAGCGGAAGATCGACAAGCTGCGCGAGCTCTCGCCGCTGTGGGAGATGTTCAAAGAGGGGATCGATCTAGATACAGTTGTATGGGCGGCTCACTAGCAGTTATTGCGTCAGCTGCGCTGACGCAATAACTGTCCGGTCAAGTGCAGTTAGCGTCAAATGAAGTCAGTGGAGTTATCTGGAGACTGAAATGGCATACAGCGACAAGGTACTGGATCACTACGAAAACCCGCGCAACGTCGGCTCGTTCGCCAAGGACGACAACGCGGTCGGCACCGGCATGGTCGGTGCGCCCGCTTGCGGTGACGTGATGAAGCTGCAGATTCGGGTTGGCGCCGACGGACGCATCGAGGACGCCAAGTTCAAGACTTACGGCTGCGGCTCGGCGATCGCTTCGTCGTCGCTGGTCACCGAATGGGTCAAGGGCAAGACACTCGACCAGGCGCTGACGATCAAGAACACGCAGATCGCCGAAGAGCTGGCGCTCCCGCCGGTCAAGATCCACTGCTCGATCCTGGCCGAAGACGCGATCAAGGCAGCGGTGGCCGATTACAAGAAGAAGCACGACGACAGCGGCGAAGCCGCCGCCGCGCCGCGCGTTGCGGCCGCGGCTTGACTCCGGAAAGGGCGAAGCAGGCATGGCGATTACCCTGACCGAGAGCGCGGCCAAGCACGTCGCGGGCTTCCTGGAGAAGCGCGGCAAGGGGGTCGGCCTGCGTCTGGGCGTGCGCACGACCGGATGCTCCGGGCTGGCTTACAAGCTCGAATTCGTCGACGAGATCAGGCCCGAAGACCTTCACTTCGAGAGCCGGGGCATCAACGTCGTCGTCGATCCGAAAAGCCTGCCTTATCTCGACGGCACCGAGCTCGATTTCGCGCGCGAGGGCCTCAACGAAGGATTCAAGTTCAACAATCCGAACGTAAAGGACGAGTGCGGCTGCGGCGAATCCTTCAACGTCTAGCCGCCGCGAGAAACCGCGCCATCCGTTGTCGCGCGCCCTCGCCGTACCATTGTCGTACTGTCTCGGGCGCGCTCCTAGGCTGACGCGGTTTTCGCGACGGCGGACGCCGCGCCGAGCCGCCATCGAAAATCCGAGACGGCAATCAGTGATCGCTCAGTGATCGACTTCTCACAGGACTATTTCGCGTTGTTCGGACTGCCGCCGCGCTATCGCTTCGACGCGGCGCGGCTCGATGCCGCGTACCGGGCGCTGCAGACGCAAGTGCACCCGGACCGGTTCGCCGCGGCCGGCGAAGGCGAGCGCAGGCTGGCGCTGCAGTCGTCGGCGCGGGTCAACGAGGCTTATCGCGCGCTGAAGGACCCGGTCGGGCGCGCCCAGTATCTGCTGTCGCTGCACGGCGTCGATGCGACGTCGGAAACCGATACCGCGTTGCCGATCGACTTCCTCGAGCGCCAGCTCGAGCGCCGCGAAGCGGTCGACGAGGCCCGGATTGCCGGCGATACCGCTCGGCTGGAAGCGCTGCTCGGGCAGGTGCGCGCCGAGATTGCCGCGCTCGAGCCGGCGCTGGCCGAGACGCTGGATAGCCGGCAGAGCTGGGAATCGGCGCGCGCAAGCGTGCGCGAACTACAGTTCCTGTCCAAGCTCGCCGCCGATATCGACGCGGCCATCGGCGGGATCGAAAACTGATGGCTCTGCTGCAGATTGCCGAACCGGGGCAGGCGCCCGAGCCGCGCCGGTCGCGGCTCGCTGTCGGCATCGACCTCGGAACCACCAATTCGCTGGTCGCCACCGTTCGCGAAGGCAGCGCCGATGTGCTGCCCGACGCGCAGGGGCGCCGGCTGCTGCCGTCGATCGTGCGCTACGCGCCGGAAGGCGTCGAAGTCGGGTACGACGCGCACGCGGCGCAGATTTCCGATCCGCAGAACACCATCGTCTCGGTCAAGCGCATGATGGGGCGGGCGTTGCCCGATCTCGCCGACGCGCGCCGATTTCCCTATCGCTTTGTCGATTCACCGGGCATCGTGCAGATCGCCACGCGCGCCGGCATCCGCACGCCGGTCGAAATCTCGGCCGAGATTCTCGGCGCGCTGCGCGAGCGCGCGGAAAAAACATTGGGCGGCGGTTTGGATGGCGCGGTCGTCACCGTGCCTGCCTATTTCGACGATGCGCAGCGGCAGGCGACCAAGGATGCGGCCCGGCTGGCCGGCCTCAATGTTCTGCGCCTGCTGAACGAGCCGACGGCCGCCGCGATCGCCTACGGCCTCGACAACGCCTCGGAAGGAACCTACGCCGTCTACGACCTGGGCGGCGGCACGTTCGACCTGTCGATACTGAAGCTCTCGCGCGGTGTTTTCGAAGTGTTGGCGACCGCCGGCGACACAGCACTCGGTGGCGACGACTTCGACCACCGCATCTATTGCTGGGCGCTCGAGGCCGCAGGCGTCGGGCCGGTGTCGCCGGGCGACGCCCGGATGCTGATGGCCCAGGCGCGCGAGGTCAAGGAAGCGCTGACGACGCGCGACGACGTCAGGTTCAACGCTACGCTGCAGTCGGGCGACACGATCGCCGCGACGCTCACCGCTGCAGAATTCGAGACGATCAGCCAGACGCTGGTGGCGAAGACGCTCGCTCCGGTCAGGAAGGCGCTGCGCGATGCCCGGCTCACGCCGGCGGACATCAAAGGCGTGGTGATGGTCGGCGGCGCGACGCGCATGCCGCAGATCCAGCGGGCAGTCGCCGAGTTTTTCGGCCAGGCGCCGCTCAACAATCTGAATCCGGACGAGGTCGTTGCGCTCGGCGCCGCGATCCAGGCCAATGTGCTGGCCGGCAACCGCGCGAGCGACGAGGATTGGCTGCTGCTCGACGTGATTCCGCTGTCGCTGGGACTCGAGACGATGGGCGGGCTTACCGAAAAAATCATCCCGCGCAACGCGACGATACCGATCGCCCGCGCGCAGGAATTCACCACGTTCAAGGACGGGCAGACCGCGATGGCGCTGCACGTCGTGCAGGGCGAGCGTGAGCGCGTCGCCGACTGCCGGTCGCTGGCTCGCTTCGAGTTGCGCGGCATTCCGCCGATGGTTGCCGGCGCCGCGCGCATCAAGGTGACATTCCAGGTGGACGCCGACGGTCTGTTGGCGGTATCCGCGAGCGAGCAGACGACGGGCGTCGAGGCATCGATCGTGGTCAAGCCCTCGTACGGCCTGTCCGACGACGAGATCGCCCGCATGCTGCAGGAATCGTTCGCCAATGCCGCGCCGGACATGGTCGCACGCGCTGCCGCCGAGACCCGCGTCGAGGCGGAGCGCATCGTCGATGCCACCGAAGGAGCGCTGCGCTCGGACGGAGACCTGCTTACCGCCGCCGAGCGCATCCCGATCGACGATGCGCTCGCCGCGGTCCGCCGGCTTGCCGGTCAGGACGACCATCACGCGCTCGTCAACGCGGTGAGCGCGCTGAACGCTGCAACCGAAGAATTCGCCGCCCGCCGCATGAACCGCGGCGTCGGGCGTGCGCTGACCGGTCGCAGCGTCGACGCCCTGGGTTGAGGCTTAGCCCGCGATGACCGAAATCGTCGTGCTGCCGCACGCGGAGCTCTGTCCCGAAGGCAAGACCTTCGAGGCGACCGAAGGCGAGTCGATCTGCGATAATCTGCTCGATCAGAAGATCGAGATCGAGCACGCCTGCGAAAAGTCCTGCGCGTGCACGACCTGCCATGTCATCGTGCGGGAGGGCTTCAATTCGCTTTCGCCCTCGTCGGAGGACGAAGACGATCTGCTCGACCGGGCCTGGGGCCTGACGCCGGTGTCGCGACTGTCGTGTCAGGCCAAGGTCGGCAACACCAAGCTGGTGATCGAGATTCCGAAGTACACGATCAACTACGCCAAAGAGACGACCAAATGAAGTGGGTTGACTCGCGCGACATCGCGATCGCGCTGGCCGAGAGTCACCCGGACGTCGATCCGGCGAGTGTGCGCTTCACCGATCTGCACCGCTGGGTGATCGCGCTGCCCGGCTTCGACGACGACCCCAAGCACTCGGGCGAAAAGATACTCGAGGCCATCCAGATGCTGTGGATCGAGGAGAGCGACGAATGAATCCCGCACCGATGCCGATGATCAGCGCGCTCTATACGGGTGTATTCGCGCTGCTGCTGGTCGCCCTCGCGTTGCTGGTGTCGCGGCGGCGCCGCCGCATGGGCATCGGTCTCGGTGCCGGCGGCGACGCCCAGCTCGAGCGCGCGATTCGCGTCCACGCCAACGCGGTCGAGTGGGGGCTGCCCGTGTTGCTGCTGCTTTTGATCGCCGAGGAGAATCGCGCGGCGCCGCTGCTGCTGCATGTGTGCGGCATAGTATTCATTCTGGCCCGCGTCGTGCATGCCGCCGCCCTGTCGCGTGTCAGCGGGAGCTCGGTCGGTCGCTCCGCCGGCATCGCGCTGACCTGGGCGGTGCTCGCCGTGCTCGCGGTGTGGAACATCGTCGCGTTCCTGCGGCCCGCGCTGGCTTAAGGCAGTCGCTACGCGAAGAGATTGAGGACGGCGTCGAGCCCGCAGTGGTCGATCGCATAGGTCGCGCGGGCGCGCACGATCGGCTTGGCGCGGTAGGCGACGCTGACGTCGGCGGCGCCCAGCATCGGCAGGTCGTTCGCCCCGTCGCCGATCGCCACCGCCAGGCCGCCGCCCGCGGCAAGCGTCGCGCGCAGGCGCTCGAAGCACGCGGCCTTCGCCTCGGCGTCGACGATCGGTCCGATCAGGCGGCCGGTCAGCTTGCCCTCGGCGATCTCCAGCGTGTTGGCGCACGTATGGTCGAGTCCGAGGCGAGCCTTCAGCCGCTCGGTGAAAAAAGTGAATCCGCCCGAGACCAGCAGCGACTGGGCGCCGACGGCGCGCATGCCGGCCAGCAGTCGCTCGGCGCCTGGAGAGAGCCCGAGCCGCGCGTCGTAGACGCGCTGCAGCGCAGCGATGTCCAGCCCGCGCAGCAGCGCGATGCGGCGTGTGAGGCTTTGGCGGAAATCGATTTCACCGCGCATCGCGCTCGCCGTGATCGCCGCGACCTCTTTCTTGATACCCATCATGTCGGCGATTTCGTCGACGCATTCGATGGTGATCAAGGTCGAATCCATGTCCATCGCCAGCAGGCGCACGCGGTCGAGGCGCTGCCCCGGCGGGACGAACGCGCAATCCAGCGATTCCTGCGCGCAGTACGCGGCGACTTCGCCCGCATTGCCGGCAGGGGTCAGAGCGAACGCCTGATCGGCGCCCCGCGACACCGCGTCGATCCGCTCGGCGCCGGCGAGCTTTGCCAGCGCTTTCAGGGCCCGCGTGTCGATGTCGGGCGCCTGCACGACCAGGCGCGTCGCGGCGGCGCTTTCCGCCGTCATCGCGGTCTCCGCGCCAAGGGCGAGTTGCGGTCAGGGGATCGTCGCATCGGATCGAGGAAGGTCGGAAGTTCGCGCCACCATCACCGCGGTTGGCGCGGCCATGATGATAGTGCCATTGCTTCTACTCCCCGGCGCGAGCGCGGCGTATTATATGTGATCCAACCGGTATGACGAGGAGAAAACCATGTCACTGCGTCTTGGCGACACCGCCCCCGATTTCACCCAGGAATCGAGCGAGGGCCCGATCAGTTTTCACAAATGGCTGGGCGACAGCTGGGGCGTGCTGTTCTCGCATCCTGCCGACTTCACCCCGGTGTGCACGACCGAGCTCGGATTGACCGCCAAGCTCAAGGACGAGTTCGCCAAGCGCAACGTCAAGGTGATCGCGCTGTCGGTCGACCCGGTCGAATCGCACAAGAAGTGGATCAACGACATCAACGAGACACAGAACACCAAAGTCAACTTCCCGATCATCGCCGACGCCGACCGCAAGGTCTCGACGCTGTACGACATGATCCATCCAAACGCCAGCGCGACCGCGACGGTGCGCTCGCTGTTCGTCATCGATCCGAAGAAGGTGATCCGGCTGATCATCACCTATCCGGCGTCGACCGGGCGCAATTTCGACGAAGTGCTGCGCGTGATCGATTCTCTGCAGCTGACCGAGTATCACAGCGTGGCGACGCCGGGCAACTGGAAGAACGGCGATGACGTGGTGATCGTCCCGTCGCTGCAGGATCCCGAAGTGCTGAAGCAGAAATTTCCCAAGGGCTTCAAGGCGCTGAAGCCGTATCTGCGAATGACGCCGCAACCCAACCGCTAAAACTCGGGCGAGTCCGATCCGGCCGGGCCGCCGCGGTAACGGATTCGCACAGAAACAACGACGCGTCAGGGCTTCCGGCCCTGTCGCGTTTTCTTTTTCGGAGGAGCCGCGGCAATATCGTCGCCGGCCAGCACGAAATCGATCTTGGTCGATTCGAGATCGACCCGGGCGACTTTCACCATGATGCGGTCGGCCAGCCGGTAGACCTTGCCGCTTCGCTCGCCGCTCATCGCGTGGCGCACGGCGTCGTAGTGGAAATAGTCGTTGCCGAGCTCGGTCACATGCACCAGCCCATCGACGTTGAGGCCGTCGAGCGTGACGAACAGGCCGAAATGCGTGACGCCGCTGACCGTGCCCATGAATATCTCGCCGACCTTGTCCTGCATGAAAAAGCATTTGAGCCAGTTCTCGACGTCTCGCGTCGCATCGTCCGCGCGTCGCTCGGTCTGCGAGCAGTGCACACCCAGCTCCGACCAGGTCGCGCCGGCCGGCTGATAGCGGGTGCCGGAGAGGCAGGCCTTGATGCAGCGATGGATCAGCAGGTCCGGATAGCGGCGGATCGGCGAAGTGAAATGCGTATACGCGTCGTAACCGAGACCGAAGTGACCCTCGTTGTCGGGGCTGTAGACGGCCTGCTGCAGCGAGCGCAGCAGCACGGTCTGCAGCAGGTTGAAATCGGGGCGCCCCTTGATCTGCGTCAGCAGCTTCGCATAGTCGGCCGGTGTCGGAGACTCGCCGCCGCCGATCGACAGCCCCGAGCCGGCGAGGAATTCCTTTAGCGCGGTGAGCTTTTCCGGCGTCGGCCCCTCGTGCACACGGTAGAGCGCCGGTTGCTTCCGCTCGAGCAGGTAGGAGGCGGCGCAGACGTTGGCCGCCAGCATGCATTCCTCGATCAGCTTGTGCGCGTCGTTGCGCATGACCGGAACGATCGTCTCGATCTTGCCCTGCGCGTCGAACTTGAGCTCGAGCTCGATCGTTTCGAAATCGATCGCGCCGCGGCGGGCGCGCGCGGCGGCCAGCACCTTGTACAGCGCGTACAGGTTCTCGAGGTGCGGAAGCACCGCGGCCGCTTCCTTCGTCCGCGCCTTGGGCTGCGACAGCCAGTCCCATACCTGGTTGTAAGTGAGCCGCGCGCGCGAATGCATTACCGCGGGAAAGAATTTGTAACTCTCGATCTCGCCGTCGGCGCTGATCGTCATTTCGCACGCCACGCACAGGCGGTCGACCGCGGGCTTGAGCGAACACAGCTCGTTCGACAGCTGCTCGGGCAGCATCGGGATGACGCGCCGCGGAAAATAGACCGAGGTGCCGCGATCGCGCGCGTCGCCGTCGAGGGCGTCGCCGTCGGCGACATAGTGGCTGACGTCGGCGATCGCGACGATCAGGCGGAAACCCTTGGCGCCGCGCTCGCAATAGACGGCGTCGTCGAAATCGCGCGCGGTTTCGCCGTCGATCGTCACCAGCGGCAGGGTGGTCAGATCGGTGCGGCCCTTGCGGTCGGCCTTCTGCACTTCGTGCGGAAAGCGCCCCGCCTGCCGCTGCGCGGCGGCTGAAAACCGGTAGGGCAGGTCGTGCTTGCGCAGCGCGATCTCGATCTCCATCCCGGGATCGGTGTAGTTGCCCAGAACCTCGATCACCTTCGCCAGCGCTTCGCGGTGCGCCGACGGCTGCTCGATCACTTCGGCGACGACGACCTGCCCCGGCTGCGCGCTGCCGCGCATGTCGGGCGGGATCAGGATGTCCTGGCTGATGCGCTTGTTTTCCGCGACCAGGTACCAGATGCCGCGCTCTTCGTGGACGCGGCCGACGACTTCGCGATTGGCCCGCTCGAGCACATCGACGATCGCGCCTTCCGGCCGGCCGCGGCGGTCGACGCCGACGATCCGCGCGGTCGCGCGATCGCCATGCAGCGTCTTGTGCATCTCCTTCGGCGACAGAAACAGATCCGGGCTGCCGTCGTCGGGAACGAGAAAGCCGAAGCCGTCCGGGTGGCCTTGCACCGTTCCGGTCACGAGGTCGAGCTTGGCGACGACGCAAAGCTGGCCCTTGCGGTTGGTCATCAGCTGGCCGTCGCGCTCCATCGCCGCCAGACGGCCGGCGAACGCTTCACGCTCGGCCTCGCCGTCCACGCCGAGAAGCTTCGCCAGTTGTTCAGCGGGCATCGGCACGCCGTGTTCGCGCAGCGCCTGCAGTATCTGTTCGCGTTCGGGAATCGCGACATCGCCGCGCGAGCGGCGGGCACGGCGGCCGGACAGGGGTTCGGCGGACGAGCTCAGGCGCGAGCCGGGTCGAGGCGAGATCGCGGTCGCTTGGTCGCGCGAAGGCGCAGTGGCATCGTTGGTTGCAGTCTTCGATCCGCCGCGGGTCGCGGCGGTGCTGCGTTGCTTTTTTGACAAGAAAGTCACTCTTTCGTAAAATTACCGGCTAGTCTGACGTACAGTCCTCAGTACGGCCCTCAGTACAGCCATTAATACAGCCCAGATGGCGGAATTGGTAGACGCACTAGGTTCAGGTCCTAGCGGTGGCAACACTGTGGAGGTTCGAGTCCTCTTCTGGGCACCATCGTAGCATCCGGCCCGGCCGGAGGATGCCGGCAATCGATACACGCCCGCGCCCATGCGGGCTTTCGTTTTTTTGACATGCGCTCGGGAGAGCCGTTCGATGAGACTGGCCGCATTGACCGCGTTGTTCGTCCTGATCTGCTGTGTCGCGCCGTCAGCCGGCGCCGACGAAGAAAAATTGCCCGCGCAGCTGGCGGGCATCGGCTCAACGACGCCCGAACCGGGAAAAAAGACGACTGCGCCGTGGTCGATTTCGATCAGTTCGCAGGACGCCGACGGCAATCTCAAAGGTACGCTGAACTGGAACGGACGCACCTGTCAGATATCCGCCGTGCCGTTCACCGGCACGTATCGCAACGGCGTGCTCGACATCAGCGCGCCGGCCACCAGCCGAACCTGCGGCGCGATCACGATGATGTTGACCAAGGCCAGCGGCACCGAGCTCGTGCTCGAGGGCACCGGCAGATTCCACGGTTCCGAAACGCCGGCCGCGGTGAATTTGCGGCCGCGCTGAAGCGGCACCCCGTCGCATTTCAATAGCGCGCGTTACCCGGCGATCGGGGAAACGGGATCACGTCGCGCACGTTCGCGAGCCCGGTCACGTAGGCGATCGTGCGCTCGAAGCCCAGGCCGAACCCGGCGTGCGGCACCGTGCCGTAACGGCGCAGGTCGCGATACCAGGCGTAGTGCTCGATGTCCATGCCGGCAGCGGCCATCCGCGCGTCGAGGACATCGAGCCGCTCCTCGCGCTGGCTGCCGCCGATGATCTCGCCGATGCCGGGCGCCAGCACGTCCATCGCGGCGACCGTCCTGCCGTCGTCGTTCAGCCGCATGTAGAACGCCTTGATCTCCTTCGGGTAGTTGACCAGGATCACCGGCCCGCGGACGTAGCTCTCCGACACGTAGCGCTCGTGCTCGGACTGCAGGTCCATCCCCCACCGCACCGGAAACTCGAACTTCTGCGTCGCCTTCTCGAGAATGCTGATCGCATCTTCGTAATCCATGCGTACGAACTCGGCGTCTATCATTCCCTGCAGCTTGGCGATCACGCCTTTTTCGATCCGTTCCTCGAAAAACGCCATGTCGTCGGCGCGCTCGTCGAGCACGGTCCGGAAAATGTGCTTGAGCAGCGCCTCGGCGAGTGCCGCATTGTCGGAGAGGTCAGCAAACGCGATCTCGGGCTCGATCATCCAGAACTCCGCCAGATGCCGGCTGGTGTTCGAATTCTCGGCGCGAAACGTCGGCCCGAACGTATACACCTTGGACAGAGCCATGCAGTAGGTTTCGACGTTCAGCTGCCCGGAGACGGTGAGGAAGGCCTCGCGTCCGAAGAAGTCGGCGCCGAAGTCGACTCCGCCCTGCGCGGTGCGCGGCAAGTTGGCGAGATCCAGCGTCGACACGCGGAAGAGCTCGCCCGCACCCTCGGCGTCGGAGGTGGTGATGATCGGCGTGTTGATCCAGACGAAGCCCTGCTGGTCGAAAAAGCGATGCACGGCCTGCGCGATCGTGTGGCGGACGCGGCTGACCGCGCCGATGACGTTGGTGCGCGGCCGCAAATGCGCTACTTCGCGCAGGAACTCGAGCGTATGCGGCTTCGGCTGGATCGGATAGGAGTCCGGGTCGTCGACCCAGCCGACGACTTTGAGCGCGCTGGCCTGCATCTCGAACGGCTGTCCCTTGGCGGGGGAGGGAACGATCATGCCGGTCGCTTCGACTGCGCAGCCCGCGGTGAGCCGCGCGATCTCGCTCGCATAGTTGGGCAGCGTGTTCGGCGCGACCACCTGCACCGGGTGGAAGCCCGACCCGTCGGACAGGTGGACGAACGATATGCCGGCCTTCGAGTCGCGCCGCGTACGCACCCAGCCCTGCAAGGTGACGGGAGCGTCCTGCGGCGCGCGGCCGGCCAGGATGTCGGCGCAACTCAGCGCATTCATCGATCGGCTCCGGTCGCGGCGGCCACGCGTGCCTTCAGCTCCGCCGGCCGGAGGGTGTCGTAGACCTCGAACGGCTGGTGTATCCACGGGCTGTCGGGCAGATAATCGACATAGTAGTCGGGCTTGAACACCGAACAGCCTTTGTACCAGACGACGGCCGTACGCATGTCGGTGATATGGGGAAAGCGCTGCGGCAGCTCCTTGTCGACCGCGGCGAGCGTGTGGCCGGAGTCGACCATGTCGTCGACCAGCAGCACCCGGTCGCCGAGCCGGGGCGCCGTCATCGTCATGTGCTCGGCGATGACCAGTTGTCCGCGCAGCTTTCCACCCTCGGCCGTGTACGAATGCGTCGACAGTATCGCCAGCGGCAGCTCGTAGATCCGCGACAGCACGTCGCCGACGCGCAGCCCGCCGCGCGCGATGCAGATCACCTGGTTGAAGCGCCACGCCGATTCATATACTTGCAGCGCAAGACGCTCGACCAGGATATTGTATTGCTGCCAGCTGATGTGCAGGCTCATCGTCGGCGTGTAACTTTAATGGAACGGATGATGCAGCAGGATCGTCTCGTCGCGCTCGGCGCCGGTCGAGACCATCGCGATCGGCACGTCGGTCAATTGCTCGATGCGGCGGAGGTACGCCCGCGCCGGCGCGGGCAGCGCGTCGAAGCGGTCGACACCGAGCGTGCTTTCCGGCCAGCCGGGCATGTCCTCGTATACCGGCTTGCATTCGGCGACCGCGTCGGCGCCGATCGGCAACAACGGTAACGGCGCGCCGTTGACCCGGTAGCCGGTGCAGATGCGGATCGCCGGCATGCCGTCGAGGACATCGAGCTTGGTGATGCACAACCCGTCGACGCCGTTGAGCTGCAGCGAGCGCTTCAGCGCCGCGACGTCGAGCCAGCCGCAGCGGCGAGGGCGACCGGTGACCGAGCCGAATTCGTTGCCGCGTTTGGCGAGCCCCGCGCCGATCTCGTCGGTCAGCTCGGTGGGGAACGGGCCGGTGCCGACGCGCGTCGTGTACGCCTTGACGATGCCCAGCACGTAATCGAGCATCTGCGGGCCGATGCCGGTGCCCGGCGCGGCCGCGCCGGCCAGGCAGTTCGACGAGGTGACGTACGGATAGGTCCCGTGGTCGATATCGAGCAATGCGCCCTGCGCACCCTCGAACAGCAGCGAATCGCCGCGGCGGCGCGCGTCCTGCAGCAACGCGGCGACATCGCCGACCATCGGCAGCAGCGCCGGCGCGAGCGCCAATGCGTCGTCGAGTGTTTTTTCGTAGGGAACCGCGTCGCGGTTGAAAAATTGCGTCAGCACGAAGTTGTGATATTCGATCAGCGGCTTGAGCTTCGCGGCGAACCGGTCGGGATAGAACAGATCCTGCAGGCGCACTGCACGCCGCGCGATCTTGTCTTCGTAGGCCGGGCCGATGCCGCGTCCGGTCGTGCCGATGCGCGTATCGCCCATCGATGCTTCGCGCGCCTGGTCGAGGGCGACGTGGCACTCGAGCACCAGCGGACATGCGGGCGAGATCGAAAGCCGCGAGCGCACCTCGATGCCTGCCGCCTCCAGCTCGCCGATTTCCTGCAGCAATGCCGACGGCGACAGCACGACGCCGTTGCCGATGTAGGCTCGGACCTTCGGCCGCAGAATGCCGGACGGAATCAGCCGCAGCACGGTCTTCCTGCCGGCGATGACCAGCGTGTGTCCGGCGTTATGGCCGCCCTGGAACCGCACGACGCCCTGTGCGTGCTCGGTCAGCCAGTCGACGACCTTGCCCTTGCCTTCGTCGCCCCACTGCGTGCCGATGACCACGACGTTCCTGCCCATGCGCGCCATCGCTTTCAATTCTGTCCGGCGACGCCGCTCAAGGCGGCGAGCTGGCGCAGGTCGAGGGTAAAGCCGGTTGCGGGACGAGCGCGGCCGAACGCCTTGCCGATGCCGTCATAGCGCTCGCCGCGGCCGATCGCGTTGGCTTCGCCTTCGGTGAACACCGAGAAACTCGCGCCGGTCTGGTAGTGATAGCCGCGCAGATCGGCCAGATCGATGTGCAGCGCCGCGACCTCCGGGCCGGCGGCCTGCGCCAGGGTTTCCAGCGCCGACAGCGCGACCGCGATCGACGGCGTGTCGGGAAGCCGGCGTCGCGCCGCCGCGAGCACCTCGTCGGCGGGCCCGTACAGCGTCGGCAGCGCGGCGAAGGCGTCACGCCAGGCCGCGGGCAGGCTGGCGGCGAGCTCGGCGACGGCCGGCGCGTCCTTGCCGCGCAGGGCCGCGAACATCGCGCTGTCGCTGGCGTTGCCGGCAATGTGCGCGCCGTTGGCGAGCGCCCGGTAGACGCCGACGTGTCCCAGGTCGAGGTGCAGGCCGCGCACGCCCACCGCGCCGAGCGACGACAGCAGCAGCATCAGGACTTCGCGGTCGGCGCCGATCTGCGGATCGCCGTACAGCTCGGCGCCGATCTGCAGGACTTCCCGCGTCTGCGCGAGCCCGGCGACGACGGTGCGCAGCACGCTGCCGGCATAACAGAGCCTGGTGATGCCCGGCTCGTTAAGCAGGTGGGCATCGATGCGCGCGACCTGCGGCGTGATGTCGGCGCGCACGCCGAGCAGGCGTCCGGACAACGGATCGATCACCTTGAACGTCTGCAGCTCGAGATCGTGCCCGGTTCCGGTCAACAGCGAATCCAGATGCTCGATCAGCGGCGGCTGGACCAGCCGGTAGCCGTGATCGCGGAAATGGTCGAGCAGGGTGCGCCGCAGGCGCTCGATCGTCTCCGCCTCGGGCGGGAGGATATCCTCGATGTATTCGGGAAGGATCCAGCTATGCATGGAATATCAGCAGGACGGCTGTGCCGGTGAGCAGCGACGCGAGGCCGATGAAGCGCAATTGTCCGTCGGACAGCTCGGTGATGCGGCGGAACGTGTCGCGCCACAGTCGCGGCGCCACCAGCGGCAGCAGCCCTTCGAGCACCAGCACCAGCGCGCATGCCGCAACGAATGCGTCCGGCACTTTTCTTCTTCCGTCGGCGAAAGCGTTACTTGCTGCGCGAGGCCGGAGGGCCGCCGCCCGGCTGCTTCAGGTACTGGAAGAACTCGGCGCTCGGATCGAGCACGATCACGTCGCCCTTGCTGCGAAAAGTCGTCTTATAGGCTTCGAGGCTGCGGTAGAACGAATAGAACTCCGGATTCTGTCCATACGCGGATGCGTAGGTCGCGGAGGCCTTCGCGTCGCCCTCGCCCTTGGTCTTCTGCGCCTGCTTGTACGCGTCGGCGAGAATGACTTCGCGCTGGCGGTCGGCATCGGCGCGGATCTTTTCCGATTCGGCCGCGCCCAGCGAGCGCAATTCGTTGGCCACCCGCTTGCGCTCCGACTCCATGCGCTGGTAGACCTGGGCGAGCACCTCGTCGGGCAGCTCGACCCGCCGCAGCCGCACGTCGACGACCTCGACGCCGATCGACTTGGCGTCGGCGTCGGCCTTTTGCCGCGTCGTCGTCATGATTTTCTCGCGCTCGGTCGATATCGCTTCGTGCAGCGTCCGCTTGTTGATCTCCTCGGCCAGGTTGGCGCGTATCGTCTGCGCCAGCCGGCGCCGCGCCGTCTCTTCGTCGCCGGTCACGCTCTGGTAGTACTTGCGCACGTCGGTGATCCGCCAGTACGCGATGAAGTCGGCCTTCAGCGGCGTCTTCTCGGATGTCGTCACGCGGTCGGGGTCGGAGGTCTCGAGCAGCAGGATCCGCTTGTCGTAGAATTTGACGTTCTGCAGCAGCGGCACCTTGAGGTAGAGGCCGGCTTCGGTCTTGGCGTCGATGAATTCGCCGAGCTGGAACTTGATCGCGTACTGTTTCTGATCGACGGTGTACAGCGACTGCGACAGCACGAGCAATGCCGCAACGAGCAGCGCGAGCAACGGTGTCGTGGCTTTCATCGTCCAGCCCCCGCGTCGCGGCTGCGCGAGAGCTCGCGCGTGCGGCTCGGATCGAGCGTCACGCTCGCCTCGGGCGGCGCCGGCACCGGACGCGTGGCGTCGGCAGCGACGGCGCCGGCAGCGCCCTGTTTCAACAGCTGATCGAGCGGCAGGTAGAGCAGGTTGTTGCCGGCCTTCTGGTCGATCAGCACCTTGCTCGAGTTGCCCAGCACCGATTGCATCATGTCGAGATACAGGCGTTGCCGGGTCACGGCCGGCGCCTTCGCGTATTCGACCAGGATCTGGCGGAAGCGGCTGGCGTCGCCATCGGCGCGCTGGGTGACGCTGGCGTTGTAGCCGTCGGCTTCCTGCAGCAGCCGCGACGCCTGCCCGCGGGCGCGCGGCACCACGTCGTTGGCGTAAGCCTGGCCCTCGTTCTTCTGACGCTCGCGATCCTGCTTCGCCTTGACCGCATCGTCGAACGCCGCGGCGACCTGATCCGGCGGCAACGCGTTCTGCAGTGTGACCTTCTGCACGTAGATGCCGGTGCCGTAGCGGTCGAGCATCGCCTGCATCAACTTCTCCGTTTCGGTGGCGATCTGGGCGCGCCCTTCATAGAGTGCGAAGTCCATCTGGCTGTGGCCGGCAACCTCACTCATCGCCGTCTGCGCGACCTGTGCGACGACGTCATCGGGCTTGCGCGCGTTGAACGAATAGTCGGCCGCGCTCTTCAGGTTGTACTGGACCGCAAACTGGATATCGATGATGTTTTCGTCGTCGGTCAGGAACAGCGATTCCTTGGCGATCTTGTTCCGGGGATTGCCGTTGCGATAGCCGATCTCGACGGTTTTCACCTGCGAGAAATCGACGACTTCGACCGCCTCGATCGGGAATGGCAGATGCCACCGCGGTCCCGGCGTCGTGGTCTCGGTATATTTGCCGAAACGCGTGACGACGCCGCGCCGGCCTTCGTCGACGATATAGAAGCCGCTCGCCAGCCAGATGACGACGACCAGCGCGCCCAGCATGCCCGCGCCGCCGATCGGGAACGAGGACTTGGTCGGCGGCGGGCCGCCGTCGCCCCCTTCGGGCTCCTTGCGGCCGAATATCGTATTCAACCGCCGATTGACGTTGCGCCAGATCTCCTCGAGATCGGGCGGACCGGTGCGGTTGCGCTTACCCCACTGGGGGTCGTTGAGTGACATGGCGGAACGCTGGCTGGTGGTCGCTATTCGGGTGAAGGTAGGTGATGTGGTCGGGCGCCGGCGCTTTTCATGCGGTCGCCGCCCGGTCCCCGGGGCGGGGGAACCGCTCGACCAGCGCGGCGCGCAATTCCGGCACGCCTGCGCCGGTAAGCGCGCTCAGACGAACGGCGCGGATTTTACCATATTCGTCGCGCTCGACGCCCGGCTCGCAAGCCCCGGCATCGCACTTGTTGCGAACCAGGATCTGCGGCACCTGGTCGGCGCCGATTTCGGTCAGAACGGCGTCGACCGCCGCGATCTGCTCGTCGCGTCCCGGATGGGCGTTATCGACGACGTGGAGCAGCAGATCGGCGTCCACGGCTTCCTTCAAGGTCGCGCGAAACGCGGCGATCAAGTCGTGCGGCAGATCGCGCACGAAACCGACGGTGTCCGACAGGACGACCGTTTCCGCGCCGGGCAGCACCACGCGGCGCAAGGTCGTGTCCAAGGTCGCGAACAGCTGGTCGGCCGTATAGCTGGTCGCGCCGGTCAGCCGATTGAACAAGGTCGACTTGCCCGCATTCGTGTAACCGACCAGCGCGACGTTCCTGACCGCGGCGCGGCGGCGCGCCCGGCGCTGCGTCTCGCGCTGGCTCGCGATGCGCGCCAGCCGCGACTTCAGCATCTTGACCCGGGTTCCGATCAGCCGCCGGTCGGTCTCGAGCTGCGTTTCGCCCGGGCCGCGAAGGCCGATGCCGCCGGTCTGTCGTTCCAGGTGGGTCCAGCCGCGGACCAGCCGCGTCGACAAATGCTGCAACTGCGCGAGCTCGACCTGCAACTTGCCTTCGGCGCTTTGCGCGCGTTGCGCGAAAATGTCGAGGATCAGGCTGACGCGATCGACGACGCGGCATTGCAATGCGCGTTCGAGGTTGCGCTGCTGCGCGCCGGATAGCGCATGGTCGAAGATAACGAGATCGGCATCGGTCGCGACGCGCCGTGCGGCGATTTCGTCCACCTTGCCGCGGCCGGCGAACAGGGCCGGATCGGGCCGGGCGCGTCGCGCGGTAACGATGTCCGCGACTTCGGCGCCCGCCGAAGCGGCGAGGTCTTTCAGCTCGGCCAGCCGCGCGTCGGCCTCACCCGCACCGAGATCGACTTCGACCAGCAGCGCGCGGTCGCGTCCATTCTGCAATTCAGGCATGCGCGAGCCGGCGGCGGCCGCCGCGGGCGCTTGCCCGGTTACGCGGTCGGGACCGCCGATGCCGGCGGCCGCCGGCGTCCGTCCGCTGCCGCGGGTCAAGCTTCGCGGTCGTTTTCCTGCGTCGGCACCGTGATCGCGCGGGCCGGAACGACGGTCGAAATCGCGTGCTTGTACACCATTTGCGTGACCGTGTTCTTGAGCAGGACGACATATTGATCGAACGATTCGATCTGCCCCTGCAGCTTGATGCCATTGACGAGGTAAATCGAAACCTGGACATGCTCTTTGCGCAGCGTGTTCAGGAACGGGTCTTGTAGCATTTGCCCTTTGTTGCTCATTGTTGTTGCTCCGCTTTGTTGTAGGAAGCTGTGCGCAAAGTCCGCGCGCGGCTTCTTGCCCGCACCTTTATGTTCCAACCCGCGGCTTTCAAGGCTCCCTAGCCCGCGGCACGGATCCCGGCGGCCGTCAGTGAATGGATCGATCGATCCGACCCGTGGTCGCTAGCGGCGGCCCCGCCGGTGCGTGGCGGCGCCCGCATAGGGGTTTGCGCCGGTCTTGAATTGTATCCTAAGGGGCGTACCACGCAGTTGGAACACGTCGAGGAAGAAATGTTCCAAGTAGCGTCGGTAGGTGGCCGGAACGTGCGCCAGCGAGGTGCCATGGATGATGATCAGCGGCGGATTCATTCCCCCCTGGTGCGCATAGCGCAACTTGGGCCGCGTCATGCCCGTCCGCGGCGGCTGCTGCTGCTCGACTGCGCGCGCCAGGGCCCGCGTGAGCTTGGGCGTCGGCAGCTTGGACATCGCGGCGGCGTAGGCTTCGTCGATCGACTTGAGCAGCACGCCGATCCCCTTGCCGTCGCGCGCGGAAATCGTGTGCTGGGCGGCGAAGCCCAGGAATCCGAGCTTCCGGTCGAGCTCGCGCTTGACGTTGGCTCGCGCGGTAGCATCGAGGTCGTCCCATTTGTTGATCGCGACGACCAGCGCGCGACCCGCCTCGAGGATGAAGCCGGCGATGTGCGCATCCTGCTCGGATATGTCGCCTTGCGCATCGACCAGCAGCACGACGACGTTGGCATCCTCGATCGCCTGCAGCGTCTTGATCACCGAAAATTTTTCGACCACTTCGATGACCTTGCCGCGCTTGCGCACGCCCGCCGTGTCGATCAGCGTGTAATGCCGCGTGCCGCGGTCGAAGTCGAGATATAGCGAGTCGCGGGTCGTGCCCGGCTCGTCGAACGCGATCACGCGCTCTTCACCCAGCAGCGTATTGATCAAGGTCGACTTGCCGACGTTCGGGCGTCCGACGATGGCGACCTTGATCCGTCGATCGCCCTGTTCGGCTGCTTCTTCCGGCTCGGCCGGCGCCGGCGGCGGACACGCCGCCAGCGCAAGCTCGACCAGGTCGCTGACGTTGTCGCCGTGCGCGGACGAGATCGGCAGCGGCGTGCCTAGGCCGAGCTCGTGAAAGTCCGCAGCCGCACGCTCCGCCGCCAGGCCCTCGCTCTTGTTCACCGCCAGCAGCACCGGCCGGCCCGAGCGCCGCAGCAGATCGGCGATCGTCCGGTCCTGCGCGGCGAGACCTTCGCGCGCATCGACCAGGAAAATCACGGCATCGGATTCGGCGATTGCCTGCCGCGTCTGCTTGGCCATCGCGTGATAAATGCCGGTCTTCGCCTTCGGCTCAAAGCCGCCGGTGTCCACGACCAGGTACGGGCGATCGCCGCCGCGGCCGCGTCCGTAATGCCGGTCGCGCGTCAGGCCCGGAAAATCGGCGACCAGCGCCGCGCGCGTTTGCGTCAAGCGGTTGAACAGCGTCGATTTGCCGACGTTGGGTCGGCCGACGAGGACGATCGTGGGTAGCATGCGGGCATGCGCCTTGGACAGCGCTCTGCACGCGCTCGTGCGGAGCGACGTTCGGCCGCCGTCTATCTTGCGCCGACGTTGAAGAGATTTCCGGCGGCGCTTTGCCAGATTATCGCATCGCCGTCGCCATAGGGTTGCGACAGCGCGGCACTGCCGTCGGTTGCGACGCGGCCGACGAGGGCGCCGGTACGGGGGTCGAGCAGATGCAGGTAGCCTTCGCCATCCACGATGCCGACATAGGCGCCGATGCGCGCCGGGCCGCTGGGAAAGCGTGCGGCAAGCTTGTCCTGCTTCCAGACCGATGCGCCGGTCGCCTTGTCGAGTGCGTGCACGTTGCCCTTGTCGTCGGTGAGGTACAGATACTCCTCGTCCAACTCGAGGCCGGCGAGGCTCGAGAAGTCGCGCGACCAGAGCAGCGTGCCGCGCTGCAGCTCGAAGCACGCGACTCGACCCTGGAACGCGACCGCGCAGACCTGCTTCCCGTCCACCACCGGCAGGCTGGTGACGTCGGCGATGCGTTCGAGCTCGGTCGCCCCCTTGGGGGTCGCGACACTCGCCTCCCAGCCGAGTGTCCCGGTGTTCGCGTCGAGTGCGAGCAGCTTGCCGCCAGCGGTGCCGGTAAACACGGCGCCGCGGGTGAGCGTGCCGCCGACGAAACGGCGTACGGTGAGCGACGGATTCAGACGCTGGTAGACCCATTTCTGGCTGCCGTCGGTCTCGGCAAAGGCAAAGACTCTTCCGTCGATCGACCAGACCAGGATCTTGCCCTCGGCCGACTTCGGCGGTCCGGCGACTTCACTCGACACCTTGGCCTGCCACAGCGGCTTGCCCTTGTTGTCGAACGCCAGCACTTCGCCCTTCTGCGTGCCCACCGCGAGCGCGGTCAGCGACGCCCCCACGCCGGCTTGCAGCGGCCTGTCGGCCTTGATCCGCCAGTTCTGCCGGCCGGTCGTCGCATCGACGCTGACGATCGTGCCGTCGGGAGCGGACACGTAAATCACGTCCGACAACACGGCTGGCGCAAAATTCGCGCCGCCCTTGACGCCAAGAGCGACCTGCCACTTGACGGTCGCGACTGCGATGCTCTGATACGCCGGCAGCGGGCCGGGCTTGGGCTTGTCCTTGCCGATGCCGAGCCAGGTCAGCGAGGGTGTCGGCAGCGAAGAAGGCAGCCACGACGACCACGATTCGGGCAAGCTCTGGCAGCCGCCGAGCAGCAGGGCCGCGACGACAAGCGCGCCCGCGCCCCCGCGCATCATTGCGCGCCCCCGAGCGAATCGAGCTTGACCTGCACGTACGGGCGGTACTGCGACTTGGGATCCATCTTGGCCAGCGCGATCTGGTATGCGGCGCGCGCCTCGGCCTTCTTGCCGGCGGAAGCCAGGATGTCGCCGCGCAGGTCGGCGTAGATCGCCACGAATGCGTCATCGGTCTTGACGTCGATCGTCTTCAGCGCCTCGTCGTAGTTCTTTTCGTCGAGCAGCGCCTGCGCGAGGCGGAACCGCGCGATCGCCTTGAGCTCGTCCTCGCCGGCATGGTCGACCACCCATTGCAGCTGCTGCTTCGCCCCGGCCCGGTCGTCCTTGTCGTAGAGCAGCTTCGCGTACAGCAGCGCCGCCCGCGGCGCGTACGCCGTGCCGGCGTAGCGCTGCACGATCTGGGTCGCCGGATCCTTCGCCTTGGCCGCGTCCTGCGCGCGCGCCGCGTCGCTGACCGCCTGGTAGAGGACGCTCGCCTGCTCGGCCTGTGTGCGCTGGTACCAGCGCCACCCCTGCACGCCGATGACGACGATGGCGATCGCGGTAACGACGGCGCTGACGTACTTGCCGTATTGCGCCCACCATGCCTTCAGGTCCTCAATCTTTTCCTGTTCTTCGAGATCGTAGACTGCCATCTTCCATCCTTGCTCAAATGATCGCGCTGGACGCGCGAGCGGAGACTCTTCGGGAACGTTGAATCAGGCGACAGCGTGTGCTTCAGCGCGCGGCGCCGTCGTTGTGCTGCGCGGCGAGGCGCGCAGCAAGCTCGCCGGGCGCCACGATCATCTGGTCGCCAGCGTGGCGCAGCGGCTTTACTGTCACGCGATTCGCCGCCGCTTCATCCTCGCCGACGATCAGCGCAAAGCGCGCGCCGCTGACGTCGGCCTTTTTCATCTGCGCCTTGAAGCTGCCGCCGCCGGCGTTGACGGCGATCGAAAGCCCTGCATCGCGCAGCATCTCGGCAACGGCAAGCGCGAGCCTGCGCGCCTCTGCGCCGACGTGGACAACGTAGGCGTCGAGCGCCGCCGCCGGCGCGATGCCGGCATCCTGCAGCAACAGCACCATGCGCTCGCTGCCGATCGCGAAGCCGCAGGCCGGCGTAGGCTTCCCGCCGAGCTGCTCGAACAGTCCGTCATAGCGGCCGCCGCCGGTGACCGTGCCCTGCGCGCCGAGCCGGTCGGTGACCCATTCGAACACCGTGCGGTTGTAGTAATCGAGCCCGCGCACCAGCCGCGGGTTGATCGTGAATGGGATGCCTTGGTCGCCGAGCAGTTGCTGCAGGCCGTCGAAATGCGCGCGCGCCGGGTCACCCAGCGAATCGATCAGCTTCGGCGCCGCCGCGATAGCCGATTGCAGCGCCGGGTTCTTGCTGTCGAGGATACGCAGCGGATTCGCGTGCAGCCGGCGTTGTTCATCCTGGTTGAACAGCTCGCGGTGACGCTCGAAGTGCGCGATCAGCGCGGCGCGATGCGCGCGGCGCTCTTCGGCGTCGCCGATCGAATTGATTTCCAGCCGGATGCCGTCGAGCCCCAGCCGGCGCCACAGCCGCGCCAGCATCACGATCTGCTCGGCGTCGACGTCGGGTCCGGCAAAGCCCAGCGCCTCGACGTCGAACTGGTGAAACTGGCGGTAGCGGCCTTTTTGCGGCCGCTCGTGGCGGAACATCGGACCGGCGGTCCAGACGCGCTGCGGCCGCTCGTAGGTCAGATTGTGCTCGATCGCCGCACGCACGATGCCGGCGGTCGCCTCGGGACGCAGAGTCAGGCTTTCGCCGTTCAGCCGATCCTCGAACGTGTACATCTCGTGCTCGACGACGTCGGTGACTTCGCCGATCGCGCGCACGAACAACGGTGTGGCTTCGACCACCGGCACGCGCAGGTTGCGGTACCCGTATTGCCCGAACACCTCGCGCACCGCGTCCTCGAAGCGCTGCCATAGCGCCGCCTCGTCGGGCAGCACGTCGTTCATGCCGCGCACGGCCTGGATCGGGGTGGCCTTCCGCTCGCGCGCGGCGGGTGCCGCGGCTGCTTCCGCCGGCGAAGGCTTCGTCTGCGCGATCATGACCGGCTATCCGACAGCCTTGAGCTGGATCGATCGCTTTTCCGGCTTCAGATGCGCCGACGGCGGCTCGCCGCCGTAGGTCGAGCGGACATAATCGGCGACGATCTGCTGGAACTCCTCGGCGATGCCGGCGCCCTTGAGCGTCACCGTCTTGTGCCCGTCGACGTAGACGGGCGCCACCGGCACTTCGCCGGTTCCGGGCAGGCTGATGCCGACGTTCGCCATCTTGGATTCGCCCGGTCCGTTGACCACGCACCCCATCACCGCGACGGTCATCGTCTCGACGCCCGGATAACGGTTGCGCCACTGCGGCATTTCGGCGCGCAGATAGGTCTGGATCTTGTCGGCGAGCTCCTGGAAGAACGGGCTGGCCGTGCGCCCGCAGCCGGGGCAGGCGGTGACCAGCGGCGCGAACGAGCGGAGTCCCATCGTCTGCAGGATCTCCTGCGCGACCAGGACCTCGCGCGTGCGATCGCCGTTGGGCTCGGGAGTCAGCGAAATGCGTATGGTGTCGCCGATGCCCTGCTGCAGCAGCACGGCGAGCGCGGCAGTCGAGGCGACGATGCCCTTCGACCCCATGCCGGCTTCGGTCAGCCCGAGGTGCAGCGGATAGTCGCAGCGGCGCGCGAGCTCGGTGTACACGGCGATCAGATCCTGCACGTCGGAGACCTTGCACGCCAGCAGGATACGGTCGCCGGGCAGGCCGATCTCCTCGGCGCGCTGTGCACTGCCGATCGCCGACGTGACCAGCGCTTCGCGCATCACATGCGCAGCGTCCAGTGGATTCGCCGAGCGGGCATTCTCGTCCATCAGCCGGGCGAGAAGGTCCTGATCGAGACTGCCCCAGTTGACGCCGATGCGCACCGGCTTGCCGAACTCGATCGCTTTTTCGATCATGACCGCGAATTGCGGATCGTGCTTGCTGCCCTTGCCGACGTTGCCCGGATTGATGCGGTACTTGGCCAGCGCGCGCGCGCAGTCGGGATGATTGGTCAGCAGCTTGTGGCCGTTGAAATGAAAATCGCCGATCAGCGGCACCGTGCAGCGCATCGCGTCCAGACGGTCCCGGATCAGCGGAACGGCAGCCGCTGCTTCGGCAGTGTTGACGGTCACGCGGACCAGCTCGGAGCCCGCCTCGGCGAGCGCCTTGACCTGCGCGACGGTCGCGGCGACGTCGGCGGTGTCGGTGTTGGTCATCGACTGCACGACAATAGGCGCGCCACCGCCGATCGCGATGCCGCCGACCAGTGCCGTGCGCGTTCGGTGACGGATGATCGGCGGAAGATTGAGCGCGGTCATTGCAACCTCATCGATGTCGAGCTCATCGCCTAGCGAAGGATCAGCCGGGCGACGTTGAGACGGGTATACGGCGCCAGATCGACTGCCTGGCCGCGGTAAAGAAGGGTGACCGCCCGTGCGTTGCCGATCACGATCGAGAAGGGCGGGGCGCCGTCGAAGGGCTCGATCGAATCGGCGTCGACCAGGCGCGAGATCAGCGTCTGTCCGCGCTGATCACGGATCTCGGTCCATGATGGGCCTTCGTAACGAATCACCAGGACTGCGTCGACGGCGGCGTTGGCTGCGACGGGCGCTGCGGGTTGCGGCGACCGCTCCGGTTGCGCCGTGCCAGGCGGCGCGAGACCGCCGGACGTTGCCGGCGGCACGCCGGTGGCCGGCGCACTGCTGTCGGGGGCCACCGGGTTGGGCAACGGCGTGGTGGACACGGTCGGCGTGTTCTGCGCCGGCGCGGTCTGGGTTGCACGTGGCGGCGCCGCGACGCTCGCGGGTCTGCCGCGGTACCACTCGTAGCCGGCGGCGGCGACGATGGCAGCGACTAGCACCAGCGGGATCAGCCAGCGGCCGAAGCTCGGCGTACGGGCATGGGCGGTCGGCAGCTCGGCCATCGTCGTGCCGGTCGAATGCAGCGGCGGCGGTTCCAGCGAGGGGGCATGCGCCGCATCGGGAAGATGCGCGACCAGCAGGACGGGGTCGAGGTTCAAAAGCCGGGCGTAGTTGCGCATGAAGCCGCGCGTGAACGTCCTGCCCGGCAACATGCCGAAGTTCTCTTCCTCCAGCGCCCTGACCTGGCGCGGCGCCAGTTTGAGCTGCTGCGCCACCTGGTCGAGCGAAAGGCCCGCGGCCTCGCGCGCGGCCTTGAGCTGCGCTCCAGCGCCGACGTACGCATCCGGGTCGGGCACGCGGCCGCCGGCCGGTTGCGCTTCGAGATCCATCACTCGCAAGCCTCGGCGATCGCCCGCGTTTCCGGCGCGTCCGGATAGCGGTTGCGCAACTGCGACGTGTACGACATTTCGGACTGGCGGTCGCCCAGCTTGCGCTCGACGCACATGCCGAGCCGCAGGGCTTCCGGCGGCGCATTGTTCGTCTGAATCACCCGCCGCATCGCGGCGCGTGCCTCGTCGTAGCGGCCTTCCTTGTAGGCGATCTGGGCAAGCCCGTAGCTCGCCAGCACGTTGTTGGGCTGCCCGGAGAGCGCACGCCGGAAATAGCCTTCGGCGGCGCGCACGTCGCCGATCGCCTGCGCGCAGCGGCCGGCGTTGACCAGCGCGATCTCTGGCGTCCGGTACAACGGATCGCTGACGGCGCTTTCGAACTGAGCCAGCGCCTCGCGCTCGCGCTTGTGCTGACAAAGGTACCAACCCCAGTTGTGGTGGATATCGGGATTGTTTGGCGCGAGCGCCAGCGCGCGCTCGAAATTCTGCTCGGCCTTGCGGTCCTCGCCCAGGACCGAGTAGATCAGTCCGTAGATGTTGTACGCCGGCGCGTAATTCGGATCGAGCTGGACCGCGGTGGTGAGCTCGCCGATCGCGACATCCATCTGGCCGCGCTCGTAGTAGCCGCTGCCGAGGTCGGTATGCAGTCTCGCCCGCTCGGCCGCGCTCGCCATCTGCTGCGGCGGCGGCGCCTCGCGCGTCGGCCGCTCGGGCGGCGTCGTCGCAGGATTGCCACCGAACGGATTGTTGGCGCACGCGGCAAGCAGCGACAGCGACACGACGGCGATGGTCAGAAGACGGTAAGGCATGGCAGGCGGGCCTCTATTGAGCCGCAACCGGCTGGATCCTGCGCAGCGTGCGGCGCGTGCGGTCCTGCACTTGACCTGCCAGCTGGCCGCAGGCGGCGTCGATATCCTCGCCGCGGGTCCTGCGTATGGTGGCGACCAGGCCGGCGTCGCGCAGGACCCGCTGGAATGCCAGGATCCGCGTGCGCGAGCTGGTCGTGAATTCGGTGTTCGGAAACGGATTGAACGGAATCAGGTTGAACTTGCACGGCACGTCGCGCACCAGTGCGATCAGCTCGCGCGCGTGCTCGGCGCCGTCGTTGACGTGGTCGAGCATGACGTATTCGAAAGTCACGAAATCGCGCGGCGCCTTTTCGATATAGCGCAGGCATGCCGCCAGCAGCTCGGCCAGCGGATATTTGCGATTGATCGGAACGAGGCGGTCGCGAAGCGCGTCGTTCGGCGCGTGCAGACTGACCGCCAGCGCCACCGGGCAAGAGTCGCGCAAGCGGTCCAGCGCGGGCACCAGGCCCGAGGTCGACAAGGTCACGCGGCGGCGTGAAAGGCCGTAGGCATTGTCGTCGAGCATGATCTGGAGCGCCGCGACGACGTTGTCGAAATTGGCCAGCGGCTCGCCCATGCCCATCATCACCACGTTGGTGATCGGATGGCGCCCATGCTCGACCCAGGGCGCGGCGATGCCGTCGGCGAGCAGCGCGCGATTGGCATGCCACAGTTGCCCGATGATCTCGCCGACGCTCAGGTTGCGGTTGAAGCCCTGCTTTCCGGTCGAGCAGAACGCGCAGTCGAGCGCGCAACCGGCCTGCGACGAGATGCACAGGGTACCGCGGTCGGTCTCGGGGATGTACACGGCCTCGATCGCGTTCGCATTGCCGACGTCGAGCAGCCACTTGCGCGTGCCGTCGGCAGCGGTCGAGTCGCGAACGACCGAAGGGGCGCGGATCTCGGCATCGCGCGCGAGCGCCTCGCGCGTCGCCTTGGCCAGATCGCTCATCGCGTCGACTCGATCGGCGAGCCGATGGTGGACCCAGCGCAGCGCCTGCTTGGCGCGAAACGGCTTTTCTCCGCGCTCGGCGAAAAACGCCGTCATCGCGGCGGAGTCGAAATCGAGCAGATTGATCATTTGCGACATCAGCGCTGGTAGATGCTCATCGCGGGAAAGAAATAAGCGATTTCGACGCTGGCCGTTTCGGGCGCGTCCGAGCCGTGGACCGCATTGGCATCGATCGATTGAGCGAAATCGGCGCGGATCGTTCCCGCGGCGGCCTTTTTCGGGTCGGTGGCCCCCATCAATTCGCGATTTTTCATGATGGCATTATCGCCCTCCAGCACCTGGATCATCACCGGGCCGGAAATCATGAAATCGACCAGGTCCCTGAAAAACGGCCGCTCGCGATGGACGGCGTAAAAGCCCTCGGCGTCGGCGCGCGACAGCCGGGAAAGCTTCGCTGCGACTATCTTGAGCCCGGATTGCTCGAAGCGCGAGTAGATCTGGCCAATGACGTTCTTGGCGACCGCGTCGGGTTTGATGATCGAAAGCGTCCGTTCTACCGCCATGCGTTTGGCTCCGACGATGGTTCAAATAAACTCAAAATTATACCATCGGAATGGCCCTTGCGCCGACCCGGGAATCACTGCGAATGCCAGGGTCGGAGGCTAGGACGAGCGCCCGGATGGAGGCTGGCGCCGCACCCGGCGGTCCGCGGTCAGAACGAGCGCGGCAGGCCGAGAACGTGCTCGGCCACGTACGACAGGATCAGGTTGGTCGAAATCGGTGCGACCTGGTAGAGGCGCGTCTCCCGGAACTTCCGCTCGACATCGTATTCGCATGCGAACCCGAAACCGCCGTGCGTCTGCAGGCAGACATTGGCGGTCTCCCACGAAGCCTTGGCGGCCAGGTATTTGGCCATGTTGGCTTGTGGTCCGCAGCTCTCGTGCGCGTCGAAGCGCCGGCAGGCCTCGAAGCGCATCAGGTTGGCCGCTTCGGTTTCGATGTAGGCCTCGGCGATCGGGAATTGCACGCCCTGGTTCTTGCCTATCGGTCGATTGAACACGCGCCGCTCGTTGGCGTAGGCGCTGGCCCGGTTGGTGAACCACCAGGCGTCGCCGATGCATTCGGCTGCGATCAAGGTGCGCTCGGCATTGAGCCCGTCGAGGAGGTAGCGGAAACCCTTGCCTTCGTCGCCGATCAGCGTGTCGGCAGGAATTTCCAGCGCGTCGAAAAAAAGCTCGTTGGTCTCGTGGTTGACCATGTTCGCGATCGGACGCACGGTGAGACCCTTGCCGACCGCCTGGTGCAGGTCGACCAGAAAAATCGACATGCCGTCGGCGCGCCGGCTCACCTCGGCCAGCGGCGTCGTCCGCGCCAGCAGGATCATCAGATCCGAGTGTTGCACGCGCGAAATCCAGACCTTCTGGCCGTTGACGATGTAGCGATCTCCTTTTCTTACCGCAGTGGTCGAAAGCTGCGTCGTGTCGGTGCCGGTGGTCGGCTCGGTCACGGCCATCGACTGCAGGCGCAGCTCCCCGCGAGCGATCTTCGGCAGATAACGGCGCTTCTGCGCGTCCGAGCCGTGCCGCAACAGCGTCCCCATGTTGTACATCTGGCCGTGGCAGGCCCCGGCGTTGCCGCCGTTGCGATTGATCTCTTCCATGATGACCGAAGCCTCGGCGAGCCCGAGGCCCGACCCGCCGTACTCCTGCGGGATCAGCGCCGCGAGCCAGCCGGCGCGGGTCAGCGCGTCGACGAATGTCTCGGGGTAGCCGCGGCGCGCATCGACTTCGCGCCAGTACGCGTCGGGGTATTGGGCGCAGAGGTCGCGGATCGCGTCGCGAAGCTCCTGGTAGGCGTCGTCGTGCGGAAGCGTCATCGTGTCGATGCAGCAGGGCGCTGGATCCGCTCCGGCGTCAACGCATCATCCCCAGCGCCTTCGGCAGCCAGATCGACATATCCGGCCAGTAGGTGACGATCACCAGGAACACGAGCATCGTCAGCAGCCACGGCCAGACGGCGATGGTCAACTCGGTGATCCCCATCTTGGCGATGCCGCTCGCCACATAGAGGTTGAGTCCGACTGGCGGGTGGCACATGCCGACCTCCATGTTGACCACCATGATGATGCCGAAATGCACCGGGTCGATGCCGAGCTTCATCGCGATCGGGAACATGATCGGCGCCATGATCAGCACGATCGACGAGGGCTCCATCACGTTGCCCGCAAGGAGCAGCAGCACATTGACGACCAGCAGGAAGGCGATGGGTCCCAGCCCCTTGTCGAGCATCCAGGCGGCCATCACCTGCGGGATCTGCTCGGAAGTCATCAGGAACGAGAACATCACGGCATTGGTGATGATGTAGAGCAGCATCGCGCTCATGTTCGCCGAGTCCAGCAGCACCTTCGGCACTTTCTTCAGCGTCAGGTCCTTGTAGACGAAGACGGCGACGAAGAACGCGTACACCGCGCTCATCGCAGCGGCCTCGGTCGGCGTGAACACGCCGGTATAGATGCCGCCGATGACGACGACGATCAGCAGCAAACCCCAGACGCTCTCCCGGAAGGTGCGCCAGCGCTCGCCCCAGCTCGCCTTGGCCAGGCGTGGATAATTCTGCTTGCGCGCGCGCCACCAGGTCGTAAGGCCGAGCATCGTCGCCAGCACCAGCCCCGGGACGATGCCGGCGATGAACAACTGTCCGACCGAGGTATTGGTGGCGACTGAATACATGACCATCACGATCGACGGCGGAATCAGGATGCCCAGCGCGCCCGAGGTCGTGATCACGCCTGCGCCAAATCGCTTCGGAAAACCCTGGGCGATCATCGCCGGCAGGATGATCGAGCCGATCGCCACGACGGTGGCCGGCGAAGAGCCCGACACCGCGGCGAAGAGCGCGCATGCCATCACGCCGGCGAGCGCCAGCCCGCCGTGCCAGTGGCCGACCATCGACGAAGCGAACGCGATCATCCGCTTCGCGACGCCGCCGTGCGTCAAAAAGTTGCCCGCGAGAATGAAGAACGGGATCGCCATGATCTCGAAACGCTCGATCCCGGTGAAGAGCTTCAGCGCAACCGACGTTATCGGGACCGTCGTCATCGTGAACAGGAACGTGAGCACGGTGAGACCGAGCGCGATCGACACCGGCATGCCGGTCAGCATCAGGCCGAACAGCAGCAGGAAAATGATCAGCGGAGTCGGAATGGGCAGCCCGGCGGCGAACCCCAGCATCGGCAGCGCGACCATCGCCAGCGGCAGCACGGCGAACAGGCGAGTCGGGCGTGTCATCACCGGCCGCCGCCCTTGACGTCGGCCGGATGGAGGTTATCCCGGAGTCCGTACGGATTGATGTCGAGCGGCGTCACGGTCTCGAGCCCTTCGACGTGTCCGTGATCGTGGTGGGGAAGGTCGCCGGTCTTGTGGAAAGCCCACGCGACCTGGAGGAAACGAAAGCACATCAGATACGAGCCCAGCGGGATGCACAGGTAGACGATCCACAGCGGCGCCTCGAGGTCGGCGGAGACCTGGTCGGTATGGCCGATCGCCCACACGTAGTGCGCGCCCAGCGTCCCGACCACGATGGTAAAAAGCGCGCCCGACAGCAGGCCGAGCAGTACGTACATCCGACGGGTGCGGTTGGGCAGGCTGTTGATCAGCACGTCGACGCCGACGTGTATGCCGGTGCGCACGCCGTAGGCAGCGCCGAACTTCGCCATCCAGATGAACATGTAGATGCAAAGTTCCTGCGCCCACGACAGGTTGAGCGAAAGCAGCCAATCCTGAACTACCGGGATAGGCCAGCCGGCGGCGTAGCGATGGATGACCGCGACGAAGACCAGCAGCGTCGCCGCGCCCATCAGGACAGCGATCAGCCTTTCCTCGAGATGGTCAAGAAGCTTGAGCATCACGCTCCTCCCGAAAGCGCTGCGCCGCCATCGCGCCCGAATGCGAAAACGCCACTGCGAAGCGAAGCTTCGGCAGTGGCGTCGCGATCATCGCCCATGCGATGCTAGGGCTTGAAGCCGGTTTCCTTGTAGACCTCCTGGATGATGTCCTTGCCGATCCGGCTTTCCATCTCGCGGTGCACCGGCAGCAGCGCTTTCTTCCACTCCGCCTTTTGCGCGGCCGTCAACGTGATGATCTCCGTCTTGCCGGACTTTCGCACACCCTCGAGCGCATCGTCGTTCTCTTTTTTGGCGATGTCGTTGGCGAACTTCGTCGCGTCCTTCATCGCGCCTTCCAGCGTGGTGCGGATGTCCGCCGGCAGTCCGTCCCAGAACGGCTTGTTGGCGATGACCGCATACTCGATCACTCCGTGGTCAGTCAAGGTCAGGAATTTCTGCACCTCGTGCATCTTCTGCGTATAGAAATTCGACGGCGGATTCTCGGTGCCGTCGACGACGCCGGTCTGCAGTCCCTGGTAGACCTCGGAAAAGGCCATCTTCTGCGGCAAGCCGCCGAGCGTACGAATCTCGGCGTCGAGCACGTTGGATGACTGGATGCGCATCTTCAGCCCTTTGACGTCTGCGGGAAGTCTCAGCGCCCTGTTGGCGCTGAAGTCCTTGAAGCCGTTGTCCCAGAACGCGAGCCCGGCGATGCTCTTGGTCTCCAGTTTCTTGAAGAGCTTCTTGCCTACTGCGCCGTCGGTGACCTTGTGCAGGTCAGCGAAGCTGTCGAAGATATAAGGCAGGTCGAAGACCTCGAACTCGCGCGCGCCCAGCGGTCCGAACTTCGCGACGGAGGGGGCGAGCATCTGCACCGAGCCGAGTTGCAGCGCTTCCATCTCCTCGCCGTCCTTGTACAACTGGCTGTTCGGATAGATCTCGATCTTGACTCGGCCCTTGGTCCGCTCCTCGGCGAGCTTCTTGAAGTATTCGGCACCCTTGCCTTTGGGTGTGTCGACGGCGACGACATGACTGAACTTGATGACGATAGGCTGCTGCGCCAACGACGAGCCGGCGAACGCGAGCAGCCCGAATGCGGCGACTACGAGGAAAAAGCGGGACTTCATCGACACCTCCAGTGGAAGATGAACCCTATACGACTGTTTTTGTGAGTTCTGTGGGCATTTAGCCCTTGGTCATCGAGCTTGTCAATCGCGCCTGCGCGCGGACGGCGGCGATAGGCGAGCTACCAAACCTACCCACTCGGTCGGCTGACGGATCCGGCGCGGCGCCGCGTCGGCGCCGATTCACTTCGGACGCCAGTCGACGCGCCAAGCGGCCTCGTCGGGCCTGGCTTGGAATGCCAGCGCGACGCCGATGCCCGGTACCGCGGCCAGCTCTTCGCCGCACCAGATGAATGGCAGCGTTTCGCGCCGCCAGATCGGCAGCTGTGCGTCGTAGAGAAGCTTCTTGACCGCACGACGCGGCCGATTCGCCGCGAGCTGGATGCGTTCGCCGCCGTGGCGCGAGCGCAGCGTAACGACAGCCGCATCGAATTTCGCCGCCGCGATACCGTCGCCGTGCGTGCGTTCGAAGCGCAAGACGCCGCCGGGAAGCTCGACCGAGCGTTCGCCGCGCCAGCCGCGAGCGTACGGGCCAGTGGCCGCGGCATGAACCACGACTGTTCCGCGGTGGCAGCCGATTTCGGCGCCGTCGTGGGCGATGCGCGTGCGCGCGTCGGCGCCGGCCGTCAGCAACTGCGCAAGCATCTCGGCAAGCCGCGCGGTGGACGGCGGTCGCAGCCCCTCGCCGCGCAGGAACCAGCGCAGCAGATTGCGGGCGCGGGCCGGCGACAACGCGGCAAGCGCCGCGCGGTCCAGTCCGCCCTGCGTGTCGCCGGCGTCCTGGCGGGCGAGCTCGTCGAGCAGGGCCGAAGCCTCGGCCTGGTGGCCGGCCGCGCGGACGAGCACCGATGGGTAGCCGGGAAACGCCTGGGCCAACAGCGGCGCCACGTCGAGCCGCAGCAAGTTGCGCTTGTGGCGCCGGTCGGCGTTGCTCTCGTCGTCGATCCAGGCGAGTCCGCACGCATTCGCGTAGGCGGCGAGTGTCGCGCGCGGCAGTTCGAGTAGCGGTCGCAGCAGCGCCGGGCCGACGACGTCACCGGCGCGATAATGCGGCATCGCGGCCAGCCCGGCCGGTCCCGCGCCGCGCAGTAATTGCAGCAGTACGGTTTCTGCCTGGTCGTCGGCGTGGTGTGCCAGCACGACGATGTCGGCGTCGGCGGCGAGGAGTTTCTGGTAGCGCGCTGCCCGAGCGGCGGCTTCGAGGCTTTGCCCGGGACGGCGCGCGACGTCGACGCGAACTGTCGTCAGCGGCACGCTGCGCGCCGCGCACGCTGCGGCGCAGAACTCGGCCCAGCGGCCGGCGTGCGGCGACAACTGATGGTCGACGTGCAGCGCCGACAGGTTGAGCGCGAAACGCGGGGCCAGCGCCTGCAGCGCGTCGAGCAGCACGATCGAGTCCATTCCGCCGGAAAGCGCCACCGCGACGCGGTGACCCGGCCCCGTGTATGCCGCCAATGCCGCCGTCAGCGCGGAATCGACCGCGGCGATAGCCGGCGCATTGCGCGGCTCGGCCGAGGCTTCGTGCCGGTCGGCTTCCTGGGCGGACGAGGGCGTAATCACAGACATGCGCGTAGCCCGGACGCGGCGGCGAGCCGTCAGCCCGGGTTGAATTCCTTGAACTTGCCGTAGCCGAGGATCTTGTCCTCGCGCGCCTCGAGCAGCGTATCGAGCGGTTGCTCCTGCGCCTGGCGCAGCGCCTCGGTCAGCGCTTTTTTCAAGGTCGTCATCATCGCCGCGTGATCGCGATGCGCCGCGCCGGGCGGCTCGTTCACCACCTTGTCGATCAGGCCCAGCGTCTTCAACCGTGACGCGGTGATGCCGAGCGTTTCCGCGGCCTCTTCGGCGTGCTTGGCCGACTTCCACAGGATCGATGCGCAGCCTTCGGGAGAGATCACCGAGTAGGTCGCGTACTGCAGCATCAGCGTGTAGTCGCCGATCGCGATCGCGAGCGCGCCGCCGGAACCGCCTTCGCCGATGATGGTGACGATGATAGGCGTCCGCAGGCCGGCCATTTCGTAGAGGTTGCGGCCGATGGCTTCCGACTGTCCGCGCTCCTCGGCGCCGATGCCGGGAAACGCGCCCGGCGTATCGACCAACGTGAACAGCGGCAGACCGAACTTCTCGGCGAGCTTCATCAGACGAAGCGCCTTGCGATAGCCTTCAGGACGCGGCATGCCGAAGTTGCGGTAGATCTTCTCCTTGGTGTCGCGGCCTTTCTGATGTCCGATGACCATGCACGGCGCGCCGTTGAAGCGTGCCATCCCGCCGACGATCGCCGGATCGTCCGAATAGCTGCGGTCGCCGTGCAGCTCATGAAAATCGGTGAAGATGCTGGCGATGTAGTCAAGCGTGTACGGCCGTTGCGGGTGCCGCGCTACCTGGGCGATCTGCCACGAGGAAAGCTTGCTGTAGATCTCCTTGGTCAGCTGCTGGCTCTTTTTGCTGAGCCGGGTGATTTCGTCGGAGATGTCGACCGCCGAGTCCTCGTGGACGTAGCGCAGCTCGTCGATCTTGCTCTGCAGCTCGGCGATCGGCTGTTCGAAGTCGAGAAAGGTTTGTTTCATCGGCGGCGGCGAAGGTTCGCGGTGCGAGGGCGCGATCATAGCGCAGTCCGCGCCGGCGCCGCTATCGGCGGGGTGCGGGAATGCCGTCTCGATCAAGCCGTGAGCGAATCGTAGATCAGCTTGCGGCCGGTCGCAAACGGGACTCACCGGCGTCGGCGGGGCGCAGCATCTGAACGTGCTCGATGCCGTCTTCGATGTACATGTCCGACACGGTGCGAAAGCCCAGGCTCTGGTAGAAGCGCTCGAGGCGGCTCTGCGCGCCGATGCGCACCGCCTGCCCGGGATAGAGCTCGGCGGCCTTGCGCAGGCCTTCCTTCATCAGCGGACGGCCGAGACCGACGCGCCGAAACGGCGCGACCGTCAGCACGCGGCCGATCGACGCTTCGGCGTAGATGCGCCCGGGCTCGATCAGCCGCAGATACGCGGCGAGCACCGCCGAGGCGCCGTCGCCAGTGTTAGCCCCCGAGGCCGTCCATCCGAGCAGATGCCAGGCATTAAGGTCGATGCCGTCGGTGTCGAGGAATGCGCAGTGCTGCTCGATGATGAACACTTCGCCGCGCGCGCGCAGCAGCGCGTACAGGTGGCGGGGCTCGAGGTCATCGAAGCGCGTCCATTGCCAGCGGATTGGCGGCTGCATTGCGTGGAGGCTTTAGGGTCGCGAAAGCGATGCGCTAAGTTACACTATGCGCGGGTACTTTACAGCGCGAAGCACGATGGCCAGCTCTCATCGCATTGCCGTCATCCCGGGTGACGGCATCGGCAAGGAAGTCGTTCCGGAAGGGTTGCGCTCGCTCGAGGCGGCGGCGGCGAAGTTCGGCATCGCATTTCAGTTCGACGAGTTTCCGTGGAGCTGCGACTACTACGCCAAGCACGGCCGCATGATGCCTGAAGACTGGATCGCCCAGATCGGCGGGCACGATGCGATATTCTTCGGCGCCGTCGGCTGGCCGGCGACGGTTCCCGACCACGTGTCGCTCTGGGGCTCGCTGATCCAATGGCGGCGCCATTTCGACCAGTACGTCAATCTGCGGCCGTGCCGCTTGATGCCCGGGATTCCGACGCCGCTCGCCGGGCGCCGCTCGGGCGACATCGACTTCGTCGTCATACGCGAGAACACCGAAGGCGAATACTCATCGGTCGGCGGCCGCATGTTCGAAGGGACCGACCGGGAGACGGTGTTCCAGCAGACGGTTTTCACCCGCAAGGGCGTCGATCGCATCATGCGCTTCGCTTTCGAGCTGGCACTGACGCGCCCGGCGAAGCACGTGACCTCGGCGACCAAGTCGAACGGCATCTCAATCACGATGCCCTACTGGGACGAGCGCTTCAAGGCGATGGCTGCGCAATACCCGGCGATCCGCACCGACCAGTACCACATCGACATCCTGAGCGCGCAATTCGTCCTGCATCCGGACTGGTTCGACGTCGTCGTCGGCTCGAATCTGTTCGGCGACATCCTGTCCGACCTGGGTCCGGCCGTATGCGGCACGATCGGGATCGCGCCATCGGCCAACATCAATCCCGAGCGCGATTTTCCATCGACGTTCGAGCCGGTCCACGGCTCCGCGCCGGACATCGCCGGCAAGGGCATCGCCGACCCGATCGGGCAGATCTGGTCGGGCGCTCTGATGCTCGAGCATCTGGGACACGCCGATGCGGCGGCGGCGATCGTGCGCGCGATCGAGGCGACCTTGGCCGATCGATCGGCGCCGCGCACGCCCGACCTCGGGGGCAAGGCGACGACGTCGGAGCTCGGCAAGGCGATCGCCGCGGCGATTTCTCAGGGCGCCTGAGTTGCGCCTTCGCTAAAAGCCGGTCTGCTGTGGCAAGATAGCGAGCAAGAACGAGCACCGCCGCAAGGGGACGATCACCATGATTATCGGCATTCCGCGCGAAACGCGCGTCGGCGAGACGCGCGTCGCGGCAACCCCCGAGACGGTCAAAAAGCTCGCCGCCAGCGGCAAGCACGAGATCGTCGTCGAGGCCGGCGCCGGTCTCGCGTCGAGCATTCCCGACGCCGATTATCAGGCCGCCGGCGCGCGCATCGCCGACGCTGCCGCGGCGCTCGGCGCCGACATCGTGCTCAAGGTCCGTGGTCCGTCCGCCGACGAGCTGCCGCGTCTGAAGCGCGGCGCGCTGCTGATCGGCCTGCTCGATCCGTTCGACACGGCCGCGATCGCCTCGTACGCGCAGGCCGGCGTCAGCGGCTACGCCCTCGAATGGCTGCCGCGCATCTCGCGCGCGCAGTCGATGGACGTGCTGTCCTCGCAGGCCAATATCGCCGGCTACAAGGCGGTGATCATCGCCGCCGACGAATACGCCCGCTTCATGCCGATGCTGATGACCGCCGCCGGAACGGTGAAGGCGGCGCGCGTGCTGATCCTGGGCGTCGGCGTGGCGGGTTTGCAAGCGATCGCGACCGCCAAGCGCCTCGGCGCCGTCATCGAGGCGTCCGACGTTCGCCCGTCGGTCAAGGACCAGGTCGAATCGCTCGGCGCCAAATGGGTCGACGTGCCGTACGCCAACGACGAGGAGCGCAAGATCGCCGAAGGTGTCGGCGGCTACGCGCGGCCGATGCCGCCCGAGTGGATGGCGCGGCAGGCGGGCATCATCAGCGAACGCTGCAAGACCGTCGATATCCTGATCACGACGGCGCTGATACCGGGACGGCCGGCGCCGAAGCTGATCAAGGCCGACACGGTCGCCGCGATGAAGCTCGGCGCGATCGTCGTCGATCTCGCGGTCGAGCAGGGCGGCAACGTCGAAGGCTCGGAGCTCGGCAAGATCGTGGTGAAGAACGGCGTCAAGCTGGTGGGGCTGCCCAACCTGCCGGCGCTGGTGCCGGCCGACGCCAGCGCGCTTTATGCGCGCAACGTGCTCAACTTTCTCGCTCTGTCGCTCAATGCCAAGACCGGCGAATTCGCCGTGCCCGCCGACGACGAGATCGTCAAGGCCACGCTGGTGTGCGCGAACGGGCAGGTCGTACCCAGAACCTAACAGCGAGCTTCCCGTCCGCGGGAATGTTGCGCCGGAGAAGAACCATGACAGCAGGCGTTGATCCGATCGTAATCAACCTGATCGTGTTCGTGCTGGCGATCTTCGTCGGCTACCACGTCGTGTGGAACGTGACGCCGGCACTGCACACGCCGCTGATGTCGCTGACCAACGCGATCTCGAGCATCATCCTGGTCGGCGCGATGCTCGCTGCGGGCGCGGCCGATCTCGACTGGGGCGGCTGGCTCGGCGTCGTCGCGGTCACGCTGGTGTCGATCAACGTGTTCGGCGGCTTCCTGGTCACGCAGCGGATGCTCGGCATGTTCAGAAAGAAGGAACGCAGCACCGGCGTGACCAAGGAATAGCGATGAGCGCCAATCAACTCGCACTGTGGTACCTGGTCGCCGCAGTGAGCTTCATCCTCGCGCTGAAGGGCCTGTCGAGCCCGCACACCGCGCGGCGCGGCAACGTGTACGGCATGGTCGGCATGGCGATCGCGCTGCTGGTCACGCTGGCGCTGGTCTACTCGCAGAGCAAGCACGTGCTGCCGATCCTGGGCGGCATGGCGGTCGGCGGCGCGCTCGGAGCAATCGTCGCGCGCCGTGTCCAGATGACGCAGATGCCCGAGCTCGTCGCGGCAATGCATTCGCTGGTCGGTCTCGCGGCCGTTCTGATCGCCATCGCGGCGGTGAACAACCCGCAGGCGATGGGGCTCGACTTCCCGATCACTTTCGGCCACAAGCTCGAGCTTTTCATCGGCACCTTCATCGGCGCAATCACCTTTTCCGGATCGGTGATCGCGTTCGGCAAGCTATCCGGCCGCATACGCAGCGCGCCGGTCGTGTTCGCGGGCCAGCATTACGTCAATCTCGCCATCGGTATCGCGATGATCGGCTTCGGGATCTGGTTCTGCACGTCGCCTCCGGAAGCGGAGTGGCCGCCGTTCTTGATCATGACCGCGCTTGCGTTCCTGCTCGGCTTCCTGCTGATCATTCCGATCGGCGGGGCCGACATGCCGGTCGTGATCTCGATGCTGAACAGCTACTCGGGCTGGGCGGCGGCAGGCATCGGCTTCTCGCTCGATAACCCGATGCTGATCATCGCCGGATCGCTGGTCGGCTCCTCGGGTGCGATTCTTTCGTACATCATGTGCCGCGCGATGAACCGCTCGTTCTTCAGCGTGATCCTCGGCGGCTTCGGCGGTGAAATCGCCGATGTGGCGGCGGGCGCGGAGAAAAAGCCGGTCAAGAGCGGCAGTCCCGACGATGCGGCATTCCTGCTGTCGAACGCGGACACGGTGATCATCGTCCCCGGCTATGGACTCGCGGTCGCGCGCGCGCAGCACGCCGTCAAGGAGCTCGCGGCCAAGCTGACCGCGAAGGGCGTCAGTGTCAAATACGCGATCCACCCGGTCGCCGGACGGATGCCCGGGCACATGAACGTGCTGCTCGCCGAAGCGGAAGTTCCCTACGACCAGGTGTTCGAGATGGAGGACATCAACAGCGAGTTCCCGCAGGCCGACGTAGCGCTGATCCTCGGCGCCAACGATGTCGTTAATCCGCTGGCCGAGCAGAAAGGCAGCCCGATCTACGGTATGCCTATCATCGAGGCGTACAAGGCCAAGTCGGTCATCGTCAACAAGCGCTCGATGGCCTCGGGTTACGCCGGTCTCGACAATCCGCTGTTCTACATGGACAAGACGATGATGGTGTTCGGCGACGCCAAGAAAGTCGTCGAGGATCTGGTCAAGGCCGTCGATTAGTCGCGGCGCGACCGCAACGACTCCGCCCGGCAGGAGATCATCGATGCCGGGACCGCTCGCTCATCTGACCGTCGTCGATCTGTCACGCGTCCTTGCCGGCCCGTGGTGCACGCAGCTGCTCGCCGACCTCGGCGCCGAAGTCATCAAGATCGAAAGGCCGGGCGGCGGCGATGACACGCGCCGCTGGGGGCCGCCGTTTCTGAAGGACGCGAACGGACGCGACACCGCGGAGGCCGCCTATTATCTGGGCTGCAACCGCGGCAAGCAGTCGGTCGCCGTCGACTTCATGTCGACTGAAGGCCGGCGCATCGTCCAGGATCTCTGCCGCCAGGCCGATATCGTCGTCGAAAATTTCAAGGTCGGCGCGCTGGCCCGCTACGGCCTCGATTACCCCGCGCTCGCCGCGATCAATCCGCGGCTGGTCTACTGCTCGATCACCGGATTCGGACAGACCGGCCCGTACGCCGACCGAGCCGGCTACGATTTCATCATCCAGGGGATCGGCGGCTTCATGAGCGTCACCGGCGAGCGCGACGATCTGCCGGGCGGCGGGCCGCAGAAGGCCGGCATCGCAATCGCCGACCTGACGACCGGCATGTACGCGGCGACCGCGATCCTGGCGGCGATCGCGCATCGCGCGGTCGCCGGCATCGGCCAGTACATCGATACGGCGCTGCTCGATACGCAGGTCGCGATGATGGCCTCGATGGACATGAACTACCTGATCACCGGCACGCCGCCGGGCCGCGCCGGCAACGCGCATCAGAACATCGTGCCGTACCAGGTATTCGATTGCGCCGATGCCCCGCTGGTCCTCGCCGTCGGCAACGACGGGCAGTTCGCGCGCTTTTGCGAAGTCGCCGGCCGGACCGCGTGGCTGGACGATGCGCGTTTCGCGACCAACATCGAGCGCGTGCGCCATCGCGACGTCGTCGTGCCGCAGATCGCCGCGCTGATGCGCACGCGGTCGCAGCGCGACTGGCTGACGCCGCTGGACGCGGCCGGCGTGCCCTGCGGGCCGATCAATCGTCTCGACCAGGTGTTCGCCGATCCGCAGGTGATCGCGCGCGGCATGCGCATCGACATGCCGCATCCGCTGGCCGGCAGCGTGCCGCAAGTCGGCAATCCGCTGAAATTCTCGGCGACGCCGGTCGCGTATACTCGGGCCCCGCCCTTGCTCGGCGAGCACACGCGCGACGTGCTTTCGGCGCGGCTGGGCCTGTCGGACGCCGCACTGGAAGAACTTGCGGGTCGCGGCGTAATCCAACTGAGCGAACTGCGCGAACGGCGACTTTGAGCGCGCCGCAAGGCCGATCTTAAGCGCGATCTCCCTTAATCAGCGACCAAGACCAGCGATGAACGGAATCACTCGCAAGCCGGCGTTCTGGATCGCCTTCGCCGTCATCTCCGCCTTGTCAGGCGTATTTGCCTGGCGCTATTTTCCGGCGGCGCTGCCGCTGATCAATCTCGACGTCAAGATGACGCGAGGCGACGCCTTGGCCGGGGCCGCCGCGATCGCGGAGCGCCTGGATCTCGCGCCGGCCGGTGCGCAACGTGCGGCGCTGTTCGCGCACGACGGCGCGACGCAGAACTTCGTCGAGCTGGAGGCGGGTGGCAAGCCGGCGTTTACCCAGATGCTCAACGGCACGCTCTACTCGCCGTACTGGTGGGAGGTGCGGCTGTTCAAGCCGGGCGAAACCGCCGAGGTGCGCCTGCGCTTTCGCCCGGACGGCACGATCTACGGATTCACGCGCAAGGTGCCGGAGAGCGAGCCCGGCGCCGCGCTCGATGCGGCGGCAGCGCGCGCGGTCGCCGAGAAGAGTGCGCGGACCGACTGGTCGATCGACTTCGCGCCGTACAAGCTGCTCGAGCAATCGCAGCTGCAGCTGCCTAACGGGCGCATCGACCACAGCTTCGTCTACGAGCGCGAGCACGAGCAGCTGGGCGACGGCCGCTACCGGATGCGGCTCGGCGTGGCCGGGGACCGCTTGGTCGATCTCACGCACCTGGTTTACATCCCCGAGGCCTTCGAGCGGCGATTCCAGGAAATGCGCTTCGCCAACAACGCGATCGCCGAGGTCGCAGGCATTTCGGCCGGCGCGTTGTACGGGATCGGCGGCTGCGTGCTCGGCGCGCTGTGGCTGTTGCGCCGGCGCGCGCTGGTCTGGCGGCCGGCACTCGTCGCGGGAGCGATCGTCGCCGGCGTGAATGCGCTTGCGCTCGCCGCCAACGCGCCCCAGGCGTGGTTCAACTTCGACACGGCGCAGCCGACCTGGGTGTTTTGGGGGCAGCAATTCGCGCTGGCGATGCTGGTTTTCGTCGGCGGCGGTCTCGCGCTGGGCCTGGTGTTCATGGCGGCGGAAAGCCTGTCGCGACGCGCGTTTCCCCGGCACCCGCAGCTGTGGCGTCTTTGGTCGCGGGCGGCCGCGCCTTCACCCGAAGTGCTGGGCCGGACAGCCGCCGGCTACCTCGCCGTGCCGATCGAGCTCGCGCTGATCGCCGCGTTCTACTTCGTGACCAATCGATACTTCGGCTGGTGGCAGCCGTCGGAAGCGCTGACCGATCCCAATATTCTGGGCAGCGCGCTGCCGGCGCTGGCGCCGATCGGCATGGCATTGCAGGCGGGGTTCATGGAGGAATGCCTGTTCCGCGCGGTGCCCTTGTCGATCGCCGCGCTGCTCGGCAGTCACTTCGGCCATCGCAGGCTGTTGATCGCGATCACGCTGGTCCTGCAGGCGATCGTTTTCGGCGCGGCGCATGCCAATTACCCGGGATTCCCGTCGTATTCGCGGCTGGTCGAGCTCGCCGGCCCGGCTTTCGTCTGGGGATTGATTTTCGTCCGCTTCGGGCTCTTGACCACGGTCATCCTGCACGCGGTGTTCGACCTGACGCTGATGTCGATCCCGGTATTTCTGATCGAGGGCCAGGGCAGCACGATCAACCAAGCGCTGGTCATCGCGGCAGGCTTGGTGCCTCTGGCGATCGTGCTCGCGCGCCGCTTCCGCCAAGGCAAATGGATCGCGCTTCCCGAGGCCCTGCGCAACGGAGCGTGGCGAGCACCGGCCGCGCCGGAGGCTGCCGCTCTGCTGCGCGGCCGCGCCGCGGCCGGCGTGTGGACCGCGCGCGTGCAACGCGCGCTGCCGGCGCTCGGCCTTGCCGGGTTGGCAGCCATCGCCTTGAGCGGCGGCCTGCAGCGCGATACGCCGCCGCTGCTCATCGATCGAGCCCAGGCCGAGGCCGGCGCCGACGCAGCCGTCGCGCAACGCGGGATGACGCCGGGCGACGGGTGGCGACGCTTTTCGACCGTCCGGCTCGTCACCGATGACGCGGGGGCCGCGCAATGGCACCAGTTCGTCTGGCGCGAAGCGGGGCGCGATGCGTATGAAAAACTGATCGGCAACTGGCTTGCGCCGCCGCTTTGGGAAGTGCGCTATGCGCGGTTCGACGGCGGCGATGTCGCCGACCGCGCCGAGGAATGGCGTGTCACCGTGACCGGCGACGGCGCCGTGCGGCAAGTGCGTCACCAGCTGCCGGAAAAGCGGCCTGGTGCGAAGCTCTCGCGCGAACAGGCGCGCACGGTCGCCCAGCAGGAGATCCGGCAACGCTTCGGACTCGATCCGGCGACACTGCGCGAGGTGTCGGCCGAGGAGCAGGCGCGACCGGCGCGGGCCGATTGGCAATTCACCTACGCCGATCCGGCCGTCGAGGTCGGCAAGGGCGGCGAGGCACGCGTGATCGTGGCGATCGCCGGCGATGAGATCGTCGGGTCCGGTCGTTATGTCTTCGTTCCCGAGACGTGGCAACGCGCCGAACGCCTGCGGGCGAGCCGATTGAGTCTCGCAAAAAACGCGATCACGCTGGCCTTGATCGTGGCCGGATTGGCGGCGATCATCGCGACGATCATCGCCTGGAGCCGAGGGCGTTTCGACAAGCGTGCGTTCTGGCTGGCATTGGGCACCGTCGGCGCGGCGTCGCTGGTCACCGGCATCAATGCCTGGCCCGCGTTTGCGATGCAGCTCAAGACCGCCGAGCCGCTGGCGCCGCAAATCGCGCTCGGCGCGGCGGGGATTGCGCTGTCGCTCGTTCCGCTCGCTTTGCTCGCGAGCCTGCTGGCGGGCGTCGCCGTCTGGGAAGCCCGCGAGCATTCGGCGCCGGAGACCGGCATCGGCCGCCTGTGGCTGCGCGGGGCCAGCGCCGGGTTTTTCGTCGCCGGCGTCGAAGGTCTCGCCGGCGCGGTGGCAGCGCAGGACTTCCCCCGGTCGGCGCGCTACACGATCGAGAACGCGTGGCTTCCCTGGCTCGACGCGCTGGTCAGGTCGGTTTCCGCGCCGGTCCTCGGTGTCGCGGTGACGATCATCGCGCTGCACTGGCTGGAACGCTGGACCGACGGTTGGCGCCGGCGCCGCTGGCTGGTCTACGCGGCATTGACGATCGCGACCGCCGCGCTGGCGGCGTTGAGGGCGGACGATTGGACGTCGATCATCGTCGGCGGACTGGTCGGCGGCGCGCTCTACACGCTGCTCTTCGCGACGGTGCTGCGTTACGATCTTCGACTGGTGCCGGCGTTCGTCGCCGCCAACGCGATCGTGCGCATCGTCGGCAACGCGCTGCTCAAGGGCACTGCCGCGGGCGCTTTTTACGCGGCGCTGGAAATCGCCGCGACTGTCGCGGTCGCCTGGGCGATCACGCGCTACCTGCTGCGCGTAAACACACCCGCCGTCGCCACCGCCCCCTCGGCCGGATGAGCTCTTCGCGCAGTCGCTATTCGATCTTCACCCAAAACGGCATCACCTGATTGTCGGCGCGATGCACGGCGGTGACGTTGCTGCGCGCCGCCCACGGTATGACCTGGCGATGCAGCGGCAAATGATTGATCTCGGCGTTGTGCGCAGCCAGCGCTTCGTGGATCTCGGCAAGGCGCTGGTCGGGATTCATGTCCACCTTGACCTTGGCGATCAGCTCGTCGAGCTTCGGATTCGTATACCTGCCGTAGTTGTAGTCGCCGTCGCCCTTGCCGGTGTAAGTCGAAAGCACCGGCTGCAGGATGAAGATGCCGTCGATCGCACCGCCGCCCCAGCCCAGCATGTACATGCTGGTATCGGTCTTTTCGAGCTTCGGAAAATAGTTGGCACGCGGCATCGCGTTGACGTTGATCGTCACGCCGATCTGCGCCCACATCGCCGCCAAAGCCTGGCAGATCTTCTCGTCGTTGACGTAGCGGTTGTTCGGACAATCGAGCGTCACCTCGAAACCGTTGGGGTAGCCGGCTTCGGCCAGAAGCTGCTTGGCTTTCACCTTGTCGAACGGCAGCCGCTTTTCGAGCTCCGGCGTCGATTGCACGGGCGACGGCATCAGCGCGCCCGACGGTTGCGACAGGCCGCGCATCGTCGTCGTCCGGATCGCCTCGATGTCGATCGCCTGGTACAAGGCCTGCCGCACGCGCTTGTCCTTGAACGGATTCTTGCCCTTGACATTGGAATACAGCAGCTCGTCACGCTTCTGGTCCATGCCGATGAACACGATGCGGTTTTCGCTGCCTTCCAGCACCTTGACGCCGGAATTCTGCTTGAGCCGCGGCACGTCCTGCGGCGGCGGATCGTTGACCAGGTCGACTTCGCCGGACATCAGCGCCGCCATCCGCGTCGCGTCGGAAACGATCGGCAGGTAGATCACCTCATCGGCGTTGCCTTCCCAGAGCCCTGCCTTGATTCCCCACCAGTTCGGATTCCTGACCAGCACCGTCTTGATGTCCGGCTCGCGCGACTTCAGGATATAAGCGCCGGTGCCGTTGGCCTGGTGCGCGGTGATCATGTCCTCCTTTTCGGTGAAGTTCTGGGGCTTGGTCGCGCGGTTGGCTTCGCACCAGGCGCGGCTCATGATGTTGATCGTGGCGACGTGCTCGAGCTCGATCGGGTTGGGCCCGTTGGTCGTGAATTCCACGGTCAGATCGTCTATTTTCCGCGGCATACCGGACGCGATCGCATAGGCGCGCAACTGCGAAGTATTCGCGCGGGCGCGCTCGTAGCTGAACACGACGTCGTCGGCGGTGAACGGCGTGCCGTCGTGGAACTTGACGCCGGCTCGCAGCTTGAACCGCCAGGTCGTCGGCGAGGTTTGCTGCCACGACTCGGCGAGCGACGCCCGCAGCGCGAGCTTCTTGTCGCGCTCGATCAACGCTTCGTAGACGAGGATGTTGATATTGTTGGTCAGGTTCTCGTTCTGCGAATGCGGGTCGGTCGTCTGCAAGTCGCCGCGGCCGGCCCAGCGCAGTGTCTTGGCCGATGCGGGCGGAGCGGTCGCGATCGCCGTCAGTGCCGCCAGCGTCAACGCGAGGGTGAGGAGGCGCAGCATATGAAGTCCCCCGAAGCGCGGAAAAGGACATGATAAACCCCCCCGGCCGCGTCGCTGCCGCGAAAGCGGGAAGCCGGTCGTGACCGAGCCGCGCAAGTCCGCGCGCTCCGCGGCACCGAATGCGCCCGCGCCTTCTGTGCCGGTCGCCGAGCTTCGACGACGGCTTCGCGCCGGCATGGCGAGCGACTGGATTCCGCTCGGCCGCAGGATAGACCGGCTCGGGTCCCGCACGTCGCCGGCGGAGCGGCATCGGCTGGAGCAGGCGATCGCGGCCTCGATCGACAAGGTCGCGCGCCGCGCCGCGGACCGTCCGGCGATCGCCTACCCGCCGGAATTGCCGGTCTCCGAAGCGCGCGACCGGATCGCCGCGGCGATTCGGGAGCATCAGGTCGTCATCGTCTGCGGCGAAACCGGATCCGGCAAGACGACGCAGATTCCGAAGATCTGCCTGGAACTGGGGCGCGGCACGCGCGGCTTGAT
>DASYJB010000036.1:0-22428 GCA_035996965.1 Casimicrobiaceae bacterium | reverse complement strand
TACATCGATCCGCTGCACAACCGCTATGTCTACGATCTTCGCTGTGCAGTTGGCGACGCGGTCGCCGCGCCGACAATCGGATTTGCGCTGATGACACAGAATATCGCGGCTTCTTCGGGCAATCTGTTCGTGTCGCGCGAGATGTTTCGTGCGCTTGGCGGGTTCCGCGGCTACAAACACGTCCACGCCTGGGATTTCTGCCTCCGCGCGTTGCGGCTTGCCGAGCCGATATTTGTCCGCCAGGCCGTGTATTACAAGCGGCTTCATCGAGGCAATCAAGTACCGGCGATGCTCGCCGCGTTGCATGCGGAGGCTGCCGAGGTGTGTCGCCGATACGTGCACTGGGGCTGTACGGCGGAACAAAGCGTCTCGCCCGTGGCCCCGTGCGTTACCAATTGGCCGGCGGAGTTCACGAAAGCGATTCTCGAAACCGGTCTGGCGGATCTGGTCGACGTACCGACGCTGCGTCTGCTGACACTGGGACGGAGCTGATCGGTGGCCGATCAGTGCGGCGGCACAATCGTGACGATGTCGACCCGCTCCGGCGCCGACGAGGCGATCGAGATATGCCAGGCGACCGCCGCGGCGCCAACGCATTCGCGGCACGCATAGACCGCCGCGGCGACGTCGCGCGCCAGCGGCGCGCGCGCGATCCCGTTGGCGCTGACCTCGACTTGCGGCGGAATCATCCACGGCACATAGGGGAAGGCGACGATCAACGCACGGTCGCCCTGCACGGTTGCATCGACAACGACGGTGCGCATCGGCAGCGGCGCGATCGCCGGCGGAGGATAAATGCTGCCGTCGGGCGGCGGCAAGCCTCGCGTCGGCCACAGCACCTCTGCGGCATGCGTCACTCCAATCCCGCCGAGGTGGATCGGCGGCGTCCAGCCCAGCGCGCGCCATGCGGGCCGCGCGATTCCGACCAGGTGGGCGCCGGCGGCGGGCTCGATGCCCGCGAGAACGACGTCGAGTATGCCGCAACGCAGCCGGTGATCCAAGCCGAGATACACGTGCTCGAGATACGCATACGCGCCATGCAGCACGATCGGGCCCTGCTGGCGGCACAGCAGCTCACCGCTCGCGTCGACTGCATGCGCGGCCAGCCAGGGCTCGGCCAGCGCCGGCGTTGCATCGTCCTGCTTGACGTCGAGCCGCGATGCGACGTCGAGCGCGACATCGCCCGAGGCGATCGTCGCGGCAATGCCGACGGCGAAGGCGGCGTGCAACAGCAGCGCGACGCTGACGATGCCGGCCAGCAGCGCCGACCCGCGCGCCTGCAGGCCGGCGCAAAGTCCGTACAGACCCAGCGCGCAGAGGGCGGCGACGAACGGCGTTAACGCATAAACCATGTAAAACGGCGTCGCCGGGCGCAGCCACGCGATCAGCGCGGCGGCGGCGACGGTCGCGAGCAGAGCTGCGGCGACGGGCAGCGGCTGGCGCCGGGCAGCGAACAGGAGTCCGGCCAGCGCTGCCAGCTCCAGCGCGAGGACCGCGACGACCGCGGCCACGGGGGCTCCGGGGACGATCGCGACAAAGGCGTCGGCGACGATACGTGGGCCGCGCGCCAGGATTGCCCACAACAGCGGCCCGGTGGCGAGCAGGTTGGACGCCTGCATCGTGCTGCCGACGTACTCGGCGACTTGCGCGGCCAGCGGCGCGGCCGAGGCGGTCCGGTCGGCGAGCAGCGGCCCGAACGGCAGAAGCGCGACCAGTATCGCAAGCACGCTCCAGCGCAGCAACGCACCGACGCTCGGCATCGCCAGGAGGGCGACGATGGCGATCATCGGCGCGAGGACGATCGTCGTCGGATGCGCATGCAGTGCCAGTGAGAATGCAAACGCCGCGACCACCAGCCAGCGCGGCCGCCGCTGCTGTGCGAGGCGCACCAGCGCGTAGAGCACCAGCATGCTGCAGGTCGGCACCATGTTGGTGTGCGAAAAGCCGACCAGCTGAAAGCTTCCCCATCCGGGCAGCGCCAGCAGCGCGCACCAGAGGATGCCGAAACGCCGATCGATCAGCCGCCGTCCGGCCGCATAAGCCAGCGGAAATTGCAGGCTGCCGATGACGGAAACGAAAACGGCGACGCCGACCCACGAGCGGGCCAGCATCATCGGCAGCGACAATAGATAGAACCACAGCGGCCCGAGGTGCGACGTGCCGGCAAGCAGCGGCCCGTGCAGCGGCAGCGCGCCGAGGTCGCGGATCGCCAGCGCCGCGGCGACGTCGCGGGTCGTATCCGGACCGGCGGCGCCGAAGTAGCTGCTGGCAATGTAAATCGCCATGAATGCCGCAACGACCGTCATGTCGGCCCGGCTTGGGCGTCGAGCCGTCGCATAACGCCGCACCGGCATGTCGATCGCGTAGCTCATCGATTGGGCGTCATCGTCGCGGCGGCGGCTCGCGAAAGACCCAGAAGTGATTTAGCGCGAAGCTTATCGGCGGAACGATGACGATGGCCGCCGCGAGGCCGAGGTACGGCGAGGCGTGCAGCAGGTGCACGACGCAGTACATGATCGCTGTGTTAAGCGCGAGGCCCGCCAGCGCGGCGAAGGCGTAGCGCCAGAGCCGCTGCGCCGCCGCATCGCGCACGGCGAAGGTCCAGCGCCGGTTCAGAGCGAAACCGGTCAGCATCGCAACGACGAAGGCCAGCGCGGTGGCAAGCACCGGTTCCACGTGAGCCGCCTCGATCGCCGCGGCGAACACCGCCGCGTGCGTCGCGGTCGCGAGCGCGCCGACGACCGCGAAGCGGCCAAACCGGTGCAGCAAGGTCGGCATCGGTGGCGCCGGATCAGCCGGCGCCCGGATCGTCGCGGTCGAAGCCGATGCGCTGCCGCACGACATACAGCGGCCGCGCCTTGACCTCGTCGTACACGCGTCCCAGGTATTCGCCGATGATGCCCAGCGACAGCAATTGCAGCCCGCCGAGGAACAGAACAACCACCATCAGCGACGCGTAGCCGGGCACGTCGATGCCGCGCGCGATCGTCCGCGCGATCAGATAGACGCCGTAGGCCAGCGCCGCCAGCGCGAAAACCAGGCCGACGACACTCCACACTTTCAGCGGCAGCGAGCTGAACGAGGTGATGCCATCGAGGGCCAGCCGCCACAAGCGCCACGCGCTGAATTTGGACCGCCCGTCGAGCCGCGGCTCGATGTCGTAGGAAACGCTCGTCTGGCGAAAGCCGACCCAGGCGTAGAGTCCCTTCATGAAACGCGTGCGCTCGGGCAACTGCCGCAGCGCATCGACGACCGGACGCGACATCAGGCGGAAGTCGCCGGCATCGCGCACGACCGGGACCGTCGTCATCCGGGCGAAGACAGAGTGAAACAGCGATGACGCGGCGCGGCGCAGCGGTCGGTCGGTCGCGCGGTCGCGGCGCAGGGCGACGACGATGTCGTTGCCCTCACGCCAGCGCGCGACCAGCTCGGCGATGACCTCCGGCGGGTGCTGCAGATCGGCATCGATCGGAATGACCGCGTCGCCGTCGGAATGGTCGAGGCCGGCGGTCAGCGCGATCTCCTTGCCGAAATTGCGCGACAGGCTGACGATGCGCACGCGGGGGTCCAGATGCCGCAGCGACATCAGCTGCGCCAGCGTGCCGTCGCTGCTGCCGTCGTCGATGAAGATCACCTCCGCGCGGCGCGAAAGCGCGTTCAGCACCGGCGCGAGGCGCGCCCAGAACGCCGACAACCCCGTCTCCTCGTTGTAGACGGGCACGACAATGCTGATCTCGGGCGGGCTGCCGTCTCGGGCGGCCGGCCGCGGCAGCGAGCTCATCGCGGCGGTCGCGCCGATGCGCCGTCGCGCCCGATCCGGTTCGACGAACGCGTCATCGCGCCAGGGCTTGCTTACAGGATTTCCGCCGCATGGTCGGCGAGGCGCGAGCGCTCGCCGCGCGTCAGCGTCACATGACCGCTGTGCGACCAGCCCTTGAAGCGGTCGACGACATAGGTCAGCCCGGAGCTGCCCTCGGTAAGGTAAGGCGTGTCGATCTGGGCGATGTTACCCAGGCACACGACCTTGGTCCCGGGTCCGGCGCGCGTGATCAAGGTCTTCATCTGCTTCGGCGTCAGGTTCTGCGCCTCGTCGATGATCAGGTATTTGTTGATGAACGTGCGCCCGCGCATGAAGTTCAGCGACTTGACCTTGATCCGCGAGCGGATCAGATCGCGCGTTGCGGCGCGGCCCCATTCGCCCGCTTCGTCGTCGGTCTTGTTGAGCACGTCGAGATTGTCCTCCAGCGCGCCCATCCACGGGTTCATCTTTTCCTCTTCGGTCCCGGGCAGAAAGCCGATGTCCTCGCCGACCGGCACCGTCACGCGGGTCATGATGATTTCCGAATAAACCTTGAATTCGAGCGTCGTCATCAATCCGGCGGCCAGCGTCAGCAGCGTCTTGCCGGTACCGGCCTGGCCGAGCAGCGTGACGAAGTCGATATCGGGATTCATCAGCAGGTTGAGCGCGAAATTCTGCTCGCGGTTGCGCGCGATGATGCCCCAGACATTGTTCTTCTGATGCGTATAGTCCTTAAGCGTCTGCAGCAGCGCCGTGCGACCGGTGACTTCCCTCACCATCGCGTACAGCGGGGTCTCTCCCGGGCCCTTGCCCTCGAGGTAGACGAATTCGTTGACCAGAAGGCTATGGCACAGCGGACCGGTGACGCGGTAATAGGTGTTGCCGCCCTGCTGCCAGGACTCCATCGCCTTGCCGTGGCGGTCCCAGAAATCGGTAGGCAGCTCGCGCATGCCGCTATAGAGCAGATCGGTATCCTCGAGAACCTTGTCGTTGAAATAATCCTCGGCCGAAATGCCCAGTGCACGCGCCTTGATGCGCATGTTGATGTCCTTGGACACCAGGATGACGCTCCGCTTCGGCTGCGCCTGCGACAGGTGCATGACCACGGCGATGATCTGGTTGTCGGCCTTGCCGCCGGCGAGGGACGGCGGCAGCGTCGTCGAGATCGCCTCGGTCTGCAGAAACAGTCGGCCGGTCGCCGCGCCGCCGCTCTGCGGTTTCAGCGGGATGCCTGCGGCAAGACTGCCGTCGCTGATGGCGATTGCGGCGGTGACCAGCTCATCGAGATAGCGCGATGCCTGTCTCGCGTTGCGCGCGACTTCGGTGACGCCTTTCTTGTTGTTGTCGAGCTCCTCGAGGGTGAGGATCGGCAGGAAGATGTCGTGCTCTTCGAAGCGGAACAGGCTGGTCGGATCGTGCATCAGCACGTTGGTGTCGAGCACGAACAGCTTGGAGGAAGGGGTCTTGCTGATCTTGGTGACTTGGGGCGCGAGACGAAGTTTGCGCTCGACCATGGGCCTCCTTCGGGATGAGCTTGAGCGGTGGTTACCAGCCCCATCGTAGAACAGCTGGCGCCGAAAACACAAGCTATTGTAGGCGCCGGCCCATGTCAACCGCAGCCGTTGTGGTGAGAAGGGGACACGAGCGTCGCCTGCCTGCGCCTAGGGCGGGTATGCCGCACCCGCCACGCCACCTAGAGCGCCTTGACCGCTTCGAGCACCTCGTCGACATGGCCGGGAACCCTGACCCCGCGCCATTCGCGCGCCAGCACGCCGTTGCCGTCGACCAGAAAGGTGCTGCGCTCGATGCCGCGCACTTTCCTGCCGTACATGTTCTTCATCTTGATCACGCCGAACTGCGCACAGAGCTTTTCGTCGGGATCGGAAATCAGATCGAACGGAAAGCCCATCTTTGCCTTGAAACCTTCGTGCGATTTCAGGCTGTCGCGCGAGACGCCGGCGACGACGGCGCCGGCGCGAACGAACGCCTTGTGCAGATCGCGAAAATTGGCGCCCTCGGTCGTGCAGCCCGGCGTATTGTCCTTCGGATAAAAATAGAGGATCACTGGGTGGCCGCGGTGCTCGGACAGGCGGAACGTTCCGGCGGTCGAAGGTGCGCTGAAATCGGCAACTTTGGCGTTCGGCATTGGCTTGCTCCGGAAGGTTGAGTGGACGTGGCGCGGTGGGCGCGATTGGGGCTATGCGGCGCGGACCATATCGACGTCGCTTAGGAATTCCCGGCGCTGGCACAGCAAGGTTCCGCTGCGGCCCGGCACCGGGTCCAGTCCGACCTCGCATCGCGGCAGCGCCATCGGCTCGAACGTTTCGTACAGGCGTCGCAGCGATGACAGCCGGTAGCCCTGCGCCTTCCAGCCGTTCAGCAACAGCTCGAGCGTGGGCGCAAGACGCAGGCCCTCGAGCTCCGCGTGCAAGGTGAAGACGTGACTGGATAGCGGACCTTCGGTCCCCTGGGGCGCGGTCAGCGCCAGCAGCCGTCCGGCGGCATCGTCCGCGGTGGCGCCGTCGATGCCGATCAGCTCGTCGAGCGTCGGCAGCGTCGTCGGCAGCTGCGGGCAGCGTATCAGCTCGGCATTCCACACCGGCAGGTGCGGGTGCGTGCCGCGACCATCGGAGCAATAGTCGAAACCCAGGACCTGCGTCTGCCGCAGCGCGTCGACGTTCATCTGCCAGCCTGCCGCGCCGTGCACGCGGGGCGGCTCCTTGAACACCTCGGTGTAGCGCTCGCAGGCGAGCCGCATCTGCCTCGCCGTCCAGTCGGCATCGGCGCTGGCCACGCCGTCCTGCCATTTGACGTGATCCCAGCAATGCAGCCCGGTTTCGAAGCCTTCGTCGCGCACGGCGAGCATCGTGTCGCCGGCCCGCCGGCCGATGTCAGGCCCCGGCAGCGCCGTGCCATACAACAGTGTCGTCACGCCATAGTGTTGAACGACGGAGGTGCGTCGCACCTTGCTGAAAAATCCGGGCCGGAAAATGCGCTTGATCGCGCGCCCGGTATGGTCGGGCCCGACGCTGAACAGGAAGGTCGCGCCGACCTGGTGGCGGCGCAACAGGTCGAGCAGGGCCGGAACGCCCTCGCGCGTGCCGCGCAGCGTGTCGACGTCGATCTTCAGCGCCAGGATGCTCATCGCGGTACCGAACGCGGTGCGTTGTCGACGCGCTGCCGTCGGGGCCGAATTGCACCCATGGTCAGTCGACCAGGTTCCGCGCCTCGGCAACCTGCCCGCGATAGGCGTCGAATATGCGCTTCAGCGAGTCCTCCATCGTCACCGTCGGCTGCCACCGGAGCTCGGCGCAGGTATTGGCGATGTCGGGGACGCGGTTCTGGACGTCCTGGTAGCCCCTGCCGTAGTAGTCTTCCGCGGTCGTGTCGACCAGCTCGACCTGCCGCGCCGTGTCGCGGTATTCGGGGTAGGTCAGCGCGAGATCCAGCATCATCTGCGCCAGCTCCCTGACCGAATAGTTGTTGCGCGGGTTGCCGACGTTGTAGATCTTGCGGCTGGCGATGCCGTTTTCGTTGGCGATGATGCGCATCAGCGCCGACACGCCGTCGTCGATGTAGGTGAACGCGCGCTTCTGCGTGCCGCCGTCGACCAGCTTGATCGGCTCGCCGCGCACGATGTGACCGAGGAACTGGGTAATCACTCGCGAGCTGCCTTCCTTCGCGGTGTTGATCGAGTCCAGCCCCGAGCCGATCCAGTTGAACGGCCGGAAAAGCGTGTAATCGAGCCCCTCCTGCTGGCCGTAGGCATGGATCACCCGGTCCATCAATTGCTTCGCGCAGGCGTAGATCCACCGCTGCTTGTTGATCGGGCCGAGCACCAGATTGGAAGTTTCCGAATCGAACTCGGTGTCCGTGCACATCCCGTAGACCTCCGAGGTCGACGGGAAGACGATGTGCTTCTTGTAGCGAACGCAGGCGCGGACGATCGGCAGATTGGCCTCGAAATCGAGCTCGAAAACCCGAAGCGGCTCGCGCACGTAGGTGGCCGGGGTGGCGATCGCGACCAGCGGCAGCACCGTATTGCATTTCTTGATGTGATACTCGATCCACTCCTTGTTGATCGTGATGTCGCCTTCGAAGAAGTGGAAGCGCTTTTCCGGCAGCAGGTCGGCGATGCGCTCGCTCTGCATGTCCATGCCGTAGATCTCCCAGTCGGTCGAGGCGATGATGCACTGGGACAGATGGTGGCCGATGAAGCCGTTGACGCCGAGGATCAGTATTTTTGGCATGGTCAGTCGTTTTGATACGGCGCCCGGGCCGGTTCCTGCGCGCCGATTCTACCGGGAACCGCCGCCGCATGCGCCGCCCGCCAATGCGCAAATGCGCCGGCGCCGACGATCGCATCGTCGATCTCCAGCTCGAGGATCTGCAGGATTCCGCCGCCGCCGCAGCCCACGGTAATGCGCCCATCGGAGACATCGAACGCGGGGGCGATGACCGCCGGCGCCGTCGTGTCGAGCACGCGGGTGCGCAAGAGCCGCGCCGGATGACCGTCGATCAGCGTGCGCGCACCGGGGTAGGGCGGCGCGACCGCGCGCACCAGATTGTGGATCGCGGTGGCGCTCTTGGCCCAGTCGATGACGCCGTCTTCGGGCTTGCGGCCGCCGAAGTACGAGGCTTGGTCCGGGTCCTGCGGCGTGCGCGGTGTCGTGCCTGCGAGCAGCGCGGGCAGCGCGCGATCGAGCGTCATTTCGGCGGCGACTGCGACCTTGACGAAGACGTCGCTGGCGACATCGTCGGCCAGGATCGGAACCGCCGTCTGCGCGACGATGTCGCCGTTGTCGGGTTTGTCCGCCATGTAGTGCAGCGTCGCACCGGTCTCGGTCTCGCCGTGGATGATCGCCCAGTTGACCGGCGCGCGGCCGCGATATTTCGGCAGCAGCGAGCCGTGCATGTTCAACGCGCCGCGCGGCGCCAGCGCCAGCAGCGCCGGGGCCAGCATCCGCCGGTAATAAAATGAAAAGATGAAGTCCGGGCGCGGGGTGGCGACGCGCGCGATGACGTCGGCCGCATTCGGATCCTCGGGCGCGATCGTTGGAATCCCGTAGTCGGCGGCCGTGCGGCCGACGCTGCCGAACCAGATCGTCTCGCCGGGGCTGTCGTCGTGCGTGACCACCAGCGGCACGTCGACGCCGTGGGCGAGCAGCACCTTAAGACAGCGCACGCCGACATTGTGATAGCCGAATACGACAGCGCTGGTCATGGTCGGGCGGGGCGATCGAAGGTCGCGCGCTTTAGCGCAGCGAATCGCCGGGCCGGACCGCGGCGTCCGGCGCAGGCTCGGCTCTTTCCAGCACGGCCTGCACGGTGAAGCGCGGCCGGTCGCGCACCTGTTGGTAGATTCTGCCGACGTACTCGCCGATCAGGCCGACGCCGAACAGCATCATGCCGATCAGGAAAAAGGCGAGGATGTCGCGATCCCAGAGGGTCGCCAGCCCCTCGCGCCAGCCGGAGAGCACCAGGCGTTCGATGATCACGACGAGGTAAGTCACCAGGGCAACGGCCGAGACCAGCATGCCGAACATCGAGAACAGCTGCAGCGGCACCAGCGAAAAGCCGGTGATCAGGTCGAAGTTGAGCCGTATCAGCTTGTACAGCGAATACTTCGATTCGCCGGCAGCCCGCTCCGCGTGCGCGACCTCGACCTCGGTCGGATTGTGCGCGAACATGTACCCGAGCGCCGGGATGAAGGTGCTGACCTCGCGTGCCGAAGCGATCGTTTGCACGATGTCGCGGCTGTAGGCGCGGAGCATGCAGCCCTGGTCGGTCATCTTGATCCGGGTGATGCGTTCGCGGATGCGGTTCATCGCCTTCGACGCCCAGCGGCGCCACCATGAATCCTCGCGCGAGAGCCGGATGCTGCCGACGTAATCGTGGCCGCGATCCATCGCGGCCAGCAGCTTCCCGATTTCCTCAGGAGGATTCTGCAGATCGGCGTCCAGCGTGACGACGCGGCCGCCGCGGCTCTTTTCGAAGCCCGCAACGATGGCCATGTGCTGGCCGTAGTTGGCGTTGAACAGCACCACGCGCGTCACGTCGGGCCGCCGCAGAAACTGGTCCTTGAGCAACGCCGCGGAAGTGTCGCGGCTGCCGTCGTCGATGAATATCACCTCATAAGGCACGGCCAGCCGGTCGAGTGCGACGTACAGACGCTCGAACAGCGCCGGCAGCCCGGCCGCTTCGTTGTAGACGGGAACCACCACCGAAAGCTCCAGTAAGGCCATCGCTATTTTCCCGCTGCGGCGATGATCACGGCGGCAGCCTCGCACACGCGGTCGACGTCCGCTTCCCGAAGCCCGGTATGCAGCGGCAAGGTCACGGTCTCGCGCGCAATGCGCTCGGCGTTCGGATGTTGCCTTTCGCGACCGCCAAAACGCCGGCCGAGCGTGCAAAGATGCAGCGCTTCGTACGACACGCCGGTCCCGATGCCGCGCGCCTCCATTGCGTTTCGGAAGCCGTTACGATCGATCGTTAACCGTTCCAGGGGCAGCAGGATAGAGAACATGTTCCAGGAATGACCATCGTCGACGCCTGCCGGCCGCGGCGGCAACACGCAGGCCGGATCCGTCGCAAAGCGGGCAAAATAGCGATCGACCAGCACGCGGCGCTTGGCCAGAAACTCCGGCAGACGCTCGATCTGCGCATAGCCGATGCGGGCGTTGACATCCGGCAGATTGAACTTGCCGCCAGGAAACGCGACGTCGCGCGTGCGGTCGGGCAGGTGGCTGATGCCGTGGAAGCGAAGTATCTCGACACGCCGCGCTTCGTCCTGGTCGTTGACGACCAGGGCGCCACCTTCGATCGACGTCGCGTTCTTGTTTGGATGAAAGCTGAAGGTGACGATGTCGCCGACGGCGCCGACGTTCTGTCCGCGCCAGCGCGATCCCAGGACCAGCGCCGCGTCCTCGATCACGCGAAGGCCGCGCCTTTTCGCCAAAGCGTAAACGGCCTCCATGTCGACCAGCGCGCCGGGAAAATGGGTCGGGATGATCGCCTTGGTCCGCGGCGTGATCGCCGCTTCGACTTGCGCGAGGTCGATGTTGCGCGTGACCAGGTCGCAGTCGACGAACACCGGCGTCGCGCCCACTTTGACGATCATGTTGAGCACGGTGAAAAAGCTTTGTGCACCGGTGATCACTTCGTCGCCAGGGCCGACGCCGCAAAGCTGCAGCGCGACCTCGATCGCAGCGGTGGCAGAGGTCAACACGCGAACCGGGCGGCCGCCGCAGAACCCTTCGAGCTGCCGTTCGAAGCGAGTGACCCAGGGACCGCTGGTGATCTGGCCCGAGCGCAGGACGTCGGCCACGCCGGCGATCGTCGCCTCATCCAGATCGGGGCCGGCGAATTTGAGATAGGCGGCCTCTCCCGGCTGCTCGCGCGCGCTCATTGGATTAACTCCTAGCGACCAGCCAGACGCCGAGCACAATGAAGCCGATACCGAACCAGCGCATGAAGCTCACGCCTTCGCCGAACAGATAATAGGCGGCGATCGCGTTGATCACATAGCCCAGCGACAGCATCGGATAGGCGATCGACACCGGCACGCGCGAGAGCCCGAGTATCCACACAATCAGGCTGAAGCCGTAGCAGATGACGCCGCCGATGAAATGCGGCTCGGTTGCCATTCTGCCGAACTCGCCGGCCCAGTTGGCGCGGGTCAGCGTGATGGCGCCCAGCGTATTGGTCCCGGCCTTGAGCAGGAGCTGCGCGACTGCGTTCAGCAGCACGCCGGTAATCAGAAACGAAAATCCAGACAGGTTCATTGGCGGCCGGTATCGCTGGAATGCATCGGCGCTCGTCCCTTTAAGTCGATTTGGTGTCGGCCTTCAACGGCGGCTGACGATCACGCGGCGCGGGTCGCGGCCGAGCTCTCGCATCGGCACGCCCTCGCGCAGCAGCATCTCGTACATGTCGACCTGCATGATCGCATACGCCTGGGTTTCCCGGTCCCAGCGCTGCTTCCACTCGCCCAGCGTCGCCACCGCCTTGTCGGGCTCGATGGCGAGCCCCATCGCCAGCTCGTCCAGATGCGCGACCGGCGTCACCGTGCGGCCCAGATACCACGGCAGCGTCTGATCGTACATCTTGACCGAATAGAACGGGACGTCGTCGGCGATCGGTCCGTACTGGCTGACGACGCGGGACAGGATCGGCGCGGCCGAACGCGAGTCGGCGAGCTCGTCATGGCCGGTCAGCACCAGCAGCGCAGCCGTCAGCGTGGTCAATGCCACCGCCAATATCGCCGCCGTGCGCTTGCCGCCTTTGAGCCACCAGAGCGCGGCGACGCCGCCGGCCAGCGCCACCGCGCACGCGGCGGTGAGCCAGGGGCGATAGGCCAGCAATGGCGCCAGTGGCTGGCGCTCGTCGGCGAAACGCTGCGCGATGGTCTCGAAGCCGAAGCCGATCGCCAGCATGCACGCGCCGGTGACGACGACCAGCGGCAAGGTCAACCAGATCAGCGTGCGCTCGGGCAGTGTCGCGAGCTGGACGCCGATCACCAGCGCCAGGGCCGGAAATATCGGCAGTATGTACGAAGGCAGCTTGGAGCTCGACATGCTGAAAAAGACGAAGATGAACGCCGACCACACCAGCGCGAAGCGCTGCCAGCTGAAACCATTGCTGTCGACGGCGGCGCGCGACCACAGGCGGGGCGCCGTCCAGGCGAGGACCGTCAGCCAAGGCAGGATGCCGCCGGCGAAGATCGGAACAAAGTACCACCACGCGCCTTCGCGATGATGCTCGTTGGTGAGGAAGCGTTCGAAATGCTCGTGGATGAAAAAGAAACGGAAGAATTCAGGATTGGCGAGCGACACGGCGATGAACCATGGCGCGGCGATCAGCGCGAACAGCAGCAGGCCGCCAAACAGATGCAGCCGCCGCCACACGACCCAGTCGCGGGTCAGCAGCGAATAGACGAAAAGCGACGCGCCGGGCAGGACGACGCCGATCAGTCCCTTCGACAGGACGGCGAGCGCCAGCGCCGACCAGGCGATCAGCATCCACATGCGTTGCTCGCGCTCCGCCGCCGCGCTTCGTTGCGCCAGCAGCAGCGCGCCGAAGCCGACGCTCATCCACAAGGTGAGTCCCGAGTCCAGGGTCAGGATGTGCGCGTTGAGCGCATACCAGATGCATCCGCCGAGCGCCGCCGCGCTGTACAGAGCCAGCCGGGGACCGCCGAGGCGAAAGCCGACGTAGCCGATGAACAGCACGCCGGCGAATCCGGCGAGCGCAGGCCAAAGACGCGCCGTCCATTGATGAATGCCGAACGCCTCGTACGCAGCGGCGGTAAGCCAGTATTGCAATGCCGGCTTCTCGAAGTACTTGATGCCGTCCAGACGAGGCGTCAGCCAGTCGCCGCTCGCCACCATTTCGCGCGGAATCTCCGCGTAGCGGCCTTCGTCCGGATGGATCAGACGGCGATAGTCGAGGTTGGAGAACCAGATCAGCGCGAACAGGAGGACGAGTGCGATCGATGCGGACCGCGAAAGCGCGGCGTCGGGCGATCGAACGACGGGGTCGATGGAGGCGGGCATCGGGGCTTGGTCCCGGCAAGAACCCGGGGCGAGCGCGATTTTACCTGTTCGCCGCGCGAACGAGGGACGCGGACGTTCGCAATTGCTTTCCGTCTGCTGGCGTCGGCTTGCCGCTGAGTCGCCGATTCGCTACCATGCCGCCATGTCCGATCTCCAGTTTGCGGTTCGATTCCGTGCGCGTTGTCGCGGCGATGCTCACGCGGCCCGCCGCGCGCGCTAGCCCGGCCTGACGGACAGGGCACGACGAGCCGCCAGGAAGCCGCTGGCGGTTTTTTTATTGCGAAATGAAAGATGTCGACATCGCTTCGGCTGTATGACAACTACACACGGAGCCTGCGGGCGTTCGAGCCGCTGCAGGCCGGCGCGGCCGGCCTTTATACCTGCGGGCCGACCGTCTACGACTATCAGCACATCGGAAACTTTCGCACCTTCCTGTTCGAAGACGTCCTGAAGCGCGTGCTCGAATGGAACGGCTACCGCGTGCGTCACGTGATGAACGTCACCGACGTCGGTCATCTGACTTCCGACGCCGACACCGGCGAAGACAAGATGGAGAAGGGCGCGCGGCGCACTGGACGCAGTGCGTGGGAAATCGCCGAGCTTTATACCGCGTCGTTCGTCGAGGACATGCAGCGGCTCAACCTCGAGCCGCCGACGGTACTCTGCCGCGCGACCGACCACATCGGCGAGCAGATCGAGTTCATCGCCGACATCGAAAAGAACGGCTATACCTACCGCACCTCGGATGGCGTCTACTTCGACACCAGCAAGCAGCCCGATTACGGCTATCTGGCGCGGCTGGACAAAGCCGGCCTCGACGCGGGCCGGCGGGTCGATGTCGGTGAAAAAAAGAGCGCGACCGATTTCGCGTTGTGGAAGTTCTCGGCGCCCGGCGAGAAGCGGCAGATGGAATGGCCGAGCCCATGGGGCGTCGGCTTTCCCGGATGGCATATCGAATGCTCGGCGATGGCGCAGAAGTACCTGGGCGACTATTTCGACATCCATTGCGGCGGCGAGGACCATATTCCCGTCCATCACACCAACGAAATCGCGCAGACCGAAGCCCGCGTCGGCACGCGGCTGGCCAATTTCTGGATGCACGGCTACTTTCTGCTCTCGAACGACGCAAAAATGGCGAAGTCGGGCGGCGAGTTCCTGCGCATCCAGGCGCTGATCGAACGCGGTTACGACCCGCTGGCCTATCGCTATCTGTGCCTGACCGCGCACTATCGCAGCCAGCTCAATTTCACCTGGGATGCGCTCGACGCGGCGACCATCGGCCTCGACCGGATGCGCCGCGCGGTGCACGCGCTGCCCGGCGGCGGCGAGCCGGAGCGGTCGACCATCGAGCGCTTCACCGGCGTCGTCAACGACGATCTCAATCTTCCTAAGGCGCTGGCGATCGCCTGGGAGCTGCTGCGCGGCGATCTTCCCGATCGCGCGGCGACGCGAGCGACCTTGCTCGCGTTCGATCGGATCTTCGGCCTCGGGCTCGAGGCGTGGCGGCCGCCGGTCGAGACGGTGCCCGAAGCGGTCAATGCGCTGGCCGCGGCCCGCGCTGCCGCACGCGCGGCCAAGCAGTGGGCCGAAGCCGATCGCCTGCGGGCCGAATTGCATGCGGCCGGATGGGAAATGGAAGATCGCGGCGATGGCTACCTGCTGAAGCGCAGGTAGCGGCGCGCGTGCGGGCTGACCACGACCCCATCGAAGCATGAAACTCGCCACGCTCAAAGACGGCAGCCGCGACGGACGTCTGGTCGTCGTGTCGCGCGATCTCGCGAGCGCGGTCGCGGTGCCTCGCATCGCGCCTACGCTGCAAGCCGCGCTCGACGACTGGGACGCAGCGCTTGAGCTGCTTGCCGACGCGTACCGGCGGCTGAACGAGGGCGAGATCACCGACGCGATCGCGTTCGATCCCGCGCTCGCGCATTCGCCGCTGCCCCGCGCCTACCAGTGGGCCGATGCCTCCGCGTACGTCAACCATGTCGAGCTGGTGCGCAAGGCACGCGGTGCAACGATGCCCGCCGAGTTCTGGACCGACCCGCTGATGTATCAGGGCGGTTCCGACAGCTTCATCGGGCCGCGCGACGACATTGTCTGCGCCGACGAGGCATTCGGTATCGATCTGGAAGCCGAGGTCGCGGTGCTCACCGGCGACGTGCCGATGGGCACGACTGCGCAAGCGGCGTCGTCGTCGATTCGCTTGCTGATGCTGGTCAACGACGTGAGCCTGCGCAATCTGATTCCCGGGGAGCTGGCCAAGGGCTTCGGCTTTTTTCAGGGCAAGCCTGCGTCGGCGTTCTCGCCGGTGGCGGCAACGCCCGACGAGCTGGGCGCCGCCTGGCGCGATGGCAAGGTTCATCTGCCGCTGCTGACCTTCGTCAACGACGTGCTTTTCGGCCGCCCGAACGCGGGCGTCGACATGACGTTCAATTTTCCGACCTTGCTCGCGCACGCCGCCCGGACACGCGAGCTCGAAGCGGGCAGCATCGTCGGCTCGGGCACGGTATCGAACAAGGAAGACGGCGGACCCGGTCGCCCGGTCGCGCAAGGCGGCGCCGGCTATGCCTGCATCGCCGAACAGCGCACGGTGGAAACGCTGCGCGACGGCAAGCCCAGCACGCCGTTCCTGCGTTTTGGCGACCGCGTGCGCATCGACATGCATGACGCTGCCGGGCAGTCGATCTTCGGCGCGATCGATCAGCGGGTGCGGCGGGCGGATTGACCGCCGCTTCAGCGCCGAACGGCGATCGTCGGTCCGATCAATACAGTCGTTCGACCGGACCGGAATAGAGGACGGGCCCGGTCGGCAGCCCGGTCGGCGATCCGCCGCGAGGCTCGAGACTGACGGCGAGCGCGGGGATGTTCTGCAGCGCCGTACCCGCGTCAACCGGCAGCGCGATCTGCACGACGCCGGACGCGGGTACGAGGCCCAGCGGGCGCGGGTTGCCCGCCGCCGGCAACGCCCACAGCTGCAACGATCGATCGGCGCCGGGCGAGAGCGGTGCCACCGCCTTGACCGTCAGCAAGCGCCCGTTGCGGTCCGCCGTGGCCACAAATGCGGGCTTCGCATCCTGCCCGGCAAGGACGACGACCAGTGTGGCCGCCGGACGTTCCAGCGGCGGCGACAGCAGCACCAGCGCCAGGGCGATCGCCGTCGCGAATCCGGTCAGGGCAAGGCCACGCCACAGGCTGACGGTTGCCCAGACCGTGCGCCGCTCGGGCGTCGATCCGGCGGCGGCTCGATCGACGCGGGCGAGAATGGCCGACCAGACGCTTGCCGGGGGTTCGACCGGCGCCACGCTTTCCGCCAGCGGCGACAGACGATCCTCCCAGGCGCGTATCGCGGCACCCAGCACCGGATCGCCGCGCGCCAGGCGGGCGAACCGGGCGCGAGCCCGTGCCGACAGCGTGCCCAGCACATATTGCGCGGCCAGCGCATCGGCGCGTTCGGGTGTCCGGTAGTTCATCGCGGTTGGTCGACGTCCGTCTCGTGTGCGCTCAGCGATGGATGCCGGCGCCGTCGAGGCAGGCCTTCAGGCGCTCCAGTCCGCGCCTGATCCATGACTTCACCGTGCCCAGCGGCTGCTTAAGGTGCCGCGCGAGCTCCGAATGCGACAGGCCCTGATAGAACGCCAGCGCGATCGCCTGTTTCTGCCCGGCGTCGAGCGCCTCGACGCAGCGCCTGACGGCGCCGGCTTCGGCGCCGCTCAGCAGCAGATCCAGCGGCAGCGGGCTTCGATCGGCAATCGTCATGGCGTGGTCCTCATCGTCGATGCTTACCGTGTCGACATCGCGCTTGCGCAGCCGGTCGAGGCAGCGATTGCGCACGATGCTGGTCAGCCACGTCAGAGGCTGGCTCCTGACCGCGACGTAGGAGCCGGCGTGATGCCATATGTTGACGAAGCTCTCCTGCAGCACCTCCTCCGCGGCTGCTGATTCACGCAATATACGCATCGCGACCCCATACAGATGCGGCGAGGTCAAGCGGTAGAGCTGTTCGAATGCCGTCTGATCGGCCAGCGCCGTGCGCGCAAGGAGCTCCATCAGGCGCGCACTGCGCCCAAGATGGTGCGCGGGATCGACGACCATCAGCGCTCTCGCGCGCCGCGGCGCAGCCGCGCGACGACGCGATCATCCCGCATGGCTACGATCCTTGCGCCACAGCACATCTTCGCGCTCGGCGCTGCGATTGAGCACCCGCGCTAGTACGAACAGCAGGTCGGACAGCCGGTTCAGATATTTTCGCGCCGGCTCGCCCACCGCATCGGTCTGCGCGAGCCGCACCAGCGCCCGCTCGGCGCGCCGGCAAACGGTGCGTGCGACATGCGCCAGGCTGGCCGCGCGCGTACCGGCCGGCAGGATGAACTCCTTCAGCGGCTTCAAATCGGCATTGAAGCTCTCGACTGCGGACTCGAGCCGTTCGACGTGCGCGTCGCTCACCGCGTTGTAGCCGGGAATCGACAGCTCACCACCCAGATCGAACAGATCGTGCTGCACATCGGTCAGGCAGTTGGCGACCGGTGGCGGCAGGTCTTCGGCGAGGAGCACGCCGAGGTTCGAATTGAGTTCATCGACCGCGCCGATGGCGTCGATGCGGGGGGAATCCTTGGCCACGCGCGAACCGTCGCCCAAGCCCGTCGTTCCAGCATCGCCGGTCCGAGTGACGATTTTCGATAACCGGTGGCCCATCGCTTTTCGCGCCCATCGCGAATAAGAGGAGCGGCCAGCATAGTGAATTCGCTGCACCGGGGCAAGCCGAGTCCATCGGCACTTCGCGCCGCAGAGACAACGGTGCCGCCCTCGCAATTGTGTTTTCGGATGGATTGGTTACCATGTCGCTGCGGTCTTCGACCAACACGCCGCACGGTCCGCGATGCCCAAGCCCAGCCCTTACGAGCACGGCCTAGACAAGAACGCCGCCAATTACGCGCCGCTGTCGCCGATCTCACTGATCGCGCGCACGGCCTACACCTATCCGCAGCAGCTCGCGATCGTCCACGGCGACCGACGCCTGACCTGGGGGGAAACGTACGCGCGTTCGCGGCGCCTGGCCTCGGCGCTGGCGCGCGCCGGCGTCGGACCCGGCGATACCGTCGCGGTGATGGCGGCGAATACGCCGGAGATGGTCGAGGCGCATTTCGGCGTGCCGATGAGCGGCGCTGTGCTCAATACGCTCAATACGCGCCTGGACGCCGAAGCGATCGCATTCATGCTCGGCCACGGCGAAGCCAAGGTGTTGCTGACCGACACCGAATTCGCGCCTGTCGTCGGCGCGGCGCTGCAAAAGCTCGATCAAAAGCCGATGGTCATCGACATCGCCGATCCGATCGGCCCGGGTGGCGCCAAACTCGGCCAACTCGACTACGAAGCACTCCTCGAAGGCGGCGATCCCGACTTCGACTGGCAGCTGCCCGTGGACGAATGGTCGGCGATCGCGCTCAACTACACGTCGGGCACGACCGGCAATCCGAAGGGCGTCGTCTACCATCATCGCGGCGCTTACCTGAATGCGCTGTCCAACATCATCGACTGGGGCATGCCGCGGCATTCGGTCTATTTGTGGACCTTGCCGATGTTTCATTGCAACGGCTGGTGCTTTGCCTGGACAATGGCGGCCAACGCGGGTACCAACGTCTGCCTGCGCAAGGTCGAGGCCAAGCCCGTCCTCGATGCGATTCGCGCACACCGGGTCACGCACTACTGCGGCGCGCCGATCGTGCACGCGATGCTGATCAATGCGCCGGCGGAGTGGAAGCAGGGGATCACGCACAAAGTCAGCTGCCTGGTCGCGGCGGCGGCGCCGCCCGCTTCGGTGATCGAAGGCATGCAGTTGATGGGTTTCGACATCACCCACGTCTATGGCCTGACTGAGACCTACGGCCCGGCGTCGGTGTGCGCCAAGCACGCGGAGTGGAACGCGCTCGACGTCGGCGCGCAGGCCGAGCGCAACGGCCGCCAGGGTGTGCGCTATACCTGCGAGGAAGGCATGACCGTGATGGATCCCGAGACGATGACAGCGGTCCCGCGCGACGGCGAAACGATGGGCGAGATTATGTTCCGCGGCAATATCACGATGAAGGGCTACCTGAAGAATGCGGCGGCCACCGAAGAAGCGTTCGTCGGCGGCTGGTTTCACTCCGGCGATCTCGCGGTGCTGCAGGCGGACGGTTACGTCAAGATCAAGGACCGCTCGAAGGACGTCATCATCTCGGGGGGCGAGAACATCAGCTCGATCGAGGTCGAGGACGCGCTCTATCGCCACCCGGCCGTGCTCGGCGCCGCCGTGGTGGCTCAGCCCGACCCGAAGTGGGGCGAGACCCCGTGCGCGTTCGTCGAGACCAAGGCCGGCGCGACTGTCACCGAGGCCGAGTTGATCGAGCATTGCCGCACCCTTCTGGCGCGTTTCAAGGCGCCGAAGCGCGTGATCTTCGGCGAGCTGCCCAAGACGTCGACCGGAAAGATCCAGAAATTCGTGCTGCGCGAGCGCGTCCGCTCGACCAGCGCGATCGAGTAGCGCTGCGATGAACTCTCCACCGTTCGAATCCGTGGCCGAGGCGACGCTGCTACGCTCGGACGCCGGCGGCGTGGCGACGCTGACCCTGAACCGGCCGGCGCAGTTCAACGCCATCAACCGCGCGATGCTGGGCGAGCTGCAGGCCGCGCTCGACGCGATCGGACCGGACGGCTCGGTGCGCGTCGTCGTGCTCGCCGGCGCCGGTCGCGCGTTCTGTCCGGGCCACGACCTGAAGGAAATGCTGGCGAACTCGACCGAGGAGTTCATCGGCGGCCTGTTCAGGAGCTGTTGCGACGTGATGCTGAGCCTGCGCCGTCTGCCGCAACCGGTGATCGCGAAGGTGCATGGCATCGCGACGGCCGCCGGGTGCCAGCTGGTCGCCGCCGCCGACATGGCGGTCGCGGCCGCCGACGCCCGCTTTGCCACCTCGGGCATCAATTTCGGACTCTTCTGCGCGACGCCGGGCGTGCCGGTGTCGCGCAACATCGCCGCCAAGCGCGCGTTCGAGATGGTGATGACCGGCGAGTTCATCGATGCGCCCACGGCGCTCGCCTGGGGGCTGGTCAATCGCGTCGCACCGCCGGGAGAGCTCGATGCCGAGGTCGCCGCCCTGGCGCAGCTGCTGATGAGCAAGCCCCGCCGCGTGCTGGCCGCCGGCAAGAAATTCTTCTACCGGCAGCTGGAGCAGAACCTCGTCGAGGCTTATGCGCATGCCAGTGAGGTCATCACGCAGAACATGCTGGGCCAGGACGCGCAGGAAGGCGTCGCCGCTTTTATCGATAAACGCAAGCCGCGCTGGGGCGACTGACCTCGCGCTTCAGCTCCCGCCAGGGATTCGCTCGCTACCGCCGGGTTTCGATTGCCAAGCCGCGTCGCGGCCCGGATAATCGCCCGACACGACGACAGGGGGAAAGTCCGGGCAGTCGGTGTGCCCGGACAGCGCATGGCCGAAGACATCATTCTCGAAACTCGCGGGCTGACCAAGGAGTTCAAGGGTTTTGTCGCCGTCAATGGCGTCGATCTGCAAGTGCGACGTGGCACCATACATGCGCTGATCGGACCCAACGGGGCCGGCAAAACCACCTGCTTCAACCTGCTGACCCATTTTCTGACACCGACGCGCGGTCAGATCTTTTACAAGGGCGCCGAGATCACCGGGTCGCGGCCGGCCACGATAGCGCGGATGGGACTGGTGCGCTCGTTCCAGATCTCGGCGGTGTTTCCGCATTTGACGGTGCGCGAAAACGTGCGGGTGGCGTTGCAGAGAAAGCGCGGCCACTCGCTCGATTTCTGGCGCTCGGAGCGCGTGCTGCGCGAGCTTGACGCGCGCGCCCGCGAATTGATCGAGGCGGTCGGCTTGGAAAAGTTCGAAAACCAGGCCGCTGTCGAGCTGCCCTATGGCAGGAAGCGCGCGCTGGAGATAGCCACGACCCTGGCGCTCGATCCTGAAATGCTGCTGCTGGACGAGCCCACGGCCGGCATGACGCACGAGGATGTCGATCGGATTGCCGCGCTGATCCGCAAGGTCTCCGCCAACCGGACGGTGCTGATGGTCGAGCACAACCTGTCGGTGGTGTCGACCCTGTCGGATCACATCACCGTGCTCGCCCGCGGCGAAGTCCTGGCTAAAGGCGATTACGCGTCGGTGTCGAAGAATCCCGCGGTCATCGAGGCTTATCTCGGCGGCGTTCATGCCTGAAGCCGAACTGCGTCCGAGCGAAGCCACTGCGCCTCTGCTCGCGGTGCGCGACCTGCAGGCCTGGTACGGCGAGTCGCATATCCTGCACGGCGTCAGCTTCGATGTCGCGCCGGGCGAGGTCGTGACCCTGCTGGGGCGCAACGGCGCCGGCAAGACGACGACGCTCAAGGCGATTATGGGGGTAGTACCGAAGCGCGAAGGTTCGATCCTGTTCGAGAATCAGCAGACGGTGAACCTGGCATCGAACCGTATCGCGCGGCTGGGTATCGCCTGGTGTCCCGAGGAGCGCGGTATCTTCGCGAGTCTGAGCGTCGAGGAGAACCTGCTGCTGCCGCCGAAGGTGCGTGACGGCGGCCTGACGGTCGAGCAGATCTACCAGCTGTTTCCCAACCTCGCCGAGCGGCGCGCAAGCCAGGGCACGAAGCTTTCCGGCGGCGAGCAGCAGATGCTGGCGATCGGGCGCATCCTGCGCACCGGCGCGCACCTGCTGCTGCTCGACGAGCCGACCGAGGGCTTGGCGCCGGTGATCGTGCAGCAGATCGGCCGCACGATAGGCCAGTTGAAGGCCCGGGGCTTCACGATCCTCTTGGTCGAGCAGAACTTCCACTTTGCCGCGACCGTCGCCGACCGCCACTACGTGATGGAGCACGGCCGTATTATCGACATGATTGCCAATTCCGAGCTTGATGCCAAAATGCCGAAGCTGCACGAGTACCTCGGTGTCTGAGCCACAAGCCTGTTGTTGTCGCAGTTCTTAAAGAGGAAAAGTCTGATGAAAGCATTCAAACGCAGTCTACTTGCCTTGGCAATGGCCGGCGCGTTCGCCGCCGGCGCCGCGCAAGCACAGATTTCGGACAAC
>DASYJB010000035.1:0-20099 GCA_035996965.1 Casimicrobiaceae bacterium | reverse complement strand
ACGATGAACAGGGTCGTCGCCGGATCGAGCCCGGCCAGCGCGCGCGTCAGGTGCTCGGGATCGACGTTGGAGACGAATGCGACGTCGGCGCCGTCGCCGCGGCTGCTGCGCGGCGGGGCCAGCGCATCGCAGACGAGCTTGGGTCCGAGGTCGGAGCCGCCGATGCCGATTGCAACGACGTGACGCAGCGGCCTGCCGGTCGCGCCCAGGCGCAAGCCGCCGCGGACCTGCGACGCCAGCGTGCGCACGCGCGCTTGTGCTGCGCGAACCTGCGCGATCACGTCGCTGCCGTCGACCAGAAGCGGCGTGTCGTCCTGCTGGCGCAGCGCGGTGTGCAACACCGGCCGGCCTTCGGACAGGTTGATCTTTTCGCCGCTGAACAGCGCCGAGATCCATGCCGGAAGGTTGCGCTCGTGGGCATACGCGACGAGGGCATCGATCGCCTGCGGCGTCACGCGCTGCTTCGACCAGTCGGCGAGCCACTGGTCCCACGACAGCGACAGCCGCGAAAACCGGTCGCCGTCGGCGGCGAAGAGATCGGTCAGCGTGCGCCCGGCGAGCGCGGCGCGATGCTCTTCCAGCGTGTGCATCGGCGCTGCGGATTGCGGCGTGCTCATGGTTGCTTCGCCAACGCCAGGACTCGATGCAGGCAGAATAATCGATTGGGGCGCCGTTGGAAACTTATACAATCGGACGTTCGATCTCAGGACCGCTGCAAATGGACACGGCCGTCGACAAGGATTTGCCGCTCAAGGAAGATACGCGTCTGCTGGGCCGCCTGCTTGGCGACGTGCTGCGCGCCCAGACGGGAGAGAACGGCTATGCGCGCATCGAATCGATCCGGCAAACCGCGATCGGTCTGCGCCGCGCGTCGGCCGACGATGCGCCGTCGATCAAGGGGGAGCTCGCCGGTTTGCTGAACGAGCTGCCGATCGCACAAACGCTCGAAGTCGTCCGCGCGTTCAGCTATTTCTCGCATCTGGCCAACATCGCCGAAGACGTCCACCAGAACCGGCGCCGGCGCGCCCACGCAATCGCCGGCTCGCCGCCGCAAGCGGGCAGCGTCGCGCACGCGCTGGAGCGGCTGCGCGCAGCCGGCATCGACGAGCCGGCATTGCGGGCCGTCCTCGCGGAGGCGCTGGTCAGCCCGGTGCTTACCGCGCACCCGACTGAAGTCCAGCGCAAGAGCATCCTCGATGCCGAGCGCGAAATCGCCCGGCTGCTGCAATGGCGCGACCGCAGCACGCTCACGCCCGAAGAGGACGAAGCGATGCGCACCGGACTATATCGCCAGGTGCTCTCGCTATGGCAGACGGCGATGGTCCGCCTGACCACACTCCAGGTCAGCGACGAGATCGACAACGGGCTGGCCTATTACCGTTACACCTTTCTCGACGAGATTCCGCGCTTGTACACGGCGCTCGAAGACCGCTTCGCGCGCGAGTACGGGACCGCGCTCGCGGCGCCACCGCTGTTGCGAATGGGCTCGTGGATCGGCGGGGATCGCGACGGCAATCCGTTCGTCGTCGCGGAGACCTTGCAATACGCGAGCCGGGCCCAGGCGGCGCTCGTCCTGCTGCATCACCTGGCCGAAGTCCACCAGCTCGGTGCGGAGCTGTCGCTGTCGAATCGCCTGGTCGCGCCGACCGAGCGCCTGCTCGCACTCGCCGCCGCAGCGGAGGATCCGAATCCGCATCGCGGCGACGAACCCTACCGGCAGGCGCTGACCGGGATCTATGCGAGACTCGCAGCGACCGCGCGCGAGCTTGCCGACTGCACGCCGCCGCGCGCGCCTCATGTCGTGCTGCCGCCGTACCGCGCGCCGGGGGAATTTCTCGCCGACCTCGAGGTGATCGCCGAGTCGCTGGCGACGCACGGCGCCGGGCAGCTGGCGGCTGGCCGCCTGCGGCTCCTCCGTCGCGCCGTCAGCGTGTTCGGCTTTCATCTGGCGGCGCTGGATCTGCGCCAGAATTCCGACGTGCATGAACAGGTCGTCGGCGAGCTCCTGGCGCGCTCCGGCGTCCATGCCGATTACGCCGCCCTGGACGAAGCGCAACGGGTCCGCCTGCTCGTCGCCGAGCTCGGCAGCCCGCGTCTGCTCGACACGCCGCATGTGACGCGCTCGCCGACGCTGCAGAGCGAGATCGCGATTCTGCAGGCCGCGGCCGACATCCACCAGCGCTTCGGCCCCGCGGCGCTGCCCAATTACGTGATCTCCAAATGCCAGTCGCTTTCCGATTTGCTCGAAGTGGCGGTCATGCTGAAGGAAGTCGGCTTGGTGACGCCGAACCGGCTTGCGGTCAATATCGTTCCGCTGTTCGAAACGATAGCCGATCTCGAGCGTTGCGGAGAAGTCATGGCTTCGGCGTTTCGCCTGCCGTCGTACCAGCGGTGGCTGGCGAGCCGCGGCGGCTGGCAGGAAGTGATGCTCGGCTATTCCGACAGCAACAAGGACGGCGGCTTCGTGACGGCCAACTGGTCGCTGTATCAGGCCGAGCTCAAGCTGGTCGACGCGTTTCGCAGCTTCGACGTCAAGCTGCGCCTGTTTCACGGCCGTGGCGGAACGGTCGGCCGCGGCGGCGGACCGAGTTACGAGGCGATACTGGCGCAGCCGTCCGGCAGCGTGAACGGCGCCATTCGAGTCACCGAGCAGGGCGAGATCATCGCCAGCAAGTATTCCGACCCGGAGCTCGGACGGCGCAATCTGGAAACGCTGGTCGCCGCGACGCTCGAAGCGACGCTGGTGCGCGATCGGAGTGAAGCCGATCACGCACAGGATTTTCACGATGCGATGCACGCGCTGTCCGGATTTGCGTTCAAGGCGTACCGCACGCTGGTCTACGAAACGCCCGAGTTTCTGCCGTATTTCCGCGCCTCGACCCCGATTGCGGAAATTGCCGAGCTGAACCTCGGCAGCCGGCCGGCGTCGCGCCGGCCATCGCAGCGCATCGAAGACCTGCGCGCGATTCCCTGGGTATTCAGCTGGAGTCAATGCCGCCTGACCTTGCCCGGCTGGTACGGTTTCGGCACCGCGGTCGAGGCCTGGCTGGCCGAAAAGCCCGCGGCGCGCGACGAGCGCATCGCGACGCTGCGCGACATGCACCAACGCTGGCCGTTCTTCCGCAGCATGCTGTCGAACATGAGCATGGTGCTGGCGAAGACCGACCTCGCGATCGCCTCGCGCTATGCGGACCTGGTGACCGATGCGGCGGTGCGCGAAGCAATCTACCCCAGGCTCGCGGCCGAGCACCGGCGCACCGTGCACTGGTTATTGAAGGTGACCGGCCAGAGCGGCCTGCTCGACGACAATCCGACGCTGGCGCGCAGCATCCGCAACCGATTTCCGTACCTCGATCCGCTCAATCACGTCCAGGTCGAGCTGCTGCGCCGTTATCGCGCCGGGCAGACCGACATCCGCACCAAGCGCGGCATCCACCTGACGATCAACGGTCTGGCGGCGGGCTTACGCAACAGCGGCTGATTGCCGCGCCACGAGCGGGCGGAGAGGCGCCGTCCAGCACTCCGGCGCATGCCGCGTCGGCACCTGTCTTCCGCCCGCAACCCGCCGCCGTTTCCGCTGTCGAACGTTCGGTTACCACGGTTCCGGCGGCAAAATCCCATCAGGAGCAGGCCAAAACATGAATCAGGACAAGGACTTCTTTTCGATCTGGACGCCGCGACTGCAGAGCATATTGCGCATCGTCGTCGGCGGGCTGTTCCTGGCGCACGGCTCGGCCAAGCTATTGCACATCCCGCATGTGGCTCAATTCGACAATGTGCAGCTGATGTCGCTGGTCGGCATAGCCGGCGTGCTCGAGCTGCTCGGCGGCTTTCTTCTGTTGATCGGACTGTTCACGCGTCCGGTCGCGTTCATCCTGTCGGGCGAAATGGCCGTTGCCTATTTCATGGCGCACCAGCCTCGAGCCCTGCTGCCGATCCTGAACGGCGGCGAGCTCGCCGCGATCTATAGTTTCGTGTTTCTGTATTTCGCCGTTGCCGGCGGCGGGCCGTGGAGCGTCGACGAACGCAGCGGCGCACGCGCGAGCCGGCTGACGCGACGGACGCGAGACGACGCCAAGTTTGACGAGCGCCAGCGCGAGGACGCCGAGCACCAGTTATAGCGCGGCGTCGGCCGAACAGGTTGCGCAGTCGATTGCCGGTGCGGCCGTTATTTGTCGCACTGGCGGCCGCCGCGGGGTGCCAAGCCAACCTGTGTCCCGGTTATGATGTTTTCCCGAGCTTGTCTCGAGATCGCATCAGGCCATGCCGGACAACGCCGACTTTTACGATCGACTGCCGGTTTTCGAAGGATTCGCCAACATCATGGATCCGGCGCGCTACCGGCCGCTTCCGGATGACTGGCTGATCGGGCTCACCGACGTCGTCGATTCGACGCAGGCGATTGCCGCAGGCCGTTACAAGTCGGTCAACACCGCCGGCGCCTCGGTGATCTCCGGAATCGGCAACGCGCTGCCGGGCCGCAAGTTCCCGTTCGTTTTCGGCGGCGATGGCGCGAGCTTCGCCGTACCGTCGTGCGACCAGGCTACCGCCTCAACCGTGCTCGCTGCGACGGCGGCATGGGCGCGCGACGAGCTCGATCTCAAGCTCCGGACGGCAATGGTGCCGGTGGCAGCCATCAACGAACAAGGCTTGACGGCGAGCGTCGCGCGCTTCGGGCCGTCGAAGCATGTGTCGTATGCGATGTTCTCGGGCGGCGGTCTCGCCTGGGCCGAGCGCGCGATGAAGGCCGGGCGCTTCACCTTGCAAGCCGCGGCGCCCGGAGAGCGTCCCGATCTGACCGGGCTATCGTGCCGTTGGAACGACATTTCGCCGATCCACGGCCTGATCGTTTCGCTGCTGGTCATGCCGGTAACGCACGGCGACCCTGCGTTCCGCGCCGTCATCGAAGCGCTGCTGGGCGAGCTCGAAGGCAGTCCCGAGGTCGCCCGACCGGTTCCCGACAACGCGCCGGACGTCAGCTGGCCGCCGCCCGGCGCCGAGCTGGAGACACGCACCTCGCGCCGCCGCGGCGAGAGTCTGCTCCTGTGGCGTCTGCGCGTGCTCTACCGGACACTGCTGTCGTACACGGTCATGCGGACCGGCATGCGGGTCGGCGAATTCGACCCGGCGGTCTACCGGCGCGAGGTCGTCGAGAATTCGGACTTCCGCAAATACGACGACAATCTGCGCATGACGCTCGACTGCACGCCGGCGCTCGCCGATCGGATCGAGCAGCGCCTGGCCAAAGCGCAGCGCGACAATATCGTGCGCTTCGGCATTCATCGCCAGCCTGCCGCGATCATGACTTGCATCGTGCCTTCGATCACCGAAAGCAACCACGTCCATTTCATCGACGGCGCCGCAGGCGGATACGCGCTGGCCGCGCAAAGATTGCGCGCGCGGGCCTGACTGCGCGCCGGGTCGCATAGCAGGACCGCGGCGTCGCCTCAGTCGAGCTGCGCGCCTCGCCCTCGCAGGAAGCGCTTGACGTCGTCGAAACTGACCGCACCCGCCCGCTGCCGATCGATGTCGTCGAACTGCCTGACGATATAGCCGAGTCCGGCGGCGCGTGCCTGGTCACGCGTCACCGTCCCGCTGCGGTTGACATCCGCCCCGTCGAATCCGGCCTTGAGCTTGCGCTCGACCTGGGCGCGCAAGGCAGCGCCTTGCGGCGCCGGCGTCGGCGCCGGTGTGCGCAGCTCTGGCGGCACCCACGGATCGCGTATGGTCGTCTCGATCGTGGCGGGCGGTGACTGAGCCGTCGCTGCGTGCACGGACGGGACACCGCCCACCACGAGGGCCAGCGCAGCGCTGGCCAATGCAAGCTCGCGGCGCGAATACCAGCCCGCGGCAAACCCGCCGGCCACCGAGACGCCCTCGGCACGCCGCGGTCTCATGGTGCCGCCGTCGCGCCCCGGTAGAACTGCACCAGATCGGCCTTTGCCAGCACGCGCGCTCCGTCGTCGAGATAAGTCATGTGTCCACCGAGATAGAAGCGCAGCTGCACGTTGGGCATTGGACCCAGCCGCGCCAGATCGCGTTCGGTCTGGAAGAACGGCGTGACCAGATCGTGGTAGCCGTTGACCGACAGCACCTTGAGTTGCGGATTCTGCGCCAGCGCTGCGGCCAGGTCCGGAATCGTATCGGGCAGCGCATTTCCATCGTGCGCAAAGCCCCAGGTGCGGATCGCATTGGTGACCAGCGCGTAACTCGACGGATTGGTGTACTGCAGACCGTCATTCAGATACGTCGTGATGGTCGAGGCGAACGAGGCGTTGATGAAGGTGCTGGACGGATCGCCCTCGATCGCCAGCGGACTCCCGATCGGCGCCGAGACCCGCGCGTCGTAGAGCCCGATCAGCGTGCCGGGGATCAGATTGGCATGATAGAACCCGGGATCGAGATTGAAACGCGTCTGCCAGCCGGCAATCGACATGCCAGTCGTGTTGACCAGCTGCGTCAGCAAGCCGGGGGGAGGCGAAGTCCCCATCGTCAGAAACGCCGTGACCGCGGGATCGTACTGATCGGTGGTGAGCGTGCGCATCTGGCCGATAAACGCCGGCAGCGCGGAAGGCGCGGGGTTCGGATTGTCGAGGTTGTACCAGGCGCCGACGGCGCCGTACGAAGGCAGGTGGCCGGCGCAACTGACGATCGGAGCAATCACGCCGCAGGCGACGTTGTAGTTCAGCACCGACGATTGCAGGACGACGCCGTTGAGGCTCACGCCAGCGCTTTCCAGCATGTTAGCCAGCACCGCGCTGCGGGTGGTGCCGTAGGACTCCCCGAACAGGAATTTGGGCGAGGCGCCCCGGTTGTTGGCGGCGAGATAGCGGATGACGAAATCGCGAAACACCGCCGCGTCGGCGTCGACACTCCAGAAGGTCTGGTTGACGTTGGGCGCGATCGCTTCCGAAAGACCGGTGCCCACCGCGTCGACGAACACCAGGTCGCTGACGTCGATGAGACTTTCCGTGTTATCGACCAGTGGAAACGGCGTCGGCGCAGTGGTCGCAGGATCGCCGCTTACCAGTCGCTTGGGCCCGTATGAGCCCAGGTGCAGCCACACCGTCGACGAGCCCGGGCCGCCGTTGTAGAAAAACGTTACCGGCCGCGTCGCGGCGGTCGCGCCGTCGAGCGTGTAGGCGACGTAGAAAAAAGAGGCCTCCGGCGCGTTGCTGGTCAGGCCGCGAGCGGTCAGATGCCCGGCGGTAGCCGTGTAATTGAGCGTCGCGCCGTTGAGCACCAGCGGATGCCGCGTGACCGCACCGATTTCGACGGCGCTCGGCAGCGAAGCCGTGGCCGCGGTCGAGTAGAGCACCGGATCGGTGAAGGTTGGCGCCGGGGGCGGCGCAGGGCTTCCGCCCGATCCGCCGCCGCCGCATCCGGCAAGGACCAGCGCAACGGCGAGGCAGGCGCCGATGCGCGACATCAACTCCGACATCACGCTGACCCGATCGACGGTTCTGCTGCGGCAATCAAAGCGCGCTTCGATTTCGTCAGCATTCCCGCCGTGACCAGCAGGAGTCGAAAAGCGGACCAAATGGCCAGGGCAATCCTCCGAGGCAATCGACCCGGGCGGCGGCGCCGAGCGAACGAAAGAAGAATATCACCGGGACTCGATGCGTTGTCGGCGCAGTCGGCGCGCATCGCTTGACGGATGCGAATACCCGTTTATAATATCGGTACCGATCATACATACGGTATTCGCTGATGCCACGCCGCCCGCTTGCCAACCTGCGCCGCAGTCCGCCCGCAACGCCGCTTGTGCCGCGCCTGACCGCTCGCCAGCAGCAGATTCTCGACTGGATCCGCAGCTTCATCGAGTCGAGAGGCATGCCGCCGACGCGCGCCGAAATCGCCGCAGGCCTTGGATTTTCCACCGCCAGCTCGGCGGAGGATCATCTGCAGGCGCTGGCCAAGAAAGGTGCGCTCGAACTGGTGCCGGGCGCGTCGCGGGGGCTGCGGTTGAAGGATGCCCCCGGGGTCCCGGTCCAAGGCACGTTGCCGCTGGTCGGAAGAGTCGCCGCCGGCCAGCCGGTCCTGGCGGCGGAGAACGTCGAGGCACGCTACCGGGTCGACGCCGCACTGTTCTCGCCACGGGCCGACTACCTGCTGCGCGTGCGGGGCATGAGCATGAAGGATGCCGGCATCCTGGACGGCGACTTGCTGGTCGTGCACCGGACTGCCGATGCGCGCTCGGGACAGATCGTCGTCGCCCGCCTGTCCGGCGCCGCCGGCGACGAGGTGACCGTCAAGCGCCTGAAACGTCGCGGCCGCGAAATCGTGCTGCAGCCGGAGAACTCGGAGTTCGAAGCGATTGTCGTAAATCCTGCCCACACGGATTTGGCGATCGAGGGCGTCGCGGTGGGACTGTTGCGCACGGGCGCGTTCAAGTAAGCAGGCAGCAGATCGGTTCCGGCATTCGCCGGAACGGCATCGAAAACTCGAGGAGATTTCTCATGGTCCAGGCAATTCCCGACGGCTACGCCGGCGTCACCTCCTACCTCATCATCCGCGACGCGGCCAGCGCGATCGACTATTACAAGAAGGCGTTCGGCGCGAGCGAGGTAATGCGCTTCCCCGGCCCGGATGGCAAGATCGGCCACGCCGAGCTCAAGATTGCAGGTGGCAATATCATGCTTGCCGACGAGTCGCCCGAAATGGGCCACCGCAGCGTACAGTCATACGGCGGGTCGCCGGTGAGCCTGATGTTTTACGTGCCGGACGTCGACAAGAGTTTTGCGCAGGCGATCGCAGCGGGCGGCAAGGTCAAGAATGCGGTCAAGGACCAGTTCTATGGCGACCGCAGCGGTACGTTGACCGATCCGTTCGGCTTGATGTGGACGATCGCGACGCACAAGGAAGATGTCTCGGTGTCCGACATGCAAAAGCGAATGGAAAAGATGATGGCGGACGGGCAGAACGCTTAAGACCGTGCGCAGGGAGACCAGGCCGTATCGATAGCGGCATCCGATCATGGGCCGGTCACAAGCGCAAGCATCCGGCCCATGATTTACGTCGTGCGCGCGATCGCCGATCCGCGCCTGAAGAAAAAAAGGGGGACGCATGTATACGCTGTACGGCAAGAAAGGCTCCGGGTCGGCGGCGATCGAGGCCGCGCTGACGATGGCAGGCGCGCCGTATCGCATGGTCGAGACGGCGTCATGGGAGACCAACGACGCCTTTCGCGATCTGCTCAAGATCAATCCGATCGGCCAGATCCCGACGCTTGGTCTGCCCGACGGCAGCGGGCTGTCCGAAAGCGCGGCGATTCTGATCCATCTCGACGTCGCGCATCCTGCGGCGGGCTTGCTGCCGCGCGACGAGGCGGCGCGCGCTCAAGCGATCCGCGGACTGGTGTTCATCGCAGCCAACTGCTATTCGGCGATCACCGTTCTCGACTTTCCCGAGCGCTTCTACCAGGACATCGACGATTCGGCCAGGGAGCACATTCGCGCCGGGACCCGTGCGCGCCTGCATCGGCACTGGGAAATCTTCGCCGACATGTTTCCGGCGCGGCCGTTCCTCGCCGGCAACGACATCAGCGCGCTGGATCTCTACGCGGCGGTCGTGACCAAGTGGTCGGGTTCGCGGGCGTACCTGGCCGAGCATCGCGCACCGTTTCATGCAGCACTACTCAAGGTCGAAACGCATCCGAAGGTCGCTACCGTGTTCGCGCGCAACTGGCCGGCCAAGTGACTCAGACTCGAACGCGCGCGCGAGCGCAGGCCCGAAAGCAAGCGCGGTAACGCCCGCGCGCCTCGCGCGCGGCAAGCCGCCGACGGTGTCGGCGAGCGGGTTCGACCTCTCGCGTGATTCCGCGCGGCCTTCGCATATAATGGCCGCAGCGTGCCGGTGACTGAATCGACCGGCGCGAATCCGCCAACCCACGCGATGCGCATCCTGCTCAGCAACGACGACGGCTACTTCGCCCCGGGACTGGAGCGCCTCGCCGCGGATCTCGCTCCGTACGCGGACATCACCGTCGTCGCGCCCGAGCGCGACCGCAGCGGTGCGTCCAATTCGCTGACGCTCGATCGACCGCTGACCGTGCGCCGCGCGCCGAGCGGTTTCCTGTTCGTCAACGGTACACCGACCGATTGCGTTCACCTCGCGGTGACAGGGCTCTTGGACGAGCTGCCGGACATGGTGATCTCCGGCATCAATCACGGTGCCAACATGGGCGACGACACGATCTACTCGGGAACCGTCGCCGCCGCGACCGAGGGCTATCTGCTGGGCATTCCTTCGATCGCGGTGTCGCTGACCAGCAAGACCGGCCATCATTTCGAAACCGCGGCCAAGGTCGTCGTCGATCTGATCTCGCGCCATCGCCGCAAGCCGTCGGGGGCGTGGCTTCTCAACGTCAACGTGCCCGACGTCCCGGTCGCCGATATCAAGGGCGTGCGTGTCACGCGTCTGGGCAAGCGGCACAAGGCCGAATCGGTGGTGAAGACCGAGACCCCGCGCGGCGAGACCTGCTACTGGGTCGGCGCGGCGGGCGCCGCCGCCGATGCCGGCGAAGGAACCGATTTTCACGCCATCGGACTGGGGTTCGTTTCGGTGACGCCGCTGCAGGTCGACTTGACCAACCACGCCGAAATGCCGCGCATCGCCGAATGGATCGAAGCATGACGCCGCGCTCAGGCCGATCGTCTTCGCATCCGGTGGCCGGGTTCGCCGGGCGGGCGTATCGATGAGTGCCGGCGTGGAAAAATTCGGCGGCATAGGCATGACTTCGGCGCGCACGCGCACGCGCATGATCGAGCGCCTGCGCGAGCAGGGCATCCGCGACGAGGCGGTGATCTCGGCGATTGCCGCGGTGCCGCGCCACATTTTCGTCGAGGAAGCGCTGGCGATCCGCGCCTACGACGACAGTCCTTTGCCGATCGGCGCCGGACAGACCATTTCGCAGCCGTATGTCGTCGCCCGCATGACCGAGCTGTTGCGGGCCGGCGGCCCTCTGCATCGCGTGCTGGAGGTAGGCACCGGCTGCGGCTACCAGACGGCGGTGCTGGCGCACTTGGCCGACGAGGTCTACACGGTCGAGCGCATCGCCTCGCTGGTCGCCAAGGCGCGGCAGAACCTGCGCGCGCTGAAGCTGAACAACGTGCGCATCAAGCACGGCGACGGCTCGGCGGATCTGGGCGAGGAGCTCGAAGTCGACGGCGTCATCGTCACCGCCGCGGCAACCCAGGTTCCGACCGCATTGCTGCGCTATCTGAAAATCGGCGGCCGCATGGTGCTGCCGCTCGCCATCCATGATGACGATGGGCGCGGAGCGCAGCGGCTGACCGTTATCGAAAAGGCGCCGGCCGGCATCCGCGAGCAAAGCTTCGACGCGGTAAGATTCGTGCCATTGCTTCCCGGACTCGCATGACTCATTTCGGTTTCGCGCATTCATGCCGCTTGCTTGCGCCGGTTGCCGCCGCGCTGCTGCTCGCATCGTGCATGACCCGTCCGCCGGCGCCGGTCAGCGAGCGCGCCGCGCCGCCGCCCGAAACGATCGAGGGCGCGCCACCCGGGGCACCAGCGCCGCCGCCGGAAACTCCGCCGCCGACGCATATCGTCAAGCGCGGCGAAACGCTCTACCAGATCGCACTCGACCACGGGCTGGATTACCGCGAGCTCGCCGCATGGAACAACATCGAGAACATCAACGTCATCCGCGTCGGTCGCGCGCTCGTGCTCGCGCCGCCGGGTGAGGCCGGTGCCGCGGCCACAGCGCCCGGTGGCGCCGTGACCACGCCGCTTCCGGCCGCACCTCCGATCGCACCGGTCGGCGGCGAAACGCGGACCTTGCCATTCACCGGAGCGGCGCCTTCCGGCCGCGGCAACACCGCGGCGTACAAAAGCGAGCCGAAGGCTTTGAAGCTGCCCTATTCGGAGCAGGCGCTGGCGCAGATGCAGCAGAGCAGTGCGGCGGCGCCTCCCGCGCCACCCGTCGTCGCGCCGCCCGCGCCGGCCGCAGCGGCGCCGTCCGCGGGGGCGCCCTCGGCAACGCCACCACCCGGCACGGTCGCGGCAGCGCCGGCGCGCATCGAATCCGCGCGCGTGCCCGAAATCGACGGCGGCAACATCGATTGGGCGTGGCCCGCAGCCGGCAAAGTCATTTCCGGCTTTTCCGAAACGGCGAACCTCAAGGGCATCGACATCGCCGGCAAATCGGGTCAGCCGGTGCTTGCCAGCGGTCCCGGCAAGGTCGTCTACGCCGGCAACGGCTTGCGCGGCTATGGCAAGCTGATCATCATCAAGCACAACAATACGTTTCTGTCGGCCTACGCGCACAATCGCGAAATCCTGGTCAAGGAAGGCCAGCAAGTCGCGAGGGGCCAGAAGATCGCGGAAATGGGCGACAGCGACGCCGACCAGGTCAAGCTGCACTTCGAAATCCGTCGCCTCGGCAAGCCGGTCGACCCGGCGAAATTCCTGCCGCCGGCGTAGCGGCGGGCCCGGCCACGCATGAGAGCGCATTCGGCGGCAGACGACGACGAGCCGCCCGCGGCACCGGAGCCCGATACCCAAACGCGCGATTTGCCGCTGGACATGCCGGTCGTCGGCGTCGGCGCCGACTTCCTCAACGACGTCACCCAGATCTACCTGAATGAGATCGGCCAGAGCCCGCTGCTGACGCCGGCCGAGGAGCTCGAGTACGCGCGCGCCAACCGGGACGGCGACTTCGAAGCGCGGCAGAAGATGATCGAGCACAACCTGCGGCTGGTGGTCAGCATCGCCAAGCATTATCTGAATCGTGGCCTGACGCTTGCCGATCTGATCGAGGAGGGCAATCTCGGCCTGATTCACGCGCTGGAGAAGTTCGATCCGGAGCGCGGTTTCCGCTTCACGACCTACGCGACCTGGTGGATACGCCAGTCGATCGAGCGCGCGATCATGAACCAATCGCGGACGATCCGGCTGCCGGCGCATGTGGTCAAGGAGCTCAATATCGTGCTTCGCGCGATGCGCCACCTCGAAACGCACGGCATGCTCGGTCAGGGACGCGACCCGACGATGGACGACGTCGCGCATCTGCTCGGCAAGCCAGTCGAGCAGGTGCGCAAGGTCCTGGGCTACAACGAGCACGTCACCTCGCTCGACGCGGCCTACGATGTCGATTCGGGCCTGTCGATCGGCGACCAGCTGAGCGACGAGGACGCGCCGGGCCCCGAGCTGCTGCTGCACAATTCCGAGATCGAGGCCTGGGTCAAGCAATGGCTTGACGAGCTCTCCGAGCGGCAGCGTCTGGTAATCGAGCGCCGCTATGGATTGAACGGCTGCGACGTCGCCACGCTCGAGCATCTCGCGCGCGAGCTCGGCGTCACCCGCGAGCGCGTGCGCCAGATCCAGTCCGAGGCGCTCGATAAACTACGGGCGAGGCTGCGCCGCAAAGGCTTGTCGCGCGACGCGCTGCTCTAGAGGCTGGCTACGTTGCGCGCAATTCGCGCGCCGGTGGCAGCGCACCGACGCTGGTGCGCAATTGCGCGACGACTTCCGCGCTGCGCCCCGCGGCGGGACCGTAACGCAGCAGCGCATAACGCTCGGCGATGCCGGTGATCAGCGCGGCGACGGCCGGCCAGCGCGCGGCGGCGCGATCGGCGTACGCCAGCGGCCCCTCGTCCGGCCGGCGCTCGAGCCCGGCACGCGCAAGCCTTCGGCAGGCTCTCCGCCATAACGCCACTTCGGCGTCGATGCGCGAGGGACGCAGCCGCGAGAATCCGAGCACCCCGATCCCCCAGACAAACGCCGCGCCGGCGAGCACGGCGATCAGCCGCCACGGCGGTGCGCCCTTGAGCCCGATCTCGCGCAGGAAATCGCGTTGCCGCTCGAGATTGAAGCCGACGAATCCCCGTTGCCAGTGATAATTGACGCTGTCCCAATGCAGCCGCAGACTCTTAAGCCAGGTCATCTCGACCCTGGCAAGGTAGGGCACGCGCTCGCCTGCGGGCAGTGCGGCGCCGATGCCGCGCTCGATGCGCGACGGCGCGACCGCGGCGGTCGGATCGACCCGCTGCCACTTCCCGTCCAGCAGCGCTTCCGACCAGGCATGCGCATCGGACTGGCGCACGATCATGTATTCGCCGGTCGGATTCATTTCGCCGCCCTGGTACCCGGTGACGACGCGCGACGGAATGCCGGCGGCGCGCATCAGCAGCGTGAAGGCGCCGGCGAAGTGCTCGCAAAAGCCGCGGTGCGTGTCGAACAGAAAACCGTCGACCGGATCCCGGTCGAGAAGGTCCGGCGACAGCGTATAGACGAACGACTCGGTGCGGAACCAGTCGAGCACCGCGGCGATGTAGGCGCGATCCGATCCGCTGCGCCCGCGCAGGTCGCGCGCGAATTCGATCGTGCGCGGATTGCCGCGCGGCAGCTGCAGGTTGTCCGATGCATCGTTGACCACGGCGGCAAACGTGCCGACGGTGGCCGAGCGCACCGTGTAGCGCACGGCCTGCGCGACCGGCGCTTTGGCCAGCAGCTGCTGGTCGTAGGTTACGGTGCCCAGCACCTCGGTCGGGACTCCGGCCGGCGCGTCGGGATTGGTTGCGCGCGGCGGGCCGGTTGGATGCTCGAGCGCGAACAGCCAGAGCTTGCCATGCGGCTCCATCGTCACCGTGTAATCGGCGGGTCGGCCAGCCGATGGCACGTACTGACCGCTGCGCAGCTTGTACAGCGGGCGCCAGACGGCGCCATCGAAACGCGAGAACACCGGCCCGCGCCAATAGCGTTGCGACGGCGGAGGCAGCGCGCTCGCGAACTCGACGCGAAAGGCGACGTCGTCGGAGAGCGAAAGGTCGCTGATCGATCCAGGCGACATGCTCTCGGAAAGGCCGGTGCGAGCACCGCTTTCGAGCGGGCTTCCCCACAACGGTCCGGCCAGGCGCGGAAACAGGACGAACAGCAGCGCCGCGATCGGCACGCCCTGCAGGATCAGTCGTACCGTCGCGCGCAGATGCGGTCGCCACGGTTCGGTCGCACCCGCCGAGGTCCGCAGGACCGCCAGTGCGACGCCGGTCGCCAGCAGCGCGGGCATCGCGGCGGCGGCGGCCAGGATGGTTTGCGCGTAAAAGAACTGCGTCAGCGCGAGAAACAGCGCGAGGCACACCAGCAGTGCGCCGTCGCGCGCGCCGCGGGCCTCGAGGAACTTGATGCCGACCAGAACGTAGAGGAACGCGACGCAGGGGTCGCGCGCGATGAAATAGCCGTACTCGAGGCGTATGCCGATCGCGGCGGCCAATGCCAACCCAGGCAGCAGCCAGCGGCGCAGATTGCGCAGGTTGTTGCGGTCGAACGGAAAAACGAGCCGTGCGATGACCAGCGCCGTGCCGGCGAAGGCGACCCAGAGGTCGACGTGCGCCCACAGCGGCATTTGCGCGCACAACAGCAACGCCGCAAGCGCGCCCAGTTGCGTGCGCGCCAGCGGCGGGCCGATCTTGCTCGCGTTCACGTCGGCTTCGGCTGACCGAACGAAGCCAGTGTGGTCAGCGCGGAGCGGCGATGGCCGGCGCCCTGTCCGTGCGCCAGCTCGGTGCCCGGCAGACGCAAGGCGAATGCGCGCGTCTCGCGCTCGGCGGCCAGAACCCAGGCGGTCAGGCGCGATAGCCGCGATTCCTCATCCAGTCCCGGCGGCAGGTCGGACCAGTCGAGGTCGAGGGCACCGCCGCCCGCGCCGCCTTCGAATTGCTTGGTGTACCAGCCGCCGCCGCGGGCGACCGCTTTCCATGCGATGCGATTGTGCGGGTCGCCGCGCTCGTAATCGCGCAAGCCGCCGAGCTCGGCATCGGCGGCGCGCGCCGCCCGTTGCGGATCGATGCCCAGGCGGCTGGTCGGCAATGGCGGGGGCGCGGTTTCGGGCGCCGGATAGACGCACGCCGTCAAGGGAAAATGCACGTAGGCCCAGCCTCGCCACAGACCCAGCGGAAAGTTGCTCGACAGCGTAACCCTGCCCAGCGGCCGTGGACCACGTCGCGGCGCGACGACGGTCAGCACCACCGGCCGGGTCGCATCCGCCGGCAGATCGATCACTTCCGGTGCGCCGTCGGACGCCGAGACGACGATACCGATACGCTCTCGATCGCGGCTGGCGAGCGACAGCGTGAACGCGACCTCGCCGCCGGCAAACGCTTCGCCGGCCGCGACCGGCGCGCTTGCGATACCGGCGAGATTGCGAAAGGTCGCGAGCAGCGCCGCGGCCACCATGCCTGCGGCGACGAACGTCATCGCATAACCGAGCGATAGCGCGTAGTTCATCGAGGTCAGCAACATGACCACCAGGGTCGCGATCAGCGCGAAACCGCGGCGCGTCGGCAGAATGTAGATGCGGCTGTGACGCAGGATCACCGGCTCACGGTCGCCGGGCGCGAGTCGCCATAAGCGCTGCTGCGCCCGCGCGAACCACGAGTTGCTCAAGGGAAGGGTCGCCATCGTCGGTTAATGCTTCAGGTCAGCGGCCTCGCGCCCGATTCAGCCGAGCATGTGGCCGCCCGCGTTCCGATACGGGCGAACGCATCTGGAATCGCGAAAGTCAGGGCAGCGGCACCGCGCGCAGCAGCGCTTTCGCCTGCGGGCCGCCGGCGCGCGCGCTGCCGGCGAGCCGATGGCCGGCGATCGCGGGAAACACGGCCTGCACGTCCTCGGGCAGCACCATCGGCCGCCCGGCCAGCAGCGCCCACGCGCGGCTGGCCGCGACGAGCAAGAGGCCCGCGCGCGGAGACAGGCCGCGATGCGCACCCGTCGTCGCTCCTGCGCCGCGCGACGCGGCGAGCAGCGCCTGCACGTAGTCGAGCAGCGCGGGTGCGACGTGCACCGCGGCAGCCTCGCGCTGCCACGCGATCAGGGTCGCCGCGTCCGCGCAAGGCGCGAGCTCCGCGATGCGAACACGCCGGTCGCCGGAGAGCAGCAGCTCGCGCTCCGCCGCCGGTTCGGGATACCCGAGCTCGATGGTCATCAAAAAACGGTCGAGCTGCGATTCGGGCAGCGGATACGCGCCGATCTGTTCGGCCGGATTCTGCGTCGCGATCACAAAGAACGGCTCGGGCAGCGGTCGCGTGTTGCCGTCGATCGAGACCTGCCGCTCCTCCATCGCTTCGAGCAGAGCGCTTTGCGTCTTCGGCGGGGCGCGGTTGATTTCGTCGGCCAGCACGATCGAGTGGAAAATCGGTCCCGAATGAAAACGGAAGGCGTGGGTCGAGGGATCGAAGATCGACACGCCGAGCACGTCGGCGGGCAACAGATCGCTGGTGAACTGGACGCGGGCGTACTGCAGCCCCAGCGTCGCCGCCAAGGCCTGCGCCAGGGTCGACTTGCCGACGCCGGGGATGTCTTCGATCAGGAGATGGCCGCGCGCCAACAGACAGGCCAATGCGAGCTTCAGCGGCGTCTGCTTGCCGACGACGATGCTGCCGAGCGTATCGACGACCGCCGCCAGTCTTTCGGGCAGCGGAATGACGCGGGTATCGGCGGGGCGCAGGCTCATTAATTCTTCGCAGGTATTGGCCAGACGAGCACTATAGAGGGCAATCGGCGGCTAGTCATTACCGCTCGCGGCGCGCTACACTCCGCTCGACCCCCAAGCCGCGGCGGCGCGCGTTGCGCCCGCGGCCGATCGACCGACTAGCCGTGTCCACCGCGTACATCACCCATCCCTCATGCCGCCTGCATGCGATGGGGCCGTACCACCCCGAATGCCCGGAGCGGCTCGATGCGGTGCAGGATCGGCTGATCAGCTCGGGACTCGATGCACTGATCGAGCACCATCTCGCGCCGGCAGCGACGCGCGCACAACTCGCGCGTGTACATGCTGCGCACTACATCGACGAGATCGAGGAGGCGAGTCCGGAAAGCGGCGTTCATTACCTCGACCCGGACACCGCGCTCAATCCCGACTCGCTCGACGCCGCCCGGCATGGCGCCGGGGCGCTGATACTCGCGACCGATCTCGTCGTCGGCGGAAAGCGCGACTCGGCGTTCTGCGCCGTGCGCCCGCCCGGCCATCACGCGACGCGCGATCGGGCGATGGGCTTCTGCCTGTTCAACAACGTGGCGGTCGGCGTAGCGCATGCGCTCGAGCACCACGGTCTCGCGCGCGCCGCAGTCGTGGATTTCGACGTGCATCACGGCAATGGCACCGAGGATATCTTCGCCGGCGACGATCGCGTGATCATGACCGGAACGTTTCAGTACCCGCTGTATCCGTATTCGGGCGTCGAGCCGCTGGGCCCGAACATGCACAACGTTCCTCTTTCGTCCGGCAGCGGCAGCGATGCTTTTCGCAAGGCCTTTGTCGAGGTGTGCCTGCCGGCGCTGGAAGCGCATCGGCCGGAGATCATTTTCGTGTCGGCCGGATTCGACGCGCACCGCGAGGACCCGCTGGCCAATCTGCAGCTGACCGACGACGACTACGGCTGGGTGACGAGCAGGATCGCCGAGGTCGCGGCACGGCATGCCGGCGGTCGCATCGTATCGACGCTCGAAGGCGGCTACGCGCTAAGTGCGCTCGGCCGCAGCGCGACCGCGCACGTGCGCGTGCTCGCCGGCCTCGGTCCGTAGCCGGGCGCGACAGCCCTGGGCCGCGCCGGCGACCTTTTGCGCGTCGCGTTGCGGCGCGGCGCGCAAGCGAGGAGGAAGAGAGACGATGGAACGACGACAATTCTTGCGCGTCTGCACGATTGCCGCCGGCGCCGCGCCGCTGGGTTCGCTCGGCGCCGCCTGGGCCGGCGCCGAGCCGCGCTTGTATGGACGCTCGAAGCTGGTCGATGTTCACGGCGCGCCGATCAGACTAGGAGACCTCGCGCTAAAGACCAACTACGTATTCAACTACCCTTATGCGGGCACGCCGTGCTTCCTGCTCAACCTCGGGCGGCCGGTGGCTGCCGCCGACAGCGTATTGCGCGCCGACGGCGCGAGCTACGCGTGGACCGGCGGCGTCGGCCCCGCGCACTCGGTGGTTTCGTACTCGGCGATATGCGCGCACAAGCTCGCCTATCCGACGCGCGACATCTCGTTCATCCGGTTCCAATCGGAGCGCTCGCCGACCTCCGACGGCAACGTGATCCATTGCTGCGCCGACCATAGCGTCTACGATCCCGCCGCGGGCGCACGCGTGGTCAGCGGGCCCGCGCCGCAGCCGCTGGCGGCGATCCTGCTTGACTACGACGGCGCGACCGACGGCGTCGCGGCGCTGGGCACCGTTGGTGCCGAGCAGTTCGATGCGTTCTTCCGGAAATACGACTTCAAGCTGACGATGGAGTACGGCCAGGGCAAGGCTCGGATGCCGGTCGGCGCGACGACGGTCGTGCGCGAGCTCACCCAGTACTGCCGGCAGACGATCCAGTGCTGAGCGCCGCGCCGCGGCGTCAGGGTGCGACCATCGGAACGTAATCGGGCTGCGCGGCGACGCGCGAAAGCCAGCCGCGGATCGCGGGAAACCGCGCGAGGTCGAACCCGCCCTCGTCGGCGACGTGGGTGTAGGCGTACAAGGCGATGTCGGCGAGCGTGTAGCGCCCGCCGACCAGGAACGGCGCATCGCCCAGCGCCTTCTCGATCACTTCCAGCGCGCGATAGCCGCCGAGCATCCTGGATTCGAGCAGAGCACGCTGCGACGGCGGGTCCGGATGAAAGCGGCACAGGAAGCGCGCGACGGCGATATACGGTTCGTGGCTGTATTGCTCGAAAAAGAGCCACGCGAGAACGCGGGCGCGCAGCAACCGATCGGCGGGCATCAGCGGCGAGGCGTCGGCGAGATAACAGATGATCGCGTTCGATTCCGGCAGATATACGCCGGGCTCGAGCTCGACCACCGGCACCTTGCCGTTGGGATTCCTGGCGAGAAACTCGGGCGTGCGCGTCTCGCCTTTCGATGGATCGATTTCGGTCCAGGCATAAGGCAGATGCAGGGCCTCGAGGACCATGCGGACCTTGTGGCAGTTGCCCGACAACGACATGCCGTAGACTTTGATCATCGCCGTCTCCCTTCGCTCCCGCGGATGTGAGCGAAATCTGCATTACAATCGCACCGAACACAAGTTTTTCCGTGGGAGAAGGAGATGCATCACGGTTGGCTCAGGCGCGATCGCCGATGACTACGCGGGTAGCCGTGCTTGGCT
>DASYJB010000034.1:0-2768 GCA_035996965.1 Casimicrobiaceae bacterium | reverse complement strand
CGGCTGTACGACGCCGAGGACTTCGCCGCGCGGCCGAAATACACCGAGCCGGAAATCCTGCGTTCGTCGCTCGCCGCCGTCATCCTGCGCATGGCCGCGCTCGATTTGACGGCGGTCGACGCGTTTCCGTTTCTCGAGCGGCCAAGCCCGCGCGCGATCGCCGACGGCTACCAGCTGCTGGAGGAGCTGGGAGCCGTCGATCAACAACGCACCCTCACCCCGCTGGGCCGCGAGCTCGCGGCGCTTCCGGTCGATCCGCGTATCGGGCGCATGCTGCTTGCGGCAAAGGAGGGACCGATGGCCGAGATGCTGGTCATCGCCAGCGCACTCTCGGTGCCCGATCCCCGCGAGCGTCCGCTGGAAAAGCGCCAGGCGGCCGATCAGGCGCATCTGCGCTTTCGCGACGAACGCTCCGATTTCTTGAGCCTCCTTGCGCTCTGGCAATTCTTCGCCGACGCCCTGGCGGCGAAGCTGTCGCACAGGAAGCTCGTCGAGCAATGCCGCGCGCATTACGTTTCCTATCTGCGGCTGCGCGAGTGGCGCGACCTGCACCGGCAGCTCGCGGAGCAGGTGGCCGAGCTCGGTTGGAAGTGGACCGATGCGCTTCCCGACAAGATCGATGCCGGCCGCTACGAGGCTATCCATCGCGCGCTGCTCGCGGGTCTTTTGTCGAACGTCGGATGCCGCGCCGACGTCGACGAGCACTACCTGGGCACGCGCGGACTCAAGTTCTTCCTGCACCCCGGTTCGGGCATGGCGAAGAAAGGCGCGAAATGGGTGCTCGCGGCCGAGCTGACCGACACGACACGGCTGTACGCGCGTTGCGCAGCGCGGGTCGAGCCGGAATGGATCGAGCAGAGCGCCGGACCGCTGCTCGAGCGCAGCTATTTCGATCCGCAGTGGGATGCGGCGCGGGGCGAAGTCGTTGCCGCCGAGCGCGTTGCGCTGTATGGGCTGACGCTGGTGCCAAGGCGCCGGGTTTCCTACGGCGCGATCGATCCGGCGGCCGCGCGCGAAGTATTTCTGCGCGAAGCGCTGGTCACCGGCGAGCTCGCGACCAAAGGCGCGTTCCTCGCGCATAACCGGCAGCTGATCGCGTCGATCGCCGAGCTCGAGCACAAGGCGCGCCGCCAGGATGTCCTGGTCGACGACCAGGCGCTCTACGCGTTTTACGCGCAGCGCGTTCCGGCGGGCATCCATTCGACGGTGGCGTTCGAGCGCTGGCGAGAGCTCGCCGAAGCGACCGCGCCGCGACTGTTGTACATGACGCGCGAGGCGCTGATGAGGCATGCCGCGGCCGGCGTCACCGAGGAGCAATATCCGGAGACGATGGCGATGGCGGGCGCGCCGTTGCCGCTCGCGTATCGGTTCGCGCCCGGACACCCGCTCGACGGCTTGACCTTGACCGTCCCGCTGGCCCTGCTGAACCAGATCGATGCGGCGAGGCTGTCATGGCTCGTTCCCGGGATGATCCGGGAAAAATTGAGCTGGTACCTGAAGGCGCTCCCCAAGGGATGGCGCAATCGGCTGACGCCGCCTGCGGAGGTCGTCACGGCGTTTCTCGAGTCGATCGAAGGCGACGCGACCGCCGCCGGCGTCGAGCTTGCCGACGCGCTGCGCGCGTTCCTAAGCGCGCGCCTGGGCGAGGCGCTGCCGGCCGATATCTGGGACGGCGCCGAGCTTCCGCCGCACTTACGCGTCAACGTGCGCATCGTCGACGCGTCGGGCAAGGAACTCGCGCAGAGCCGCGATCTGGGTGAGTTGCGGACGCAGCTCGGCGAAGCGGCCCAGCTCAGTTTTGCCGCCGCCGGGCCCGAGTTCGAGCGCACCGGCATCCGGTCCTGGGATTTCGGCGATTTGCCGGACACGCTGGGCGTCGAGCGCGCCGGCCGCCGGCTGACCGGCTATCCGGCGCTGGTCGTCGACGGCGACAGCGCCGCGCTCCGCCTGTACGACACGCGCGAAGCCGCGGAAGCTGCGACGCGCATCGCCGTCGTGCGCCTGATCCGCCAGCAGTTGAAGGATGTGCTGCAGCGCTGGGAGAAGAATCCGCCGGGATTCGGTGCCGCGGCCCTGCCACTCAAGACGGCGATTCCCACCGATGCGCTGCTCGCCGACGTGCTCGCCGCGGTCTGCGACCGGGCCTTCATCGGCGAGGATCCGCTGCCGCGCTCGGAGCGCGCGTTCGCCGAGCAGGTCAAGCGCGCTCGCACGCGGCTTCCCGCTGTCGTCGAAGGCGCGTTCCGGATGCTGGCCGCGATCGCCGCCGATTACCACATGCTGTCGCAGCGGCTGGCGTCGCTGTCGCCGTCGCAAGCGCGCCTGGGCGCCGACGTGCGGGCGCAACGCGCCGCGCTGGTCTATCCGGGATTTTTTTCGGCCACACCCTGGACGCAGCTCACCCACTTGCCGCGATACCTGCAGGCGCTGGACAAGAGACTCGCCAAAGCCGCGGCCGACCCGGCCCGGGACGCAAAACACGCGCAAACGGTCGCCGCGCTCTGGGAGCGCTACCGGGCGCGGGCCGAGGCCAACCGGACCGCACAGCGCGTCGAACCGGCGCTCGAGGCGTTCCGCTGGCTGGTGGAGGAATTGAAAGTTTCGCTCTTTGCCCAGGAGCTTCGCACGCCTTTCCCGGTGTCATACAAACGTCTGGAAAAGGCGTGGGCGGAGCTTATTCGTCGATAGATGGCGTTTTTTTGCATTGGCGGCCCTAAACTTCGCGTGTTACAGTAACTTGCCGTTTTTGCGGGCTCAAGCCAGGCGGG
>DASYJB010000033.1:0-10881 GCA_035996965.1 Casimicrobiaceae bacterium | reverse complement strand
CGAGTCGAACTTGGTCCCCTTGTGGTCGGGTGCAGCGGGCACATACAGCCAGCCAGTGTAGTGAACAACTACCGATGCACCTTTGATCGCTTCTGCGCCAGTGCCAAGCTTGTTGTCGATCTTTTGCAATTCATTCAATTTGGCATCCATCTTGCTAGATTTGGTTGAGGAATCTGTCGCGCCCGTCTGCGCGAGCGCGAGGCAGGTGGTGAGCAGCAGCGCGGCTGCCGAAAGCAAGAGCCGCATCTGCCTGAGGGAAAACGCGGCGCGAAATGAGACGCCAGGCACGTAGACCTCCGGGATGAGCGCAACGGACAAAATGCGCGCTACGATTTCGACGAGGCGTGAATTTTACTCCAATTCGATGCTGTTTTTTGCGCGACCGACCGATTTCGGCTATAAATCAGGGTTCCTCCGCAACTCGGCAATCAAGTAGACGGGGCCGCAATGAGCGCGATGTCCGGGACGGGCAGAGGGCAGAACTCAGGGCAGAGCCCTCGTCGTCAAACTGGCTCAATGAAAGCAATGTTTGGATTTTTGACCCCGCACAGCAAGGACTCCACCGATCCGCTGCAAAGCGCGAAGGCCGCGTCCGCATGGCTGCAGCAACTGCCGGCGCTCGATGTCATCGGGCGGCAGCAGCACGTGATTCAGGCTCTCGACGCGGTGCGCGGAACGCAGCGGCCGATCGACTTGAACCGCATCACCGCGATCGAATTCGTCGACGCCGCGCTCGGCGCGGATCGGCGTCAGCTGATCAAGCAGTACATCGAGAACATCGAGACCTCGCCCAAGCTGGCCGAGCGCATCTGGCAGGCGCTCTGGGAAATGAGTCAGGCATTCACCCTGGCCTATCAGCAGGCGCTCGAAAGCGCGCTGCCGCAAGCAGGCAATGCGCGCTGGCGCGCTGCGCTGCCGCTGTTGTTCGTACGCTTCGTTCACTTTCACGGCACCGACGCCAAGCTTCGCGTCTTCAAGTACGAGCGCTGGATTCCGGCCAAATGGATCGAGCTGCATCAGGCTTATCTCCGCGCGTGCGAGATGCAATGCGATCGGCAGGCCGTGGCGCTGCCGGCTGCGGGGCAGGAAGCGCAGCAGTGGACGGTCGAGCAGGAATACCTGTACGTGCTTCTAGTGCATCAGCTGAGCACCGGTAATCTCAACCCGACCGAGATCGATTGGGCAGGATCGCAGCTGCGCGCCTGGACTCGCCGCCTGCAGCTCGAACAGATTCCCCGATCGCTGGAAGGATTTTTCGTCGATCTGGCCGGACGCGAAGGCCTGGTACGGCGAACCGGCAACGATCGCGGCTCGGTGCTTCGCTATCTCGACACGACGCCGCTGGCCGACGGTCTCGAGCGCGCGATCACCGCACTGCGCGACGCCGAGCTCACCGATCAGGGTCCGGTCGCCGCGATCAATCAGCAACGCCTGTCGGTGCTGCGCAAGATCCAGCCGGCCGTTTCGCCGACGACGGAAACCGAATTGCGACGCGACCCGCGCGTCGCGGTCGCCGTGTCTGCTCGCGTGCGCATCGGCCTGTCGCGGATCTGCCAGGACCTGGGCGCGCAGGCGTCGGGCGAGAACGGCGGTGATGTCAGCGCGGGAACCGAGCAGATCGAAGTATTCGCCGTCGCGGGGGCGCCGCGTCTCAGGCGCAGGCTGCCATCCGAGGACGACTCGCTGGCGGTGAGCCTTTCGTCGTGGACCGACCCGACGTGGGAAATCAAGGACCGCAGTGTCGCGGGACTGCGCATCGCCGCGACCGGTGGCATCGGCCAGAGCCTGACCCTGGGGACCTTGGTCGCGGTGCGCCAATCCGACGCCGGCGGATGGGTGCTCGGCGTCGTCCGGCGTCTGAACAAGGTTTCCAACGAGGAAGTCGAAGCCGGCGTCAATATCATCGCGGAGCGCGTCGTCGCCGTGACCCTGGCGGCGAAACGGCGCGCGAACGAGGACATGGGCTACGTCATCAACGGACTCGACATGTCGACGATGGGCGAGCGCTTCGAGGGCCTGTACCTGCCGCCGCCTTCGCGGCCCGACAAGCCGCTGGCGATGAAGACGATAATCGTGCCGACCTCCGAGTACGCCGAAGGCCGCAACGTCCTGCTGTCCACGGCGCGGTCGGTGTACACGGTGTCGATGCGCCACCTGGTCGAGCAGCGTCCGGACTGGAGCTGGGCGACGATCCAGCTCGTCGACAAGAAGGTCCGGGAGGAAGCGGCGTGAGGCGGAAGCAGGGGCCCCGCGCATAGCGCGGGGATAGGACGCCGAAGGGTGGAGCAGGGGCCCGACGCGCAGCGTTGGGATGCGACCCCGGAGGCGGTAACGGCGGCGAAGCGCAGTGCCAAATTCCATCAGGGCGGACCTGAGCCGCCACCAGCCGAATCGACGCTGCCGGCCGACACGCGCAAAGGAAACCGCAGTAATGGCGGAGGAGGCCGCGGCGGGCGGTTGCGCAGTACGAGCGCCGCTAATCCAGCGGCCGGAACTTGAGCGTCAGGCTGCGCTGGAACAAATCGGGTGAATCGGGACGCGGCAGCGGCGACGCCTTGATGATCGCCCGCTGCACCGCCTCGTCGTAGGCGCGATTGCCGCTGGACTTCCTCAGCTGCGCATCGATGATCTCACCGGTCGGCAACTGCACGACATCGAAGATCGCTTCCGGATTGCCGGCGATCTCGGGCGGCACGACGACGTTCCCTTTGACCTTGGCCTGGATCCGGCGGATGTAGTCGGCGTTCGCGCGGGCCTTTGCCGCGTCGGCGACGGTCGCCTGCTCACGCTGGGCCTGCGCCTTCAGCGCGTCGGCCTCGTGCGCCTGGCGATCGCGCACTTCGGCCAGCCGCTTTTCCTCGACCTTCTTTTTCTCGGCGTCGACGCGCTCCTTTTCCTTGCGCTCGCGATCGGCCTGCTCTTTCTTGCGCTCTCGCTCCTGCTTTTCCTTCAGCGCGATCTCCGCCTTGGTCGGCGGCGGGGGCTCGGCTTTCGGCGCGGGCTTCGGCGGCTCGGGCGGCGGCTTCGGCGGCTCGGGCGGCGGCTTCGGCGGCTCCGGGGCGGGTTTCGGCGGCTCGGGCTCGGGTTTCGGCGGAGGAGGCGGCGGCGGCGCCGGCGCCGCTTCGCTCGGCGGAGCATAGAGCTCGACGCTGACCGGCTCGGCCTCGCGATTCTGCCAGTTGACGCTGACGATCAGGAACACGACAAAGGCGAGGTGGACGGCAACGGCGAGGATCGCGGCAATCCACTTGCCGACCGACCAGCCGGGCACCGGACGCGACGGAGGCACTCGATCAGCCCGGCTGCCGGCGCGCGAGCAGACCCACCTTGCTCACTTTGTTCCGCTGCAGCATGTCGAGCACGGCGACGACGGCTTCGTAACGGACATCGGAATCGGCGGCGATCACCACCGCCTGTTCGGGCGACTGCTTCTGGCGCGCCTGGATGCGTGCGATCAGCTCGTCTCGGGAGACGCGCACCGGTGACGCAGTTCCTTCCTTGAGCATCAGCGTCGTGTCGCGCTTGATCTGTATCTGCATCGGCGCGACCGGCGTCGTCAGCACGCTTCCCACGCTGGGCAAGGTGATTTCGCCCGGCGTGATCAGCGGCGCGGTGATCATGAAGATCACCAGCAGCACCAGCATCACGTCGATATACGGCACGACATTGATCTGGTTGATCGCTTTGCGCGGGCGGCGCATCGCATCAGCCCTGTCGCTGCAGGATGTTGGAGAATTCCTCGATAAACGTCTCGAAGCGCGTCGCCAGCCGGTCGACGTCGTGCGTATACCGGTTGTACGCGACGACCGCGGGAATCGCGGCGAACAGGCCCAGCGCGGTGGCGATCAGCGCTTCGGCGATGCCCGGCGCGACCTGCGCGAGCGTCGCCTGGCTGACGCTCTGCAAGCCCCGAAAGGCGTTCATGATTCCCCACACGGTGCCGAACAACCCGATGTAGGGGCTGACCGAGCCGACGGTCGCCAGCCCCGCGAGATTCGCTTCCAGCGCGTCGATTTCGCGCTGGTACGATGCGCGCATCGCACGGCGCGCGCTGTCCATCGTCGCCGCGGACGACGAGCCCTGTTTCCGGTGCTTGGAGAATTCGCGGAATCCGGCCGAGAAAACCCGCTCCAACGCGCCGCCGTCGCGCGCCTGGCTTGCGCGCTGATACAGCGCATTCAAGTCGCCGCCTTTCCAGAACTCGTCCTCGAAAGCGTCGGTGCTCGACTCGGCACGCCGCAGCGCGAACATCTTGAGGAAGATTTGCCACCACGACCACAGCGACAGCACCAGCAGCAACACCATCACCGCCTGCACGACGATGCTGGCGTGCGCGACCATCGCGACGAACGAGAGATCAGGATGAACGTTCAAGCGTTGGGTATCCTCACGTTAAGCGCCGACCTCGTCGGCGGGGCGAGCGCGCGCGGCTCATTCGCTGAAAAGCTCGCCGGCCGCCGCTGGCGGCGCCAGGCCGAAATGGCGATACGACAGCGCGGTGGCGATCCGGCCGCGGTTGGTCCGCTGCAAAAAACCCTGCTGGATCAGGAACGGCTCGAGCACGTCCTCGATCGTGTCGCGCTCCTCGCCGATCGCCGCCGCGAGGTTGTCGACTCCGACCGGGCCGCCGCCGAACTTGTCGAGTACGCAACGCAACAGCTTCCGGTCCATTACGTCGAGTCCCATCACGTCGACATCGAGCATCTGCAGCGCCAGATCGGCGACTTCGCAGCTGATGTTGCCCGCCGCGCGCACCTCGGCGAAATCGCGGACACGGCGCAGCAGGCGATTGGCGATGCGCGGCGTGCCGCGCGACCGCCGCGCGATCTCGAGCGCGCCGTCGGCTTCGATGGGAATCTCGAGCAGTCGCGCCGACCGGGTGACGATACGGGTCAACTCCTCCGGCGTATAGAACTCGAGCCGCGCGACGATTCCGAAGCGGTCGCGCAGCGGGTTGGTCAGCATGCCGGCGCGCGTGGTCGCGCCGACCAGCGTGAACGGCTGCAGGTCCAGCTTGACCGAGCGTGCCGCCGGACCTTCGCCGATCATGATGTCGATCTTGAAGTCCTCGAGCGCCGGATACAGGATTTCCTCGACGACCGGCGACAGCCTGTGAATCTCGTCGATGAACAGTACGTCGTGGGGCTCGAGATTGGTCAGCAGCGCCGCCAGGTCGCCGGCGCGCTCCAGCACCGGTCCCGAGGTCTGTCGCAGATTGACGCCGAGCTCGTGCGCGATGATGTGCGACAGCGTCGTCTTACCCAGGCCCGGCGGGCCGAACAACAGCACGTGATCGAGCGCTTCCTTGCGCTTTTTCGCGGCCTCGATGAAGATCGAAAGCTGTCCCCGAATTTTTTCCTGGCCTATGTACTCTTCGAGCGCCCGCGGCCGCAGCGTGCGCTCGAGCACTTCTTCCTGCGGGCTCACCGGCGCCGCGGCGATCAGGCGATCGGTCTCGATCATGCGTCTATTATGCCTGCAGCGTCGCGGCGCTTCGCGCGCATCCTCATGCCTTCGCCAGCAGCTTCAGGGCCTGCCTGATGCCATCGCCGACGGTAGTGCCTTCGGACAGCTCTCGGACTGCGCGCGCGGCCTCCTTGTCGCTGTAACCCAGCGACAGGAGTGCGTTCAAGACGTCGGAGGCGACGGGAGCCGGCCGATGCACGCCGATCGCGGTCGTCAGATCGGCGCCGAGCTTGTCCTTGAGCTCTAGCAGCAGCCGCTCGGCCGTCTTCTTGCCTATCCCGGGGATCTTGGTAAGCCGGCCGCTGTCCTGCATGGTAACCGCCTGCGCGAGCTCGGCGACCGACAATCCGGACAGCACGGCAAGCGCGATGCGCGCGCCGACGCCGCTGATCCGGATCAGCTGGCGGAAGGCGCGGCGCTCGTTCTCCGAACCGAAACCGAACAGCAGATGCGCGTCCTCGCGCACGACCAGGTGCGTGAACAGCGTAAGCCTGTCACCGATGGTGGGCAGGTTGTAGAACGTGCTCATCGGCACGTCGACCTCGTAGGCGACGCCCTGGACGTCGAGCAGGATCTGCGGCGGGTTCTTCTCCAGCAGCGTCCCGGCGAGGCGGCCGATCATCGCGTCGCCGCCGTCGCGATGCGCGCGCTCCGGCGCGACCGGCGTGCGGTATCGGGAAAATCGGGCAGACGAACGCCGCGCATGGCGCGAATTATCGCATGCACCGTGGCCCGCATTCGCGGCCGCCGGCAGCGGCTCACCGGTCGATCGCGCGCAGATGCGCGGCGACGGCGGAAAGCGATGCGAGCACCAGCGGCTCGAGCGCAAGCAGCCCGGCGCTGGGCGGATGCAGATCGGGGACCATCACCGGCGTCATGCCGGCGGCCGCGGCGGCGATGATGCCGGGCTCCGAATCTTCCAGCACCATGCAGTCGCGGGCCGCAACGCCGAGTCGCTCGGCGGCGGCAATGAAAATGTCGGGCGCGGGCTTGCCTCGCGCGACCTCGTCGCCCCCGACCAGCGCAGCGAAGCGATGCAGCAGTCCGACCCGATCGAGCTTGGCGCGCGCGCGTTCGCGCCGCGTCGAGGTCGCGACCGCGGTGGCGATGCCGCGCTCGTCGAGCAGATCCAGGATGTCATCGAGCCCGGGCTTGAGCGAGATTCCTTCGGCGGCGACGATCGCGTCGTAGTCGGCCGCCCAGGCGCTGGTCAATTCGTCGACCGGATAGTCGAACCCGTGCCGGGCGCGAATCAGCGCGACGCAATCGCCGAAACTTCGTCCGATCATCTGCCGGCAGAGCTCGAGGTCGAACTCGCGACCGAAGGCGCGCGCGGCGCTCTTCCATGCGCGCAGCGCCGGGCGCTCGGTATCGAGCATCAGACCGTCCATGTCGAAGATGACGGCTTCCGGCCAGCGCTCGATCAAAGGATGCGGCCTCTGCGCACGCGGTAGCCGCCGCGGCGCAAGCCGCCGATGCCGGCGCCGCCGTGAGCGTGACAGATAGCGCAGGCGAGCGCGTCGGCCGCGTCGGCCGAAGGGACCGCCGGAAGCGCGAGCAGACGCCTGACCATCTCCTGCACCTGCTCCTTCGCGGCCTTGCCGTGGCCGACGACCGCCTGCTTGATCTGGAGCGCCGTGTATTCGCTGACCGGAAGCTCGGCAAGAACGGCCGCAGAGATCGCCGCGCCGCGCGCCTGACCGAGCAGCAGGGTCGATTGAGGATTGACATTGACAAAGACTTTTTCGACCGCGACCTCGGTCGGCAGGTGCGCGCCGATGACGGTGGCAAGGTCGCGCACGATCAGCTTGAGCCGATCGGGCAACTCGCCCGACGTGTTGCGTATGCAGCCGCTCGCGACGTACTGCAGGCGGTTCCCGGTGCAAATGATCACTCCAAAGCCTGTCACCCGGAGACCTGGGTCAATACCCAATATCCGTCGCGGGTGACCGGTTTCTGTGGAGGCTAACATGTGCCGCAGGCACATGTTACGCCGGAGCTAAAGCCTGTCACCCGGAGACCGGGATCGATTCCCAGTATCCGTCGCGCCAGTCGAAGCTCACTCATTCCACAATCACGGCGGTCGTATAGACGTCTTGCACGTCGTCGAGCGCTTCGAGGGCGTCCAGCAGCTTCTGCATCCGCACGGCATCCTCACCCCTGCATTCGACTTCCACCGTCGGCTTCATCGTGACTTCGGCGAAATCGGATCTGAGGCCCGCATCGGCCAGCAGCTGCCGGACTCTTACCAGGTCGTGCGGCGCGGTGATCACTTCCGACGAGCCGTCGTCGTGGCTGACGATGTCCTCGGCGCCGGCGTCCAGCGCAAGCTCGATCAGCCTGTTTTCGTCGGTACCCGGCGCGAACACGATCTGGCCGCAATGCCTGAACAGGAAGGCCACCGAGCCGTCGGTGCCGAGATTGCCGCCGTTCTTGGAAAACGCATGGCGCACGTCGGCGACGGTGCGCGTCCGGTTGTCGGTCAGGCAGTCGACGATCACCGCCGCACCGTTGATGCCGTAGCCTTCGTAACGGATCTCCTCATAGCTCGCGTCGTCGGCGCCGCCCGAGCCGCGCTTGATCGCGCGCTCGATCGTGTCCTTCGGCATGTTGTTGTCCATCGCCTTGTCGACCGCGAGCCGAAGCCGCGGGTTGGTCGAGGCATCGACGCCGCCGAGCTTCGATGAGACGGTGATTTCGCGGATCAGCCGCGTGAAGATCTTGCCGCGCTTGGCGTCGGTGGCAGCCTTCTTGTGCTTGATGTTCGCCCACTTGCTGTGGCCTGCCATGATGCGTTCCCGCGATGCTGCCAGAGCGCAAATTATAGCAGCGGGCATGCTGCCAACGACCGGCGCGCGACGCCGACGGCGCTTACAGCAGATCCTGCTGCTTGAGAAATTGCGCGATCGCCGTGAGCCGCACTTCGCTGTCGTTGATCTCGAGCATGCTCTGCTTGATGTTCGCCGGCAGCGGCAAGAGCTCGGCGAGACGGTAGCCGACCCAGGAGGCGTCGTCCAGCGCCTCGCCCATGAAATGCTCGCGACCGACGCGATTGATCATCAGCTCGAGCAATCCCGCCAGCGCTTGATGGATTTCCGGCAGCGGGACCTTTGGCTCCGGCAGGATCGAGGTCGCCTGCGCCACCACGAGGCCGTCGTCCGCGGTGCGATGCGAGTGCACCTGGAAGCGGCTGCCGCCCTCGGTCCTGAGCTGAAGGATGCCGAGCTGAGGCATGTCCCACGAGGTGATTCTCGCCAGCGTGCCGATCGGTGCGAACTCGGGCGTCTCCGGGACGCCGCGCCGCGCGACTTCCTCGCCCCGCGTCAACAGGCACACGCCGAAAGGCGTGTCGTCTTGGATGCAGCGCTTGGTCATGTCGATGTAGCGCTGCTCGAAGACCTTCAGCGGCAGCAGGCCGCCGGGAAAGAGTACGGCCTTCAGCGGAAACAGCGGCAGCGTCAGCGGCTCGCGCGCGGGCGCGCCGCGCCGGAAGGGCATCATCGCCGGCCTTAAGCGCGCTCGAAGCGTGGCGTTGCGCCGCGCGCTGCGCCCCAGCGAGGTCCGAGCGCGTGCTCGACGCCTAGCTGGTCGAGCACGCGCGCGACGACGAAGTCGACAAGATCCTCGATCGTGCGCGGATGCCCGTAGAAGCCAGGCGACGGAGGCAGGATCACCGCGCCTGCGCGGGAGAGCTTCAGCATGTTCTCCAGATGTATCGCCGAAAGCGGCGTCTCGCGCGGCACCAGCACCAGGATCCGCCGCTCTTTGAGCATCACGTCGGCGGCGCGTTCGATCAGGTTGTCGGCCATTCCCGCCGCGAGCGCGCCCAGCGTTCCCATGCTGCACGGGCAGACGGCCATCGCATCGGCCGGGTTCGATCCCGACGCCACCGGACTCATCCAGTCCTCGCGGCCGAACACGGTCAGCTGACCCGGCTCTGCGCGATAGCGCTCGGCGAAGTAGGCCGCCGCGGCGGCCGGCTGTGTGGGCAGCGTCAGCTCGAGCTCCTGTCTGGCCACGACCTGCGCCGCCGGAGAGTACAGCAGGTAAACGCGTGCCCGCGCCGCGATCAGGCATTCGAGCAGGCGCAAGCCATACGGCAGTCCCGACGCGCCGGTGAATGCGACGGTGACGGTTTTCGCTGTCGTCATCGGATGATTCTAGCTTATTGCGCACACCGTCGCCCGAGGCGGCCGACGCCGTGCAACGCGTCCGATGCCGACCGGACTTCAGCCGATCTCGCGGTGGCGCGTGTGCACCTGATAGCGGCCGCCGAACGCCTGCGCCAGCCGCTCGGCCAGGTAGACGGATCGATGCCGGCCGCCGGTACAGCCGATCCCCACCGTCAGGTAGTTTCGATTGTCGCGCGCGTAATCGGGCAGCCAGCTCGCGACGAAATGGTAGATGTCGGTGTACATGCGCTCGACCTCGGGATGGCTCTCGAGGTAGGCGATGACGGCCGCGTCCTTGCCGGTGAGCGGCGCGAGCGCCGGCTCGTAGTGCGGGTTCGGCAGGCAGCGCACGTCGAAGACCAGGTCCGCGTCGAGCGGCACGCCATGCTTGTATCCGAACGACTGGAACAACAGCGTCATCCGCGACGGATCGACGCTGATGAAGTCCTTGACCCAGCGGCGCAGCGCCGCCGCCGGCAGGTCGCTGGTGTCGAAGCTGTAGCCCAGCGAGCGGATGTCGGCAAGACGCGCGCGCTCGAACTCGATCGCCTCGCGCAGCGTGCGGTCGTCGCTGGAAAACGGATGCCGGCGGCGGGTTTCCGAAAAGCGCTTGACCAGCGTTTCGGTCTTGGCGTCCAGATAGACGAAACGCACGCTCCAGCCGTCGACGCGCGCGGCTTCGATCGCAGCCTGCAAGGCGGCGAGGGCGGGATCGGTCTTGACGTCGAGCGCGATCGCCACGCGCTCCTGCTGCGCCCGCTTCAAATGCTCGAGCAGGCCGCCGAGCTGCGTCGACGGCAGATTCGACACCGCGTAATAGCCGCTGTCTTCCAGCGCCGCAAGCGCGACGCTCTTGCCCGAGCCCGAGACGCCGCCGATCAGGACCAGGTCCATCGTGGCCTGTCAGCCGCCGTCTTCCATCAGCTTCTGCTGCCGCTCGATGAACTCCTTCGTGCTGTCGATGCCGCGCTGGTTGAGAACGAAATTGCGGACCGCCGCTTCGACCAGCACCGCGAGATTGCGACCGGCGGCCACCGGAATCGTCACCTTGCGGATCGGCACGCCCAGGATCTCCTGATAAGTCGCGCTGACCTGCAGCCGATCGAGCTCGGAGAATTGCTCGTTGCTGTGATCCTCGAGGTGGACCATCAGCTTCAGAAGCTTGCGCGGCCGCACGGCGGTCTCGCCGAAAATCGTGCGGATGTTGAGCACGCCAATGCCGCGCACTTCGAGGAAGTCCTTG
>DASYJB010000032.1:0-6066 GCA_035996965.1 Casimicrobiaceae bacterium | reverse complement strand
CCGGCGACAACAGTGCAGTGCCTCGTTGTTGCCGTAGAGGCCCATGTAGCCGTCTCCGCGATCGATAATCAAGAGGTTTCCGAATCCGCGCAGCCATTCGGCGTAGACGACCTGACCGGCGGCGACCGCTCGCACGGCCTGGCCTCCGGGGCAGCGGATCAACCATCCCTTCGACGCGGTTCGCCGCCGCTGCGTGGACTGCCAAACCAGCTCGCAAGTTCCCCGCGCGTCAGAAGATCGGGTCTCCTTCAGACGGAAGGCACCGCCTGCGCCCGCCGCCGCTCGCCGGTAGTAGACAACAAGCGGGCACGCTGGCGGACGACACCGGCGCGATGCGGCGCCGATCCGGGCGGCGCGTTCGCCTACTTACTTCCCCATGTCGAACAACGCATGCCCGGTCATTTCCGCCGGCTGCGGCAGGCCCATCATCGCCAGCAAGGTCGGTGCGATGTCCTGCAGCGCGCCCGGGCCGTGCGGCGTTGCGGTGCGTCCGACGTACAGGCAGGGCACCAGATTGAGCGTATGCGCGGTGTGCGGCTGCCCGGTCGCATCGTCGTGCATCTTCTCGGCGTTGCCGTGATCGGCGGTGACCAGGATCTCGCCACCGCGCGCGCGCTGGGCTGCGACCACGCGGCCGACGCAGGCGTCGAGCACCTCGATCGCCCGCGTCGCCGCCTCGAGCTTGCCGGTATGGCCGACCATGTCGCCGTTGGCGTAATTGCAGACGATCGCATCGTAACGGCGCGATTCGATCGCGGCGACCAGCTGGTCGGTGACCTCGAACGCACTCATCTCGGGCTTGAGATCGTAGGTCGCGACTTTCGGCGACGGCACCATGATGCGGTCCTCGCCCGGATACGGGGTCTCGACGCCGCCATTGAAAAAGTAGGTGACGTGGGCGTATTTCTCGGTCTCCGCGATGCGCAACTGGCGCAAGCCGCGCTCGGCGACGACCGCGCCGAAGCTGTGGGTAATCGTCTGCGGTGCGAAGGCAACCGGCAATGCCGCGAACTCCTGGCCGTAGCCCGTCAGGGTGACGAATGTGCCGAGCTTGGGGACGCGCTCGCGCTTGAAACCGGAAAACGAGGCCTCGGTCAGCGCGCGCGTCATCTGACGGGCGCGATCGGCGCGAAAATTCATGAACACGACGACATCACCGTCCTCGATGCGCGCGCCTTCGCCTATCCTCGTCGGCTTGACGAACTCGTCGTTCTCTCCGCGCGCGTAGGCCGCCGCCAGCGCCGAGGCGGCGTCGGGCGCCGAATACGGCGCCTCGGCGTCGACGATCAGCCGATACGCCGCTTCGATGCGCTCCCAGCGCTGATCGCGATCCATCGCGTAGTAGCGACCGACGATGTCGGCGACCCGGCAGCCGGGACGGCCGGCGCACGCCGCGGTCATGTATTGCAGCGAGGCTCCCGCGCTGCGCGGCGGCGTATCGCGGCCGTCGAGGAAGGCATGCACCGCCACACGCGGCGCGCCGCCGTCGGCCGCCATCGCGACCATCGCCGCGATCTGCCGCTCGTGACTGTGTACGCCGCCGGGTGAAACCAGGCCCAGCACGTGCAGCGTCGAGCGGTTGTTTCGCGCGTTCGCCACTGCCTGGACCAGCGCCGGATTGCGCACGAATTCGCCGGTCTCGATCGCATGGTCGATGCGCGTGAATTCCTGGTAGATGACCCGGCCGGCGCCGATGTTCAGATGGCCGACTTCGGAATTGCCCATCTGACCGCGCGGAAGCCCGACGGCGAGCTCCGAGGCATCGATCGTCGTATGCGCGAAGGAGCGCCAGAGCCGATCCCAATGGGGCTTGGCGGCGCGGCTGATCGCGTTGTCAGGCGCATCGTCGCGACATCCGACGCCGTCGAGAATCAGCAGCACGACGGGAACGACCGCGGTCGCGGCGGCGGGATGCTCGGTCATCGGGGAATTCGCGATCGCACTCGGGGTCAGAGAGTTTGCGCTATCATTTTACTTTATCCCTCTGCTTCGGCCGCGCGCCGCCGCCGACATCTGTGCCCACCATCCAATTCCTGCAGAACAACTGGCCGCTCGTCCTGGTCATGCTCGTCTCCGGAGCGATGCTGGCGTGGCCGCTGATCGGCAGCCCGCTGTCGACGATGCGCGAAATCGGCGCCGTTCAGGCGACACAGCTGATCAATCGCAAGAACGCGCTGATACTCGATTTGCGCGAGGCCAAGGAGTACGAAGGCGGTCGCGTCCCCAACGCGATGCACATCCCGCTGTCGCAGCTTGCCAGCAGGGGAAAGGAGCTCGGCAAGTTCACCTCTCGGCCGCTGATCGCTTATTGCGGCCGCGGCAACCGCAGCCGGAGCGCGGCGGGGGCGTTGGCCAAGCTCGGCTTCAAGGAGATCTACGCGTTGCGGGGCGGCTTGCGCGCCTGGGCCGAGGCGGGGTTGCCGCTGGAGAAAGGCTGATGGCCGGGGTCTTGATGTACTCGACCGCCAGCTGTCCATTCTGCACCCTCGCCGAGCGCCTGCTTCGCGCCCGGGGTGTCGCCGACATCGCCAAGATTCGCGTCGACCTCGAGCCGGCGCGACGCGGCGAAATGATCGAACGAACAGGGCGGCGCACGGTGCCGCAGATCTACATCGGCGAGCGACATGTCGGCGGATACGACGACCTGGTCGTGCTCGACCGCGCGGGCGAGCTGGTCCCGCTGCTCGCCGCGGACCCGCAGGCGGGCGTGGCAACCGGCGCTACGCTATAATCTCCCGTTTACCGCCGGGGGAATCGCATGGCCGACACCCAAGCTCAACCGACGCCGTCGCTGTCGATCGAGAAGATCTATGTCAAGGATCTTTCGCTCGAGAATCCCGGCGCGCCGCAGTCGTTCACCACACCCGATGCGCCGCAGGTCGAGGTCGGACTGCGCACGCGCGGCGAGCAAATCGAGGAAAACGTCTACGAATGCGTGCTTACGATTACGGTCACCGCGAAAACAGCGGACAAGACGCTGTTCCTGGTCGAAGCCGCGCAAGCGGGCATCTTCCGCATCGTCGGGGTCCCGCTTTCCGATATCCAACCGCTGATGGGCATTCATTGCCCGACCGTGCTGTTTCCCTACATCCGCGAGACGATCGCCGATGCGGTTTCACGCGCCGGTTTTCCGCCCGTGCACCTGGACCCGATCAATTTCGAAGCGCTGTACCAGCAGCAGATCGCCAACATGCAACAGCAGGCGCCCGCGGTGCCGGCGACGAACTAGCGAGCGATGAGACGCGCTAGCTCGCTGCTGGTCGCGACGATCGCGCTCAGCGGCGGCGCGGCGGCAGCGGACTTCCAGTCGGCAACGGAAGCGGCGGTGCTCTATGACGCGCCGTCGCTCAAAGCCAGACCCCTTTTCGTCGTCGGCCGCGACACCCCGTTCGAAGTCATCGTAGGCGTCGAAGGCTGGCTCAAGATCCGCGACGCCAGCGGCACCGTCGCGTGGATCGAACGCAAGGCCGTCTCGGAGCGGCGCACGCTGATCGTGCGCGTCCCGGTTGCCGACGTGCTCGCCGCGCCCGAAGGCAATGCGCCGCTGGTATTCAAGGCCGAGCAGAACGTCGTACTCGAGCTCATCGACCCGGCCCATGTCAGCAACACGCCGGGGTGGGCGAAGGTGCGCCATCGCGACGGACAGCAGGGCTACATCCGCATTGCCCAGGTCTGGGGCCTCTAGCAGCGTCGTGTCGTCGTCCCGATGAGCGACATCGTTGCGATCGTCGGGGCCGGCGCCTGGGGAACGGCGCTAGCCGTGCATCTGGCCGGCGTCGCCGCACCGCCGGCGGTGCGTCTTTGGGCACGCGATCCCGTCGCCGCGCGCTCGATGGCGGCCTCGCGCGAGAATTCGCGTTATCTGCCCGGCGTCGCCATTCCAACTGAGATCGACGTCGATTCCGAACTGTCGCGCGCGATTGCCGGCGCTTCGCTGATCATCGTGGCCACGCCGATCGGTGCGCTGACGGGCATCGTGCAGGACCTGCGGACGCAAACGAAGGCGCCGCTCGCCTGGCTGGGCAAAGGCTTCGTCGCCACGGCCGAGCCGCCGGGCGTCGCGCTGGCGCATCGCGTCATCGCGCCGATGTGGCCGGCGCCGGTCGGCGTAATCTCCGGTCCGAGCTTTGCCGAGGAAGTCGCGCGCGGGCTGCCGACGGCCATCAGCGTCGCGGCCACCGACCCCGCTCTCGCCCAATCGATCGCCCAGCGGCTGCGCGGCGACACATTGCGAGCCTACGTCAGCGACGACTTGACCGGCACCGAAGTCGGCGGGGCGGTAAAAAACGTGCTGGCGATCGCCGCCGGCGCGAGCGACGGGCTGGGCTTCGGCAACAATGCGCGCGCCGCGCTGATCACGCGCGGTTTGGCCGAGACAGCCAGGCTTGCGGTCGCGCTGGGAGGCAGGCGTGAGACGCTGACCGGCCTTTCCGGCCTCGGCGACCTGGTGCTGACCTGCACCGGCGACCTGTCGCGAAACCGGCGCGTCGGACTCGGACTGGGGCGCGGCGAAACGCTCGCCGCGATTCTGGTGGCGCTGGGCCATGTCGCCGAGGGCGTGTCGGCCGCTCGGGCCGTGCACACGCTGGCCGCCACCCTCCGCGGCGACATGCCGATCTGTGAGGCCGTGTACCGGGTGCTGTACGAGGACCTTCCACCGAGGCGTGCGGTCGAGGCGCTGCTCGCCCGCGAGCCGGGGCCGGAGTTTTAGCCGGAAGTTTCGTCCGGACGGGTACCGCATGGTGCCATAGGGGTCGCGGTCGTAACCATAGCGCCGGTTGCGCGCCGAGGGATCAAGCTGCGTGTCGAAAAACCTTACGACGTGCTAATAACGCCGAAGCGCCGGCGGTACTAATGGGCTGATTTCAAACTCCCCGCCTGGCCAAGGAACGTTTGATGCTTGCTGCTCGATTCGGGCGTTGGAGCTACATTTGCAGCAAATAACACAACGCGGTGCTTGCGTGCGGCTCGCATCCTTTTCGGTCGGAGCGCCGCGCACTTTTGTGCCGGTGGGTTAGCGCGGGCAGGGCGACGAGACTCTGCGGCGAGATTTTCATCGGCGAACCGGCAAGCCCAAGGAGGAGAACCCGATGGAAGTCACGTTGCGTGCAGCTAGTCGCGCCGCGAAGCCAGCGTATTGCCGGCCGCACGCCGGGTTGGCGCCGATTCTCCTCGTTGTGCAGCTGGTGTTCGCCAGCACCGTCGCCACGGCCGCTCCGATTGTCTCGCTAAACGTATTCGTTTCGGCGAGATCGGGTCCGACGCAGTCGCAAGGGTGCGGCGCCGCGAATGAGCCGGTCTGCCCGGCGGGCGGGCTTCAGCTCAGCGCGGACGGCACGTCAGGGGGGCCGGACCCAGCTTCCAAGAGCGAGTCCTCAGCGTTGGCCAGCGCGCATGCGGGCGGGGCAGACGCGACAGCTTTCTATGGCCTTTTCGCCTCAGCCTTTGCGCAGGACGGATCCTCGACGGGCGATTTTCCGGCCAGCGCCGAGGGGGCTGCGCTCGCGACCTGGATCGACTTGCTCACGCTGAGTGCCCCCGGCATCGCGGCAGGCACCACCGGCGTACTCCATGGCGTGCTTCTGCTGGACGGGTCTCAGACAGGGAGCGTATTCGACATCGACCAAGGCCGCAGCAACGTATCCGAGTTCGAGTCGAGCCTCGTGCTCAACCTCGATATGGGCTTGAGCCACTTTTTTGTCGAGCGCGATGTGAGCCAAATCTGGAATGGCAGCCTCGACGTACAGGAATTTGGCCTCCATCCGGGCGACCCTTTCGAATTCGCAGCCCAGGTCGTGTTCGGGCAACCGAACTCGGTGCGGATATCGACCAACCTGGCCGCGAACGCAAGCGCGGACAACAATGGCTCCGCCTTCGGTAGCGCGGACTTCAGCAGCACCGTCTATTGGGGTGGAATCGACGGCCTGACGCTGCTTGACGGCACGCCGGTGACGAACTTCACGCTCGTTACCACCAGCGGCTTCGATTACACGGTCGGGCACCAGGTCGAGGGTCCTCCGCCAGGTGTCCCAGAGCCGTCGGCGCTCGCCTTGTTGTTGATCGGCG
>DASYJB010000031.1:0-13713 GCA_035996965.1 Casimicrobiaceae bacterium | reverse complement strand
TTGGTTCCTTGCACGACGAACGCCACAGTGCCGCTATTGTTTATTGCCGGACCGTCGACATCGCCGTCGTCGACGAACGTGACCGTACCGAGGCCCGGAATCGTGTTGCCCGAGACTACGACACTGGAGACCACCCCATTCTTGTTAAGGAAAACGCCGGCTCCGCCGGTGTAATTCCCCATGAAAGCCACCTGTCCGGATGCGTTGACCATCGGTTCATCAAAGCTGGTGAAGAGCTGGCCACCGGTGTTCGGGGCGACTTGCCCTTCGAGGGCCACGTTCCTCGTGGGTCGGCTTCCAGGAGCCGCGCCTTCGCAATGCAAGCTCAGGGCAATCAGGAACAGCGCGGCGGTCCCTGTCGTATAGCGACTCCAATTCCCGCACGGTGCGACGGCATTCGCGATTTTCATGGCTCCCCCTTCGTCCTTTATCGTTGACCGCAGGCGCGCGGCCTGTACGAGCTATGCGCGACGAGGCCAAAAACAGTGTAACAAAGTATGTCGCTGGCCGCGGGTTCGGGCGACGTTTGGAGCGGAACGTCCCCGATGGACTGTATCGGCCGCGCAACAGGGGCCGCCCTTCCACGATTCGGGTGAGCTCGTCGACCCGTTCCGGCAAGGCGCGTAGCGCGCTGTCGCTACCTCAGCACTCGGCAGACCGCCAAGAAAACGATAGAATATCGGGCTTTGCGCGGCGCCGATTCCCATCGCTTGGCGGGGCCAAAGGACCAACCCCGGCAAAAGCTGCTTTCGACCAGCCCAAGCTCAGTCCGGGGAGCTCGGCAAGGGCGAATGCGAGTTCGCCCTTTTTCCTCCCAGAAGCGACGCGCCGGAGAAACCGGCCGCCCGACCCGGCCATACTGGACCCTGCTCATGTTCGATTTCGTCTACAAGCAAAAGCGCCTGGTGCAAGTCGTGCTGGCGCTGATCACGCTGCCGTTCGCATTCTTCGGCGTCGACTATTACTTCAGGGGAACCGCCTCGGCGGGCGAAGTGGCGCGCGTGGGTGGCGACAAGATCTCGCAGGCGGAGTTCGCCAATGCGATCCGCGACCAGCAGGAACGGATGCGGCAGTCGCTGGGCGCAAACTACGATCCCGCGGTATTCGATAATCCCGAAGTGCGATACGCGACCCTCGAGCAGCTGATCAGCCAGCGGCTGCTCGACGATCAGGCGCGGCGCGACCGGCTCCGCGTCTCCGACGAGCAGGTCCGTCAGTACATCAGCGAGATTCCCGCGTTCCAGGTCGATGGAAAATTCGCGCCGGAGCGCTACCAGCAGCTGCTGGCAATGCAGAGTCCGCCGAAGTCCTCGCCGGAGTTCGTCAACGACGTGCGGCGAGCGCTGATCCAGACCCCGCTGCAGGAGCCGATCGCCGGAGCCAGCATCGTCGCCAAAAGCAACGTCGAGCGCTATCTCGGCCTGGTCGACCAGAAGCGCGAGGTCGCGTATGCAGCGATCGGCTCCGACGCTTTTCGCAAGGACGCGAAGGTCGATGACGCCGCGGTCAAGGCCTACTACGACGCCAACCAGTCGGCGTTCCAGACGCCTGAGCAGGCGAAAATCGAGTACGTCTCGCTGACGCCGGATACGCTCGGCGCGCAAGCCAATATCGATCCCGCCGCGGTGCGCAAGCAATACGATGAGAACCTGAAGCAGTACGCCAAGGCGGAAGAGCGCCAAGCCAGCCACATCCTCATCGCCGTCAAGCCGGACGCCAAAGACGATGAAAAGGCGGCGGCGAAAAAGAAAGCCGAGGATCTCGCGGCCCAGGCGCGCCGTGCGCCCGCGAAGTTCGCCGAACTCGCCAAGGAGAATTCGCAGGATCCGGGTTCGGCCGCGCAGGGCGGCGATCTCGGATTCATCGCGCGTGACGGCTCGATGGTCAAGCCATTCGAGGACGCCGTCTTTTCAGGCAAGGAGGGCGACATCATCGGGCCGGTGCAAACCGATTTCGGCTGGCACGTGATCAAGGTGATCGGCGTCAAGCCGGCGAAGACGCAGAGCTTTGAGGAAGTCAGGGCGCAGATCGAGCAGGACCTGAAGCGGCAACAGGCGATGCGGAACTTCGTCGATGCCGCCAGTCAGTTCGAGAACCTGGTCTACGAGCAGGCGGAATCGCTGCAGCCTGTCGCCAAGGCGCTCAACCTGAAGGTGCAGACCACCGACTGGTTGACGCGCGCGCAGTTGCAGCCGCTGGGTCAGAACAATTCCAAATTCGTCCAGGCGGTATTCAGCCCGGACTCGCTGCAGGCGAAGCGGAACACCGATGCCATCGAGGTCGCACCGAACACGATGATGGCGGCGCGCGTGATCGACTATAAGCCTGCCGCGCCGCGTGCGTTCGACGAGGTCAAGGCCGACATACGCCGGCAACTCGAGCACAACGCGGCGAGCGAGCTTGCGCAGAAGGCCGGCAGGGAAAAGCTGGCATTGCTCCAACAGGGCAAGGACGCCGGGCTCGTGTTCGGCAAACCGGTGACGCTGTCTCGAAACCAGGCGCAGCCGGGATTTCAGACCGACGCGCTGGCTCGAATCTTCCAGGGCGATCCGGCCAAGCTTCCCGAATACGTCGGCATGCCTGCACCCGATGGCGGCTTCGCCATTTACAAGATAGTCCAGGTGATCGCGGCGCCCGCGCCGGACGCAGCGCGCCTGTCGGCGTTCTCTGCGCGCGTCGGTGAGCAGCTCGGTCGTGAGCTCTTTGCGGCCAACCTTGCGAGCCTCAAGGCGAAGGCCGAGGTGAAGATCAATCAGGCGGCGCTGGAGAAGGACTCACGTTCCGGCGAGGGCCCGGCCCCTGCCGCTCCGATGCCGCCGGCACGCCGCCGCTGACGGAGGAGCCGCCGCAGGCAGAGCGGCGCAGGAGCCTGGCGCTGCGTCAGCTTGTCGGGGTTGCCGGCGCTGGCGCGCAGTTAAGATCGCGCATCATCTTCTCGTTGTCGGCGATCGCTTTCTGCCGCTCGGCAGCCTCGAAAAATACCTTTTCGCCCTTTTCGTTGTAGCGGTAAACGTAGGCATCCTCGCGCAGCGTCCGGATTCGGCCGCGCGCCTGCGTGCACGTGTCGCCTTTCCTCTTCGCGTCGGCCTGCTCCTTGTCGGACTTGGCTTCGGCGTCGGCGCGATCCTGCTGGCGCTTTTTGATTTCCGCGTCCTTGGCGGCCATGCTGCGCACCGCGCCGGGATCGGCCGGCGCGATGCCGGGATTGACTCTTTCCGCCTTGGCGCTTGCCGGCGGCTGATCGCCGTAAACGACGCGCCCGTTCTCGTCGATCCACTTGTACAGAGCCGCCTGGGCGCTCGCCGCCGCCAGCACAATCGCAGCGGTGCAGAAAGCGGTGAACCACAGAGACTTTCGCAACTTCATCCAGTTTCCCCGGAAAACGCGAACGGGCACAACGGTAATGCCATTCTCTCCCCAGCGTCAACCCGCAGCAGTCCAACGGTCGCTTCAGCCGTTTACCGGGCATGGCGAGGCGCGTATAATCCGCTTTTGCGCATAGGAGAAAAGGTGATTATGCGTGTCGTTCAAAAAGCCCTCACCTTTGACGACGTTCTGCTGCTCCCTGCTCACTCTTCCGTCGTTCCCCGCGACGTCAGTCTCCAGACCCGCCTTACCAAGACCATTTCGCTGAACATTCCGCTGCTGTCGGCGGCGATGGATACCGTGACCGAAGCCGGCCTCGCCATAGCGATGGCGCAGGAGGGCGGATTGGGCGTCGTCCACAAGAACATGCCGGCGAGAGCGCAAGCGGCGCAGATCGCCAAGGTCAAGCGCTTCGAAAGCGGTGTGGTCAAGGACCCGATAACCGTGCCGCCGACGATGTCGGTGCGCGAAGTTCTGGTGCTGACGAGACAGCACCGCATCTCCGGCTTGCCGGTCGTCGATGGCAAGAAAGTCGTCGGCATCGTCACTAACCGCGACTTGCGCTTCGAAACCAACCTCGACCAGCCGGTGGCTAACATCATGACCCAGGGCGACCGCCTGGTCACCGTGCCCGAAGGCACCGAGCTCGAGCTCGCGAAGACGCTGATGCACCAGCACCGGCTGGAACGGGTCCTGGTCGTCAACGACCGCTTCGAGCTCCGCGGCCTGATCACCGTCAAGGACATCCTCAAATCGACCGAGCATCCGAATGCCTGCAAGGACGAGCTCGGGCAGCTCCGCGTCGGCGCCGCTGTCGGCACGGCTGGAGACACCGATGAGCGCGTCGAAGCCCTGGTTGCCGCCGGTGTTGACGTCATCGTCGTCGATACTTCGCACGGCCATTCCCAGGGCGTCCTCGATCGGGTGCGCGAGGTCAAACGGCGTTATCCGCAGGTGCAGGTCATCGGCGGCAATGTGGCGACCGCCGCCGGCGCCCGGGCGCTGGCCGACCAGGGGGCGGATGCGATCAAAGTCGGCATTGGCCCCGGCTCGATATGCACGACACGGATCGTCGCCGGCGTCGGTGTGCCGCAGATTTCCGCCATTCTCAATGCCATCGATGGCGTCGCGGCGCTCGGCATTCCGCTGATCGCCGACGGCGGCATTCGCTACTCGGGCGATATCGCCAAGGCGCTCGCCGCCGGCGCCTCGTGCGTGATGCTGGGGAGCCTCTTCGCCGGTACCGAAGAGTCGCCCGGTGAGACCGAGCTCTTTCAGGGACGCTCATACAAGAGCTACCGCGGCATGGGATCGCTGGGAGCGATGCAGCAGGGTTCGAGCGACCGCTATTTCCAGGATTCGGAAGGCGAAGGCGCCGCCGAAAAACTGGTCCCGGAAGGCATCGAAGGGCGGGTGCCGTACAAGGGCTCGATCGCCGCTGTCGTTCACCAGTTGATGGGCGGGGTTCGCGCCGCGATGGGCTATTGCGGATGTGTGACCATCGACGCCTTGCGCACGCGCGCCGAGTTCGTCGAGATTACTTCGGCCGGCATCCGCGAATCGCACGTGCACGATGTGCAGATCACCAAGGAAGCACCGAACTATCGCGCCGATTAGCGTTCGGCCGGGGAGAAGGACGGCGATTGGTCAAGCGAGCTAAGCCTGCCGGCAGGCAGGCAGGGATGCCTTTTATCCTCGTCGTTGTCTTCATCGACGTGCTGGGCATCGGTATCGCGCTTCCGGTCATCCCGATGCTGGTCGGCCTGTACACGCCCAACCGCGAGCTGCAGGCGTATTGGTACGGCCTGCTGGTCGTCGCCTACGGCGTCATGCAGTTCTTCTGTGCGCCGCTGCTGGGAGCGCTTTCCGATCGCTTCGGCCGGCGACCGATCCTGCTCTGGTCGCTGCTGGGGCTCGGCCTTCATTTTCTGTTGCTGGGCTTGGCGCCATCGCTTGCGCTGATGCTTCTGGCGCGCATCATCGGCGGCACGGCCGGTGCGAGTTTTTCGGTCGCCAGTGCGTACGCCTCGGACGTCACGCCTCCGGAGCGCCGCGCCAAGAGCTTCGGCCTGATCGGCGCGGCATTCGGCCTGGGTTTCATCGTCGGACCGATGGTGGGCGGCCTGCTTGGCAGCGTCGATCTGCATCTGCCGTTTTTTGCCGCCGGCGCGCTGTCGTTGCTCAACGCTGCCTACGGCTATTTCGTCGTGCCCGAATCGCTGCCGCGCGAACGCCGCGCGCCGTTCGCGTTCGCTCGGGCCAATCCATTCGCGGCGCTGCTGGCGCTGGCCCGTCACCGCGAAATCGGCAGCCTGGTCGCCGTGTTCGCGCTGGTGATCCTGGCGCAGCTGATACTTCAGACGACGTGGGTGCTGTACACGCATTTTCGCTTCGGCTGGGGACCGCGCGAGAACGGTTTCGCGCTTTTTTGCGTCGGCCTGGTCGCGGCGATCGTGCAGGGCGGCCTGCTCAGTCCGTTGCTGCGGCGCTTCGGCGACGTGCGCCTGGTGATGATGGGGCTGACCATAGGCGGCTGCGCTTACCTGCTCTATGGCCTGGCACAGCAGGGCTGGATGATGTACGCGATCATTATCGGCAACTTTCTGTCGTTCGCCGCCGGCCCTGCATTACAGGGCATGGTGTCGAACGCCGTTGACCCGACCGAGCAGGGCGTCACGATGGGTGCGCTCAATTCGATCAACAGCATCATGTTTGTCGTCGCACCGTTGATCGGCGCGCCGCTGCTTGCGCTGGTCAGCGGGATGCCGCCGTCGGACTGGCGCATCGGCGCTACCTTCTATGTCAGCGCGGCGCTGCAACTCGTGGCCCTGCTGGTGGCGCGACGGCATTTCGCGGCGCGCCGTATCGTCGCCGCGACATGAGCGCATCCATGCATTGCAAGATCCTGATCCTGGATTTCGGCGCCCAGTACACGCAGCTGATCGCGCGACGCGTGCGCGAGCTCAATACCTATTGCGAGATCCATCCGTACGATGTGCCGCCTTCGTTCATTGCCGAGTTTGCGCCGGCCGGCATTATTCTCTCCGGCGGCCCGGAGAGCGTGACTGCCGGAGACACGCCGCGTGCGCCGGCGCCGGTATGGACTGCCGGCGTGCCGGTGCTGGGCATTTGCTACGGCATGCAGGCGATGGCGGCGCAATTGGGCGGCGCGGTCGAGAACGGGCTGACCCGCGAATTCGGCTACGCCGCAGTGCGCGCGCGCGGGCATGGCCGGCTGCTCGACGGCATCCAGGATCGCACCGGCACCGACGGCCAGGGACTGCTCGACGTCTGGATGAGCCACGGCGACAAGGTGATCTCGCTGCCGCCGGGCTTCGCGTTGATGGCGAGCAACGAGGCGACGCCGATCGCCGCGATGATGGACGAATCGCGTCGGTTCTACGGCGTGCAGTTCCACCCGGAGGTCACGCACACGCGGCAAGGCAAGTCTATCCTGCAGCGATTCGTGTGCGACATCTGCGGCTGTCCCGGCGATTGGACGATGCCGGCCTACGTCGACGAGGCGATCGCGAAGATCCGGGCGCAAGTCGGCGACGACGAGGTCATCCTGGGCCTTTCCGGTGGAGTCGATTCGTCGGTCGCAGCCGCGCTGATCCATCGCGCGATCGGCCCGCGGCTGACCTGCATATTCGTCGACACCGGGCTGCTGCGCGAAGGCGAGGCCGCGCAGGTGATGGCGACGTTCGCCGAGCACCTGGGTGTGCGCGTCGACATGGTCGATGCCAGCGAAGCCTTCCTGCGCGAGCTCGCGGGCGTGGGCGACCCCGAGCAGAAGCGCAAGATCATCGGCCGCGAGTTCGTGCACGTTTTCCAGGCGGAAGCCGCCAAGCTCCGGACCGGAGGCGTTGCGGCCAAGTGGCTGGCGCAGGGCACGATCTACCCGGATGTGATCGAATCTGCCGGTGCGAAGACGGGCAAGGCGCATACGATCAAATCGCATCACAACGTCGGCGGCCTGCCCGAAACGCTGCATCTGAAGCTGCTCGAGCCGCTGCGCGAGCTCTTCAAGGACGAAGTGCGGGAGCTGGGCCTGGCCCTCGGCCTGCCGCGCGCGATGGTGTTCCGCCACCCGTTTCCGGGGCCCGGCCTCGGTGTGCGCATCCTGGGCGAGGTCAAGCGCGAATACGCCGATCTGCTGCGCCGCGCCGATGCGATTTTCATTGACGAGCTGCGCGAAGCCGGGTGGTACGATCGTGTCGCGCAGGCATTCGCGGTGTTCCTGCCGGTCCGTTCGGTCGGCGTGATGGGCGACGGACGCACCTACGAGCACGTCGTGGCGTTGCGCGCGGTCGAGACGACCGACTTCATGACCGCCCATTGGGCGCCGCTGCCGCACGAGCTGCTGGCGCGCGTGTCGAACCGGATCACCAACGAAGTTCGCGGCATCAACCGCGTCGTCTACGACATTTCGGGCAAACCGCCGGCGACGATCGAATGGGAGTGAGGCCGATCCGATGAAGCGCGAGAATTTCTCCACTGGCACACGCTGGGAACCGCTGGTCGGCTATTCGCGCGCGGTGCGCGTAGGAAACCGGGTGTTCGTGTCCGGAACGACGGCGACGGGCCCCGACGGCGTGATCGTCGGCAGGGGGGACGCGTACGCGCAGGCGCGGCAGGCGATCGCCAATATCGAGCGCGCGCTGGCCGCGGCAGGGGCTTGCCTCGGCGACGTCGTGCGCACGCGCATGTACGTCACCGACATCGCGCAGTGGGAGGCGTTCGGCCGTGCGCACGGCGAGGCCTTCCGCGACATCCGTCCGGCCACTGCGATGGTCGAAGTCCGGCGGCTGATCGATGCCGACATGCTGGTCGAGATCGAGGCCGACGCCGTCGTCGCCGACGCTGCCGGCCCGGCGGGGTGAACGCGATGGCCGGCCCGCGGCGCGATGGCGCGCCGTCGTTCGCGTTGCGCGCAGCCGATCCCGCAGAGCGGTGGATGGCGGAGGCGCTCGCTCTCGCGCGCGCGGCGCAGGCGCGCGGCGAAGTACCGGTCGGCGCGATCGTGGTCAGCGAGGGCACGATCGTCGGACGCGGCGGCAACGCACCAATCGCCGGCAACGATCCGACCGCCCACGCCGAGATCGCCGCGCTGCGCGAAGCGGCGCACGCACTCGGCAATTACCGGCTTCCCGGCTGCGAGTTGTATGTGACGATCGAGCCTTGCGCGATGTGCGCCGGCGCGATCATGCACGCACGCATTCGCCGGCTGGTGTTCGGCGCGCTCGATCCGAAGACCGGCGCGTGCGGCAGCGTCGTCGATCTGTTCGCCGAGCCACGGCTCAATCATCACACGACGGTCACCGGCGGCGTCGCGGCGGAAGCCTGCGCCGCGCTGCTTTCGGATTTTTTCGCGTCGCGGCGCAAGGACGCGCGCGGATGAAGGCGCCCACCTACGGCATCGGCCTGTACGCGCCCGCCGGCTTTGCGGTCGAGCCCGAAGCAACATCGCGCGCGGCCGAACGCCTCGAGGCGCTCGGGCACCGCGTCATTGTCGATTCGACGGCGTCGACTCGCTGGCAGCGTTTTTCGGCATCCGACGACGAGCGGCTAGCCGCGGTGATGCGCATGGCCTCGGATCCGCGGATCGACCTGGCCATCGCCGTGCGCGGCGGCTATGGCTGGTCGCGGCTGCTGGACCGCATCGATTTCGCCGCGATCGCCGCATCGAAGACGCGCTGGCTCGGTCACAGCGACTTCACCGCGTTTCAGCTTGCGGCGTGGACGCACGCCGGGATCGTGACCTTCGCCGGGCCGATGGGAGCCTACGATTTCGGCGCGCTCGAGCCGTCTTCATTCACCAACGATCATTGCTGGGCGCTCCTCGCGGGCGCGAGCTACGAGGTCGAATTGCCGCTGGAGGGGCCCGCGGATTTCTCTGCGAGCGGGACGTTATGGGGCGGCAATCTGGCGATGGTCGCGCATCTGGTCGGGACGTCTCACTTTCCGACCATGGCCGGCGGCATTCTGGTGCTCGAGGACATCGGCGAGCAACCCTATCGGGTTGAGCGGATGCTCTATCAATTGCATTTCGCCGGCGTGCTCGAATGGCAGCGCGCGATCCTGCTCGGCAGCTTCAACGGATTCGATGCCTCGCCGAACGACAACGGCTACGACATGGCGGCGGCGATCGCGCACGCGCGGGCGCGCTTCGGCGTGCCGATCTATACCGGGCTGCCGTTCGGCCACTGCCGCGACAAGCTGACCTTACCCTTCGGGGGGCACGCCGAGCTCGACGTTACCGGCGGCACCGCCAGGCTCCGGCTGTCCGGCTACGGGCCTGCACCCGGGTAGGAGTCGCGCGCGCTCAGCCGGCCGAGTCGACCCGAAAGTCGAACGCGACTTCTCCGGCGGCGCGCCCGCCGGCGTCGAAGCTGCGCTCGATAAAGCGCGCGCTACGGTCCCGCGCGATCAGCAAGACGGTCGACGAGCGCGTTCCGTACTCTGGGCTGACGATGAACGGCGACGAGAGCAAGCTTTCCCATTGCGGCGAAACGCCGGTCGCAGGCAGGGTGGGATCGCCTGCGGGCTGGCGATCGGCAAGGAGCGCGAATGCGGTCTCGATCGCCGGGTCGTCGTAGGCGAGCCATGCGGCCAGGAGAGTCTTGCTGCGCAGCAGCTTCGGCCAGGGGGTGTCGAGCAGGTGATTCGACAAGCCGTGGATGCCGGCGCCGAGCGAGAGCGCACCGCTGGCGCGATTGGACGCGAACGCCGCGTCGCTGTCGTCACCGACCAGCAGGTTGAAGCCGTGATAGCGGCTGCCGTCGGGAAGCAGCGCCGCGCTCGAGCGCAGCGGCGAGGCGGCTTCGCGCAGCATGCGCATGACCAGTTCGCCTCGCGAGGGCGCGTACGGGTCGCGGGGTATGCCCTCGCGAAAGTTGGTGATCAGCGCCCAGCGGCCGGTTCGCGTGACGCCGAACCAGCTGCCGCCGGCGACGAGGTCGCGGCCCGCCAGCACGCCTCCGTCCCACCAATGCGCCGGCTCCGCTGCGCGCGCATGGAATTCGTCGCGGTTGGCCGCGATCACGCATCGGTATTTCGGGTGCGCATCGAGCGCGACCAGCGCCAGGCACATTTCAAGCCCGGCCGGCGCAAGACCGAACGCAGGCGCGATTCATCCGGCGCCGATATTGGCCACGAAGCGCTCGATCTTTCGCGTCGATCCCGGTGCCAGAAACTGCGAAAAGCGGTGGGTAGCGAGCAGGTCCGCCAGCATCACCTCGAAGCGCGCCGGATCGTGGACGCTCTCGTAGACTTCCATCCACAGCATCGGCTCGTCCTGCCGCTGCAGCAGGCGGCCGGTGACGCCGGCGCGCTCCTCAATACTGGCGAGCACCGCGGCGATCGTTTCGCGCGCGGCGGCCGCGCGCGCGGGGTCGACCCGGTAGTAGACATAGCAATGAACCGGCCTCGCGATCATGCGATGCGGCCGCGCGGCGCCGCCGGCGCAGGCGCCTCGTAGGGAAGCGCCGAGAGACGCAGAGACGCGCCGCCGGGGGCGGCAAGATGCACGTCGCCGCTTTCGGCGGCCGCGAGCTGCAGCACGGCAAGCACGTCGCTGCCGCCATCGGGCGCGGCGGCCGCGTTGACGATGGTGCCGCACGCCTGCTCGCCGAACGCCGCGCTGTACAAGCGCTCGCCCGGGGCCGGTGGTGCGCCATCGAGATGCGCGAGCGCGAGTCGCTCCTTCAGGCGGCCCAGATACTGCGTGCGGGCGACGATTTCCTGGCCGGCGTAGCAGCCTTTCTGAAAACTGATTCCGCCCAGCGCGTCCCAGTTGGCGGCCTGCGGCACGAACAAGTCGGAGGTGGACGCCGTGATGACCGGAACACCTGCGCGTATGGTCAACCATTGCCATGCCGCGAACCCCGCGGGGCGGCATAACGAGGCCAGGCGTTCCCAGCACGGCGCGGCAGCGTCGGGCGCCACGGTGATGACATAGCGCGGTCCCGGGACTGCCGCGACAAGCTGATCGTCGAACGACGCGACATTGCCGACGGCAGGGACCGCGCCCAACGCCCTGCCGACCGCATCGCCGGCGCCGGGGCCACCAACACCCAAGCGTACGCTCTCACCGCTCACGTCCTCGACGGTGACGCGCGAACGCAGCACGAACATGCGAAGGCGCTTGGCGATGGCTTCGCCCAAACTCTCGGGCAACAGGACCTCGAAAATCGATTCGCCGCTGCGCCGAATCAGGAAATTGGCCAGCATGCGCCCCTTGGGCGAGCACCATGCGCCGTATTGGGCTTCGCCCGGGCCGAGCGCGGCGACATCGTCGGTGAATTGCCCCTGCAGAAAGGCTGCGGCATCCGGCCCGGCGATCCGCAAAACCGACAACGCGGACAGATCGCAAACGACCGCGGCATCTCGCGCGGCAACGAGCTCGGCGGCGGAAGCGCCGAACGAGGCTACGCCGCCGCGGTCGAAGCTTGCGCCATGCGCGGCGAGGTAATCGGACCAGGACGGATTCATCGGAGGCATCTGAGTGTACTTTCGGCCCGGGCGCCTCCCGGCGGGCCACACGACCGCGCCGGCGCCGCGCTGGCGGAGGCTGACAAAAGCGTGTTAAAATCGAACGTTAGCTTGGATTGGCAGCTCATGAATCCGGGTCGGTACCGCAAACGCGGCGTACGGCGCGGCTTCAATCCAGGCAATTCGCAGATCCGCACCATCAGGGTGCCTGTCGTGCCAAGCACACGGGCCCAGTCGCGGATCGAGGCTCAACCCTGATAAAGGAGTGTAGTAATGTCGGTCACGATGCGTCAAATGCTGGAAGCCGGCGTCCATTTCGGCCACCAGACCCGCTACTGGAATCCGAAGATGGCCGAGTTCATCTTCGGCCAGCGCAACAAGATTCACATCGTCAATCTCGAAAAGACGATGGCGATGTACCAGGAGGCGATGAAATACGTCCGCCAACTGGCCAGCAACCGCGGCACGATCCTGTTTGTCGGCACCAAACGCCAGGCGCGAGAAATCGTCGCCGAGGAGGCTCAGCGCGCCGGCATGCCCTTTGTCGACCATCGCTGGCTCGGCGGCATGCTCACCAACTTCAAGACCGTCAAGGCGTCGATCAAGCGCCTGAAGGACCTCGAAGCGATGGGACAGGACGGGACCTTCGAGAAGATGAGCAAGCGCGAAGCGCTTACGCTGCAGCGCGAGATGGACAAGCTCAACCGCAGCCTCGGCGGCATCAAGGAGATGACCGCGCTGCCCGACGCGCTGTTCATCATCGATGTCGGCTACCAGAAAATCGCGGTGACCGAGGCCAACAAGCTGTCGATTCCGATCATCGGCGTCGTCGATACCAACCATTCGCCCGAAGGCATCGCGTACGTCATTCCCGGCAATGACGACTCGAGCCGTGCGATCCGCCTGTACGCCCGCGGCGTCGCCGACGCGATTCTCGAAGGGCGGAGCCAAGTGATCCAGGAAATCGTCCAGACCGAGGAATTCGTCGAGATTTCCGGCGACGAAGCACGGGCCTAAAGCGTTCAGCAAAGGGGGCGCCGCCCCCTTTTGTTTAGACATGACGCCGGCGCGCATGGGCAATCTGCGGGCCGACGAGCAGAAGGATGTGGAGCGGACAAGCATGGCGGAAGTAAGTGCGAGCAAGGTGATGGAGCTGCGCGGGCGTACCGGCCTGGGCATGATGGAATGCAAGAAGGCGCTGCTGGAAACCGGCGGCGATATCGCGAAGGCCGAGGATCTGCTCAGGATCAAGAGCGGCGCGAAAGCGTCGAAGGCTGCCGATCGGGTTGCTGCGGAAGGCGTGATCGGCGCGATGATCGCGGCCGACGGCAAGACCGGCGCGCTGCTCGAGCTCAACTGCGAGACCGATTTTGTCGCGCGCAACGCCGATTTCGTCGCGTTCGCGCGGAAACTGGCCGCGCTCGTCGTCGAAAGGAATCCGGCCGACGTGGCGGCGCTCCTCGCGCTTCCGCTGGCCGATGGCACGGCCGAATCCGCGCGGCAGGCGCTGGTGCAGAAGCTCGGCGAGAACATCTCCGTGCGGCGCTTTTCCCGCCTTGCGACGCCGGCGCGCCTGACGCAATACCTGCACGGCGGCCGTATTGGCGTGATGGTGGCGATCGAAGGGGGCGACGAGCAGACCGGCAAGGATGTCGCGATGCATATCGCCGCGAGTGTAGCCAACGTGCGGCCGGTGTGCGTTTCGCGCGACCAGGTCCCGCCCGAGCTGATCGACAAGGAGCGCGCGATCTACAGCGCGCAGGCGGCAGAGACGGGCAAGCCGGCTGACATCGTGGCCAAAATGGTCGAAGGCCGGATCAACAAATACCTGGCCGAGGTGACCTTGCTCGGCCA
>DASYJB010000030.1:0-21935 GCA_035996965.1 Casimicrobiaceae bacterium | reverse complement strand
TGTCAAAGACATACGACCGGATGGACACCACCGCTCTCCCGCCGATCCGCCTGACCGAATTCAGTCACGGCGGCGGTTGCGGCTGCAAGATCGCCCCGGGAGTGCTGCGGGAGCTGATCGCCCAGTCGTCGCCGGGCTTGTTGCCGAAAGAGCTGCTGGTCGGGATCGAAACGTCGGACGATGCGGCCGTGTATCGGCTCAATGACCGCCAGGCGATTGTCGCCACGACCGATTTTTTCACGCCTATCGTCGACGATCCATTCGCCTTCGGTGCGATCGCCGCGACCAACGCGCTGTCGGACGTCTATGCGATGGGCGCAACGCCGCTGTTTGCGCTGGCACTGGTCGCCATGCCGCTCGATCGGCTGCCGCTTGCGACCATCCGCGCGATCCTCGCCGGCGGCGAAGCCACTTGCTCCAGGGCGGGCATTCCGTTGGCCGGCGGACATACGATCGATTCGGTCGACCCGATCTACGGGCTGGTCGCGATCGGGACCGTCGATCCGGCCAGGGTGAAGCGCAACGTCGGCGCGATGCCCGGAGACGTGCTGGTGCTCGGCAAGCCCCTCGGCATCGGCATTTGCGGGGCCGCGCTGAAAAAGCAGCAACTCGGCGACGAGCAGTACGCCGCCATGGTTGCGCAGGCGACGCAGCTCAACACACCGGGCATCGCGCTCGGCGGCCTGGACGGCGTGCATGCGCTGACCGACGTCACCGGCTTCGGCCTGCTCGGCCACCTGTTGGAGATCTGCCGCGGATCGGGCGTCGGCGCACGGCTCGCCGTCGACCGCGTGCCACTGCTGCCGGGCGTGCTGGCGCTGGCTCGCGCCGGCATGATCACCGGCGGATCGGCTCGCAACTGGGCCGGCTACAGCGCCGAGGTGAGCTGGCGCGGGGCCGGCGACGCCGCCACGCAGGCCCTGCTGACCGATCCGCAGACCTCCGGCGGACTGCTGGCGGCATGCGCGCCGGCTGCCGTCGAGGAAGTCCTGGCGGTGTTCAGAAGCGAGGGCTTCGAACACGCCGCTGTCGTGGGCGAGATCACCGCGGGCGTCCCGCATATTGTCGTCGACTGAACTCCAGGCGCCGAAGCCGCATCGTAGTAGAGCCCGCCAGCGCAAGGACCCTGCCATGACCGAACGATCGCATCTACACACGATCCCCCCCTCTACGGCGAAGGCGCACGAAGATTCGCTGTCTCAGCGGTATCGTAAAGTCCGCACCGCCACCGGAGCGCTGGCCGCCGTCCTGTCGGACGAGGACTGCGCTATCCAGTCGATGCCCGACGCGAGCCCGGTGAAATGGCATCTGGCGCATACCAGCTGGTTTTTCGAGACTTTTCTGCTCGATGCTTCGCTGGCCGGCTATCGTTCGTACGATCCGGCATTCCGGATCCTCTTCAATTCCTACTACAACGCAGTCGGCGACAAGCACCCGCGGCCGCAACGCGGTCTGATTTCGCGTCCGTCGCGCCGCGACATCGTCGCGTATCGCGCGCACGTCGATGAAGCGATGCAGCGACTGCTGGCGCGGCACAATGCGGGCGCCACCGAGCTTGCGGATCTGATCGAGCTCGGTTTGCAGCACGAGCAGCAGCATCAGGAACTGATCCTGACCGATGTGCTGCACCTGTTGTCGTGCAACCCGCTGCAGCCTGCGTACCTCCCTCTCGCCGGCGGCGATGGCCGCGCCGCGAGCGACGCGGCCGCGCCGGCCTGGATCGAGTTCGACGGCGGCTTGGCCGAGATCGGGCACGACGGCGTCGGATTCGCCTTCGACAACGAAATGCCCCGGCATCGAGAGTTTCTGGCGCCGTTCGCGCTGGCGAGCAGGCCGGTGTCCAACGGCGACTACCTGGGATTCATCGGCGACGGAGGCTATCGCCGGCCCGAGCTCTGGCTATCGGAAGGCTGGGACTGGCTTAACGCCGGCGGAATCGGCTCGCCGCTTTACTGGCGGCTCGACACCGGCGGTTGGCGCCGGTTCACCTTGCGCGGCACGTTGCCGATCGACCCCGCCGCGCCGGTATGTCACGTCAGCCTGTTCGAGGCCGATGCCTACGCGCGCTGGGTGGGCGCGCGGCTGCCGACCGAATCGGAGTGGGAGCTCGCGGCGGCGCGTGCTCCGGTCGACGGATCCTTCGTCGAGGACGGCGCGCTGCTGCCGCGCCCATCGACCGCCGCAGCCGGCGCGCTGACGCAGATGTTCGGCGATGTCTGGGAGTGGACGCAAAGCGACTACGCGCCGTACCCGGGGTTCCGCCCCGCGTCCGGCGCGATCGGCGAGTACAATGGAAAATTCATGTGCAACCAGTACGTGTTGCGTGGCGGCTCCTGCGTTACAGCGCGTTCGCACATCCGCGCGACCTACCGAAATTTTTTCCCCGCTGCGGCGCGCTGGCAGTTTTCCGGTTTCCGCCTAGCGCGGGACTTGAACCGGCGCACCTGACATTGATCACCGGTCGCTCGAGCGATGCCTGACGAGGCATCACTGGCGCCGATAACTCTTTTGCGACCGGGCAGGCGGGCATGATAGCCAGGGGTTCGATGCCGATCGGAAGCCTAGGCCAAGGCAGGCGTCGGGGCCTATCGTTTGCCGCGCTATTTGCCGCCGCGCTGCTGCTGCCGTCGGCTGCCGTCGGCTTCGGCTTCGACGACGTTTCGAAAATCGCCGCGCAGCGCGCTGCGACCTCGTACAAGCCGCGCACCGACAAGCTGCCGGATGCGCTGGCAAAGCTCGACTACGACCATTTTCGCGACATCCGCTTCAAGCCGGACCGCTCGCTCTGGCGCCCCGAGGGACTGCCGTTCGAGATTGCATTCTTTCACGAGGGACAGAACTTCAAGGACCCGGTCAGGATCAATGAACTGGTCGGCGACATGGTGCGCGAGGTACGGTTCAATCCCGAACTGTTCGACTACGGCGCCAACGCCATCGATCCCAAGGAGATGCGCAACCTCGGCTTCGCGGGATTCCGCGTGCACTACGCGATCAATTCGCCGAAATACAAGGACGAGGTCCTGGTGTTTCTCGGCGCCAGTTATTTTCGCGCGCTCGGCAAAGCTCAGCGCTACGGTTTGTCGGCGCGCGGCCTTGCCGTCGATACGGCGCTAGGCTCTGGCGAGGAGTTTCCCCAATTCGTCGAGTTCTGGATCAGGCGACCGTCGCCGGGTGCGACCGAGCTCACGATCTTCGCGCTGCTCGATTCCCGGCGCATGGCCGGCGCCTACAGCTTCGTCGTCAAGCCGGGCGTCGACACCGTGGTCGATGTCAAGGCCCGGCTGTTTCTGCGCGAGTTTGTCAGCAAACCGGGCCTCGCGCCGCTGACGACGATGTATTTCTTCGGCGAGAACCAGCATTCTGCCCGCGACGACTACCGGCCCGAAGTCCACGACTCGGACGGCCTGTCGCTCGCGGCTGGAACCGGCGAATGGATCTGGCGACCGCTGGTAAATCCCAAGCGGCTGCTGGTGACGTCGTTCGCGGTGGCGAATCCGTCCGGATTCGGCATCATGCAGCGCGACCGCGATTTCGAACACTACGAGGATCTGGAAGCGCGCTACGACCTTCGCCCCAACGCATGGATCGAGCCCAAAGGATTGTGGGGAACCGGCAGAGTCGAGCTGGTTCAGATCCCCAGCCCCGACGAGACCAATGACAACATCGTCGCCTACTGGGTGCCGGACAGGACGCCGGCCCCGCAGCAGCCGTACGACATCGAATACCGCATCCTGTGGCAGAAGGACGCCTGGACGCGCCCGCCGACTTCGTGGGTGACACAAACCCGGCGCGGTCGCGGCTACGTCCGTAACGATGACGGCAGCATCGGCTTTGTCATCGACTTCGACGGTCCCGCGCTGCGCAAGCTGCCGCCCGATGCCAAGATCGAGGGCATCGCCTCGGCGGACGCCAACGGCGAAGTCGTCGAGCTGATCGGCCACCGTAACGATGCCGCCGGCGGCTGGCGCCTGGCACTGCGCGTCAAACGGCGCGATACGAACAAGCCGGTCGAACTGCGCGTTTATCTGCGCGGCGGGAACAATGCGGTGTCGGAAACGTGGAGCTACATCCTTCCTCCCGAGTAGCCGGCGCCGACGACGCCGCCGACGCCAGCATCCGCTATCTGGATCGACTTCCGCTCGCCCCTGAGCAGCGCGCCGTATTGCTGCAGCGCATCTCGGCCGATGTCGGAACGGTCGCCGACTCCGTTCGCGGGAAGATGCTGCGCTTGCACGAGGCTCTCGCCGGCGGCGACGTCGATCCCGACAACCCGGCCTTGGCGACGATCCGCCAGCGCCTCGAGCTCACCTACGCGGCGAGCGACGCCGTCCATCCGCCACCGCTGACGCACGATGCCCTCGGACGCGACCGGCTGGTCACAGCACCTCCGCTGACGCGAACCTCGATGGTGCCGCATGCCTGGCCGCGCGGGCTGTTGGCACGGTGGTTCCTGCGCTTTGTACGCCACGACGAGTCACGCGCGATGGCCGGCGGACCGGACGCCGCCGGCGGCGATCCGATTCAAGGCGCGCCGAAGCATCGCGAACGATGGCGCCGCGCCGCGACGTTCCGGCGCATCGTCCTGATGGGCCTGATCGTCTCGCAAACCTATATCGCGAGCAATTTCATGGTCGCCGTGCTGCCGTATCACGGTCGCCAGCCGCTGGAAATCGCGATCCTCATACTGTTCGCGATTCTTTTCGGCTGGATTTCGGCGGGTTTCTGGACGGCAATGGCCGGCTTCGTCCTGCTGGTGGTCGGCACCGATCGTTATGCGATCACCGATGGGGCGCCCCGCGACGCCGCGATCGATCCCGACGCACGGGTCGCGATCATCATGCCGATCTGCAACGAAAACGTGTCGCGGGTCTTCGCCGGGCTGGCCGCCAGCTACGAATCGCTGGCCCGCACCGGAGAGCTGAAGCATTTCGATTTCTTTGTCCTCTCCGACAGCAGCAAGCCAGACATACGCGTCGCGGAGCTTGATGCGTGGCTGGCGCTGTGCCGCGCAGTGAATGGCTTCGACCGGGTGTTCTACCGCTGGCGGCAGCACCGGATCAAGCGCAAGAGCGGCAACATCGCCGATTTCTGCCGGCGCTGGGGGAACCGCTATCGCTATATGGTCGTGCTCGACGCCGACAGCATCATGAGCGGCGGGTGCCTCACCGCGCTGCTGCGGCTGAGCGAGTCCAATCCCGATGTCGGCATCATCCAGACTGCGCCGCATGCGGCCGGACGCGAAACGTTTTATGCCCGCGTCCAGCAATTCGCCACCAGCGTTTATGGCCCTCTGTTCACCGCCGGCCTGCATTTCTGGCAGCTCGGCGAATCGCACTATTGGGGGCACAACGCGATCATTCGCGTCGCTCCCTTCATGCGGCATTGCGCGCTCGGTCGTCTGCCGGGGCACGGCACGCTGTCCGGGGAAATCCTGTCGCACGATTTCGTCGAGGCGGCACTGATGCGACGGGCCGGGTGGCAGGTGATGATCGCCTACGATCTCGACGGCAGTTACGAGGAAATGCCACCGAACCTGGTCGACGAGCTTACCCGCGACCGGCGCTGGTGCCGCGGCAATCTGATGAATTTCCGGCTGTTCCTGATGCGCGGCCTTCATGCCGCCCACCGCGCGGTGTTCATGAGCGGCGTCATGGCCTACCTTTCCGCCCTGCTGTGGTTTCTTTCGTTGATCCTGTCGACGGCCCTCCTGGCGTTTCATGCCCTGAGCGAGCCCAAGTATTTCATCGAGCCTTTCCAGCTTTTTCCGCTTTGGCCCGAGTGGCACCCGGAATGGGCCATCGCGCTTTTTTCGGCGACGGCGATCCTGCTGTTCCTGCCGAAGGTGCTCGGCGCGCTGCTCATCGTCGTGCGCGGCGCAGCCGACTACGGAGGCGGCGCGCGTCTCGCCTCGAGCGTGCTCGGAGAGATGCTGATATCGGCGATGCTCGCGCCGATACGGATGCTCTTCCACTCGCAGTTCGTCGTCGGCGCTTTTGTCGGCTGGGCGATCCACTGGCAGTCGCCGACGCGCGAGGACGCCGAGACCACCTGGCGCGAAGCCCTGCGGCGACACGGGGCGCATACGCTGCTGGGCTCGCTTTGGGCCGCGGGCGTGTATTGGCTCAATCCGTCATTCCTCTGGTGGCTGCTGCCTATCGTCGGCGCGCTGATGCTTTCGATTCCGCTTTCCGTCTATACGAGCCGGCTTCGCCTCGGGCGCCGACTGCGCGCGGCCCGGCTTTTCCTGATTCCGGAAGAAACGCGGCCGCCGGCGGAAATACGCGCGATGATGCGGGCGGTTGCGTCCGCGCCGACGCCGCCGGGCTTTGTCGATGCGGTCGTCGATCCTGCCACCAACGCGCTGGCCTGCGCCGCCGCCGTCGCCCGATTTACGCGCACGGCGCTGGGCCAGAATCAACGGATGCAAAAGGTCGATGTCGCGCTGGTCGAAGGACCCGACGGCTTGAGCGCGTCCTCGAAACTGCGCTTGCTCGGCGATCCGATCGCACTGTCGCGTCTGCATTGGCGCGTATGGACTTCGCCCGATGCGCATGTCGTGTGGCGGGAAGCGATCGCGTCGGCGCGCCGGACGGCTGTCGTCGGCGCAACGCCGGCGCACCGCCAGGTCCGCGCCGACCTGCGATCGCCAGCCAAGGTGCAGTCGTGACCGGGCGCCCACCGCAGCAGCCGGCCGCCGGCGACGGCGACATCGGTCTTTACCGCGCCGGCGACTTCCACCTGACCGACGGACGCTGCACCGATTGCGGCGCGATACCGCAGGCGCTCTGGTATTTCCGGGACGAGGCGATCGCCGTACCGCGGGCTGGTCTTCCGATCGCGGGATTCGCCCGCGGCGCGACCGCAGTCGACGACGTCGCGCGCTGGGCGGCGGGCCATGCACCGGGAACCCCGCCCGATTATCCGACGCTGATCTGGATCGGCTCGGCGGCGGTGCTGCGCGGCGCGCGCCTCGACGCGGCAGGTACGCATATCGCCGTCGCCGGCGCGACGATGGCGTTCGACGTCGTGCCAAAAATCCCGCTCAATCGCTCCTACTACAACGCGGACTCGGTCACTTATTTCTCCGGCAGAACGCTGAAGATGCGCGGTGAACTCGCCGAGGGCAGGTTCGCCGCCCGCTCGATATGGCCCGAGGATTTTCGGTTGGACGTGGACGCCGCGGTGTCATCGCCCGCGGCTGCGACGGATGCATCGCCTGAAGCGGTGCGGACGTTTCTACGCGCCGAGCCGCGTGGCGGCGCGACCAGCGGTTTCGCTGCAATCAGCCTGTGGGAGCGCACCCCGGGCGCGGCGCGCCGCTGCGCCGGCAAGCCGGTGCTCGCCGCGATGCTCAACGGCGCCCAGGGCGACGACGACGAAGCACACGGCGGCCACTTCGCGATCGTGACCGGCCGCGTCGGCGCCGACGGCGGCATCGATGATTGGATGGCAAACAATTTCTACACGCTCGATATGTTCAGCGAAAAAGGCATCATCGCCGCCGCAGTGCCGCTCGACCGCTACTTGGCCGACCTGAACAGCGGGCAGGCCTGGTACCGGCCCTCGCACCTGCTGGTCGCGGTTCTCAGCCGCGACCGGGTGGCCAGCCATGTCCAAGGCGCCATCAACCGCGTCTACAACCAGTTCTACCGGCACCAGCTCGCGTACGGCAACGTAACGATGAACTGCGCCGGCATCAGCATCGACGCGCTGCGCGCCCTGGGCTGGAACGTGCCTGCGCGGCAACCGGTTGGCCGCGTGTTGGCCTGGTTCGCCCTGCCCTGGGTCGCGCTTCGCGAGCGGAGCCTTGGCAGGGCGCGACAAGCGTTCGATTACCTGAGCGAGGATGGCACGCGCGTGTTTCCGGCGGCGGCATTCGAGGAGACGGCAGCCGATCTGTTGCGGCTGGCCGCGCGACCGGGTTCGCGTGAGCTCACGCCGTTCGAGACGATGCTCGCCGAAGACATCGAAGCGCTGGTGTGGCTGCGCGTCCCGCAGCTGCCGTCAAGCCGCGCCTGGGGCAACTTTGCCGTCGTGACCGAGCGCGAGTACGCCGCGCGGCTTCCCGCCGATCGCCGCCAGGCCAAGATCATTCCGGTGCCGCCCCGTCCCTTTCCGCGGGAACTGCGCGATCCCGACCTCCTTCCATCGTCGCCGAGCCGCAGTACCTTAGCGGTCGTCCTGTGGAGCGTCGTTTCGCTGGCCGGCATACCCTGGTTGCTCTGGCGCTGGCGGCAAAGTCAAAAAACGGGAGAGAAGCTCTTGACACAGGACTAGTGTTTCCATTATTCTGGAAACATGGAAACAATGTCCGCCTTGCGTAGCTTGGCCGCGCTTGCGCAGGAAACCCGCCTTCGCATATTCCGATTGCTGGTCGAGCACGGGCCGCTGGGCCTTCCCGCCGGCGAGATCGGCCGTCGACTCGGCCTGCCGCCCGCAACCCTGTCGTTCCACATCAAGGAGCTGGCGGCGGCAGGACTGGTGTCGGCGCGGCAGCAGGGCCGCTCTATCCGTTACGCGACTGACTTCGCCGCGATGCGCGGGCTGGTCGTCTACCTGAGCGAGAATTGTTGCCGCGCCCCCGGCCACGGTGATCAGCTGAGCGCCTGCGCCTCCGATTGCTCACCGCGGGCCGCGGCGGAGCACGCGGTGTTCACCATCCCGAAGCCCACGGTACGACCCAAAAGGAGAGCCGCATGAAACGATTTCATGTCCACGTCTCGGTACCGGATCTCGCTGCGAGCATCCGGTTCTATTCGGCGTTGTTCGCCGCCGAGCCCACGCTGCGCAAGGACGATTACGCTAAATGGATGCTGGACGATCCGCGCGTCAACTTCGCCATCTCGACGCGCGCTGGCAGCGGCGGCGTCAATCATCTCGGCTTCCAGGTCGAAACCTCGACCGAGCTTGACGCTATGGAAGCGCAGCTGCTGGCGGCGGATCGGCACCTGGTCGCGGAAAAGAACGCCGACTGCTGCTATGTGCGTTCCGACAAATACTGGGTCACCGACCCCGCCGGCATCGCCTGGGAGACCTTTCACACACTGAACGGCGTCCCCGTCGTCGGTGGCGCCGATGCAACGTCCGTCGAAAGACCGCGGAGCGGTTGCGCACCGCGCGCCATGGCGGGCGCCAAGTCCTGCTGCAGCTGACCAACGCGCGACGATCGAGCGCGGTCCGATAGAGCGAATGCCAGCATCGGCGGCAGTGCCCGCGCGAGTCGCAACGCGATGACGACAATGCCCGCGCTTCTCATCGACCAGACCTTCTGGGTCAACGTTTTTTTTGCTGCCGAATGGGCGGTGCGCATTGCGATGATCGTCGTCGTGCCATTCCGGCGCTCGCCCGAAGCGGCCAAGGGCTGGTTGCTTCTGATCTTTTTCGAGCCGGCGATCGGCATCGCGCTGTACTTGCTCATCGGCCGGCCGACGCCGCCGGCCTGGCGCCTCCAGCGCCATGTCGAGTTCATGGAGCTTGCCAAGCCGGTGTACGAGCGGCTCGGCCGCGACCCGAACATATTCCATCCGCAGCTCGGCCCGACGCTCGATCATGCGGTGACGCTAGCCGAAAACCTCGGGCGCCTGCCGATACTCGGCGGCAACACCGCGGAGATCCTCGCCGACTACGACGGGACGATCGACCGTCTGATCGCCGACATCGACATGGCGCATGACCACGTGCACCTGCTGTTCTACATCGTTGCCGACGACGCCACGACGGCGCGCGTCGTCGATGCGCTGGGGCGGGCCGTCGACCGCGGCGTCGTCTGCCGCCTGCTCGCCGATTCGCTGGGGTCGCGCCCGGATTTCGGAAGGATGCTGCCGCGGCTGCTGGCGGCGGGAATCCTGGCGGAGGAGACGATGGGTGTCGGCTTCTTCCGCCGCCGCACCGGCCGCATCGATCTGCGCAACCACCGCAAGATCGCGGTGATCGACGGACGCGTCGCGTATGTCGGATCGCAGAACCTGGTCGATGCGACATTCAAGCGCGGGCTCACCTTCGAGGAGCTGAACGTGCGCCTGAGCGGGCCGATCGCACTCGAGCTGCAGGCGGTTTTTGTCGAGGATTGGTATGCCGAAACCACCGAGGCTCTGGGCGATCTGCGCTACTTTCCGGAGCCGAGGATCACTGGCGACGTGACTGTGCAGGCGCTGCCGAGCGGCCCCGGCTACCCGCGCGAGAACAACCAGCGCCTGATCGTCTCGCTGATCCACGCGGCGGCAAGCCGCGTCGTCATCACGATGCCTTATCTCGTTCCCGACGAAGCGTTGCTGCAAGCGTTGCAGACCGCCGTCTTGCGCGGCATCGACGTGACCTTGGTCGTGCCGCTGCAGATGGATCAGATCCTCGTGCACCTGGCGCAGCGCTCCTACTACGACGAGCTTTTGGACTCGGGTGTCCGTATCTGCCGCTATGGCACGCGGTTCCTGCACGCCAAGCACGTCACGATCGACGACCGGATCGCCTGGATCGGATCGTCGAATCTCGACGTGCGCTCGTTCGCGCTCAACGCCGAGATCGTCGTCCTGCTCTACGACGCCGCCGTGTGCGCCAGCCTGGCACGCGAACAGGCGCGCTATCTGCGCGGCGGACAGATGCTCGACCCGGCCGGCTGGTCGAAGCGGCCCGCGGTGATGAAGGTCGCAGAGAATCTGGCGCGGCTGCTGAGCCCGCTGCTTTGATCAACACCAGCGTGCCCGCGCCGTCCGGGAAGAACGTGCGACCAGGCCTAGCGGTGCTTGAACTCGGGCTTGCGCTTTTCGACGAACGCGCGCATGCCTTCCTTCTGGTCGTCGAGTGCGAAAGTCGCGTGAAACTCGCGGCGCTCGGACAAGAGGCCCTCGGCGAGCGATGACTCGTACGCGCGATTGATCGCTTCCTTGATCTTCAGCACGACAGGCAGCGAATAGCCGGCGATCTTGGCCGCCACCGCCAGCGCTTCGTCGAACAGCTTGTCGGCGGGGACGACCCGGGCGACCAGCCCCGAGCGCTCGGCTTCCTGCGCATCGATCATGCGACCGGTCAGGCACCAGTCCATCGCCTTGGCCTTGCCGACCGCGCGCGGCAGGCGCTGCGTTCCGCCCATGCCGGGCATCGTTCCTATGGTTATCTCCGGCTGGCCGAATTTCGCCGTATCGGCGGCAATGATCAGATCGCACATCATCGCCAGCTCGCATCCTCCGCCCAGCGCATAGCCGGCGACCGCGGCGATCACCGGCTTGCGCGTGCCGCGCATCGACTCCCAGCTCATGATGTAGTTGTCGGCGTAGACCTTCTGGTAATCCCACTCGGCCATTGCGCCGATGTCGGCGCCGGCGGCAAAAGCCTTTTCGTTGCCGGTGATGACGATCGCGCCTATGGCGGCGTCGCTGTCGAATGCGGCGAGCGCGCGGCCGAGCTCGCTGGCCAGCGCCCCGTTCAGCGCGTTCATCCGCTGCGGCCGGTTCAGACGGATGATGCCGACGCGGTCCCGCGTTTCGACAACGATGTTCTCGTAGGAGTCGCTCATCGGGGCTTTCAGGGTTTGTCCGGATCGAAATGGCTGGCCAGCGTCGCCCAGCAGCGGTAATACTCGGGTTGGCGTTGCGCCGATTCCAGCGCGAACCGCGTCGGATGGATGACGGTCCGCGTCTCGAACATGAACGCCATCGTGTCGGAGACGCGCTGCGGCTTCGAAACGTCGGCCACGGATGCGCGCGCGAAGGTCTCGGCGTCGGGCCCGTGGCCGCTCATGCAATTGTGCAGGCTGGCACCCCCCGGCAGGAATCCTTCGGCCTTGGCGTCGTAGACGCCTTCGATCAATCCCATGAACTCGCTGGCGATGTTGCGGTGAAACCACGGCGGGCGGAAGGTGTGCTCCATCACCAGCCAGCGCGGGGGAAAGATCACGAAGTCGATCGTGTCGACGCCCGCCGTATCGCTCGGCGACTGCAGCACCAGGAAGATCGACGGATCCGGATGATCGAAGCTCGTCGATCCGAGCGTGCTGAAACGCTTGAGGTCGTACTTGTACGGCGCATAGTTGCCATGCCAGGCGACGACGTCCAGCGGCGAATGATCGATCGCGGCCGTCCACAGATTGCCCATGAACTTGGCGATCAGCTCGAAGCTGCCCGTGCGGTCCTCGTACAATGCGGTGGGCGCCAGAAAGTCGCGCGGATTGGCGAGACCATTGGAGCCGATCGGGCCGAGGTCCGGCAGCCTGAACGGGGCGCCGAAGTTTTCGCAGACATAGCCGCGCGCGTCGGCATCGAGGAGCTCGACGCGGAAACGGACGCCGCGCGGGATCACGACGATCTCCTGCGGCGCCACCGCGATGCGGCCGAGCTCGGTGTCGAAGCGAAGCCTGCCCTGCTGTGGCACGATCAGCAGCTCGCCGTCGGCATCGTAAAAAAAACGGTCGCGCATCGAACGATTGGCCGCGTACAGGTGGATGCCACAGCCGCTCTGCGCGGCCGGTGCCCCGTTGCCGGCCATCGTCACCAGGCCATCGATAAAGTCGGTCGGTGCGGACGCGGGCGGCATCGGCAGAGGATCCCAGCGCAGCTGGTCGGGCGGCGTCGGCAGTTGGTCGAAGCGGCTTTCGATGCGCCCATTATCGATCCGGCGGAAAGGCTCGTGTACGGCGGCCGGGCGGATGCGGTACAGCCAGGCGCGGCGATTGACGGCGCGCGGCGCGGTGAAGGCCGTACCCGACAGCTGCTCGGCGTACAGACCGTACGGCGCGCGCTGCGGCGAATTCTGACCTTCGGGCAGCGCGCCGGGCAGCGCTTCGGTGGCGAACTCGTTGCCGAATCCCGATTGGTAGCTCAGCGCCGCGTCCGCGATCGGGCTTTCCGCGGCCGGCGCCGCGCCGCTTGCGCCGCGCCGGCGCTCGGTCGTCTTAATCGTCATGGGGTCTCGGCGCGGCAGATCGTACCGCAGAAGCTCATTTTACCGCGCCCAGGTCCTGGCGTGCCGCCGCGAGCGCTTCGCGCAGCGCCGCGAGGTCGCCGACGTGGTTGGCCAGCAGCAGGATCAAGCGCGCGTTGAGCAGCGCGCTCTGCGCTTCGGTAAGATCGCGGTGCGCATCGATCAGCTCCTGATAGAAGTCGTCGGGCGCCGACAGATTGGCCTCGGTGTTGAGCGCCGTCACGCCGCCGCCTTCGCTGCTTGGACCGACTGGGCGGTCGCACGCGCGATCGCCGCTCGCACAACCCCGAGATCGAACGCGCGCCAGCGCGCGCAGACATGCTGGTCAGGACGCAACAGATAGCAGGTGCCGGGCCTCGCGTCATAGCGTTTGGCCGCGAGGCCTTCGCTGTCTTCGATCGGCCAGGCGCCATTCGCCGGCTGCCCACCCACTTGCACGACCGTGCACGCGATGCCGTCCCGGGCAAGGGAACGCACGGCGTCGCCGGGCACGCAGTCCCCGAAGCACAGCAAGGTGAAGCCGGCATCGAGATAACCGAGCAGCCAGCCGCCGCGCGGACCGGCGACCGGCGCGTCGATCGCGACGGCACCCGGAACCGGCCCGGGACCGAACGTGCCGACGCCGTCCGGTGTATTGAGCGGCGATCCCGACAGCGTGGCAGGCAGCGACAGCCGCCCGCTGTTGACCAGCGCCCGCGCGAAAGGGTAGCGCTTGGCGAGTCCCAGCACGGCATCGCGAAACGTGCGGCTGACATCGCTTTTCGGCGTGATGAAATCGGTGCTGCGTGTTGAGTGGCGGATGTTCTCGTCGGCCGCATAAGCACGCTCGACGTCGTAGCTGTCGAGCAGACGCTCGGGCGCCTGCCCCGCGAGCACCAGGTCGAGCTTCCACGCCAGATTGTCGGCGTCCTGGATGCCGGAGTTCGCGCCCCGCGCGCCGAACGGCGACACCAGGTGCGCGGCGTCGCCGGCGAACAGCACGCGGCCCTGCCGGAACGAACGCATGCGCCGGCACTGGAACGTATAGACGCTCGCCCATTCGATCTCGAACTGCGCGTCGTCGCCGAGCATCGCGCGGATGCGCGGGACGATGCGCTCCGGCTGCTTTTCGCTCTCCGGATCGGCGTCCCAGCCGAGCTGGAAGTCGACCCGCCACACATCGTCGGCTTGTCGATGCAGCAGCGCCGACTGGTTGCGATGAAACGGCGGATCGAACCAGAAGCGCCGTTCGGCCGGAAAGCCCGAACTCATCACAATGTCGGCGATCAGGAAGCGATCGTGGAAGACCTGGCCTTCGCATTCGACCCCAAGCATGTTGCGAATCGGGCTCCGCGCACCGTCGGCGGCGATCAGCCAGTCGGCATGTACCGTGTATTCGCCGTCGGGTGCGCTGATCCGAAGCGCGATGCGGTCGGCTTGCTGTTCGACGCCGACGACTTTGCTGCGCCAGCGCAGCTCGGCCTGCGCGAGCTCGCTCAGGCGCTCGACCAGGAACTGCTCGACCCAGTACTGCTGGAGGTTGATGAACGCCGGCCGGCAGTGACCTTCGCCGGGAAGCAGGTTGAATTCGTAGACTTGCTCGTCGCGAAAGAAAACCCGGCCGACGCTCCAGCCGACGCCCTTTTGCACCAGCCGCTCGGCGCAGTCCAGGCGATCGAGAATCTCGAGCGTGCGCTTCGACCAGCAGATCGCGCGGGAGCCGATGCTGACCGTGTCGTCCTCGTCGACCAGCAATACGTCGATGCCGCGCAGCGCTAGATCGATCGCCGCGGTCAGGCCGACCGGCCCCGCGCCGGCGACGACCACCGGCCAGTGTCGCGTCGTTCCGCCCAGCTCGGCCGGCCGGACATAGGCGTAGACCGGGTGCGTATAGGTCTTCAACGGGACGGCACCTAGCCTTCCAGCGACTCCCACATTTCCTTGTCGCGCTGCGCGGTCCAGATGCGCGGATCGCGGTACCTGGTCGCTTCGTCGTAGGCCCGCGTCACGTCAAACGGAAGGCAGTGGTCGAATATCACCCAATCGCCGAACTTGGGCTTGAGCGCCGCATAGGTTTCCTTGTATACGGTGCGCAAGTCCTTGCCCTGCGCCGCGCCCGCCTTCACCGCGCCGAACATCTCGGTGATAAAGGTGCGCGTGCCGTCCAGACCGGCAGCGACCTGGGCTTCGCTCTGCAGCGACGCACCGCGGCCGGGGACGAGTTTCGCGGGCTTGAGCGCCGCAATGGCGTCGAGGGTGGCCGGCCAGTCCGCGAGATAGGCATCGCCGGTGTACGGCGTCGTTTGATATTCGACCAGATCGCCGGAGAAGAGGATGCGCTCCTGCGGCAGCCAGACGACGGTGTCGCCCTTCGTATGCCCGCGTCCGATCTGCATGAGCTCGACCTGCAGTTTCCCGATCCAGAGCGTCATCCGCTTTTCGAACACCAAGGTCGGCCAGGTCAGCCCGGGCACCGATTCGACCGCCTGGAAAAGGCGAGGAAAACGCTCGATCTCGCTTTTCATGTCGGCCTCGCCGCGCTCGACGATCAGATCGTAGGTGTCGCGGCTGGCGATGACGTGCTGCGCCCCGTAGCCCGACGCGCCGAGCACGCGCACGGCGTGATAGTGCGACAGCACGACATAGCGGATCGGCTTGTCGCTGACCGTGCGGATGTGGCGGATGACGTCCTGCGCCATCACCGGTGTCGCTTGCGTGTCGATGACCATGATCGCATCATCACCGACGACGATGCCGGTATTCGGATCGCCCTCGGCCGTGTACGCATAGGCATGGTCGGACAGCTTGTCGAAGCTGACCTTCTTTGCTTCCAGGTCGGCCTGGGAAGCGAATTTCTTGTCGTTCATTGCGCAAGTCCTGTACACGAAGGTCCGCTGCCGCCGCAGCGGCGATGGGCTCATTGTAGGAGGGATTGCCGCGGGCCGCACGAGGCGGTGCTAGGGGTAGAGGCCCTGCACTCTTGCCTGCAGCCGCGCCAGGCCCAGCAGCGCATCGATCGCCGGCGTGGCGACCTCGACCCGCTCGCCGATTTCGCGCACGGCGCTCAATAGCACGTCGATCTCGACCTGCCGGCGCGCCTCGACGTCCTGCAGCATCGACGTCTTGACCGCGCCGAGCCGGCGCGTCACGGCGATCCGGTCCTCGCCGCTTTGTTCGATCGGACAGCCGATCCTCGCGCCGATCGCCGCGGCCTCACTCATCGCAGCGAGACAGAACCTCTTCACCAGCTCGTCGTCGAGGATGCGATCCATCGTCGCGCCGGTCAATGCGGAAATCGGATTCATCGTCATGTTGCCCCACAGCTTGTACCAAATGTCGCGCTGGATGCACGGCGAGACTTCGACATCGAATCCGGCGCCCGTCAGTTGCGCGGCTATCGCGTGGGTGCGGCCCGCCGGGTCGCCAGCCGGCTCACCGATGATCAGGCGTTGGCCGCCGTGATGCCGTACCAGGCCTGGCTCCGGCGTCGAGCACGATGCATGGACGACGCAGCCGACGATGCGTTGCGCCGGCAGCGCCGACTCGATCTCGCCTTTGGGATCGACCGAGGAGAGCCGCAGATCGCGATACGCCGTGCCGAAACCGTGAAAGAACCACCAAGGCACGCCGTTCATCGCCGTGAGCACCGCCGTATCGGGACCCAGCAGCGGGCCGATGATCGCGGCTGCGCTTGCCAGCGACGGACCCTTGACGGCCACGATGACCAGATCCTGCGGACCGAGCGCCGAAGGAGTCTCGGCGACGTTCGCCAGTGCGCTGATCAATCCCTGCTGCGTTTGCAGCCGCCAGCCGCGCGCGCGCAGTGCGGCTGCCGTCGTGCCACGGGCGAGCACCGCGACGTTGGCACCGGCGCGCGCCAACCGTGTGCCGATGAATCCGCCGATGGCACCGGCGCCGACGATGCAGATCTTCAGCGCCGGTCCTTAAACTGGCGCGGCCGCTTGGCGCCGACGTTCAAAGCTTCGGCCTCTTGTCGACGATCCGCTTGGCCTTGCCCAGCGATCGCTCGATGCCGCCGCTTTGCACGACGCGTACCTCGGCGCTGACGCCGATCAGGCTCTTGATGAGTTGCGAGAGCCTGGCGCCCGCGGCTTCACCGTCGGCGCCGCCGGCGCCCGGCGCGCGCTCGACCAGCACGGTTAGCTCATCCAGTACTTTGGGTCGCGTGATCTCCAGCTGGTAATGCGGCGCCAGAGCTTCCTGCTTGAGGATCAGCTCCTCGACCTGCGTCGGAAACACGTTGACGCCGCGGATGATCAGCATGTCGTCGGAGCGTCCGGTGATTTTCTCCATGCGGCGCATCGAGCGCGCGCTGGGCGGCAACAGGCGCGTCAGGTCGCGCGTGCGATAGCGGATGATCGGCAGCGCTTGCTTGGAAAGCGAGGTGAACACCAGCTCGCCCTTTTCCCCGTCCGGCAACGCGCGGCCGGTCTCGGGATCGATCACTTCCGGAAAAAAGTGGTCCTCCCAGATCGTCAGGCCATCCTTGGTTTCGATGCACTCCTGCGCGACGCCGGGACCGATCACCTCGGACAAGCCGTAGATGTCGAGCGCGTCGATGCCGACCTTTGCCTCGATCGATTGCCGCATCGTCGCCGTCCACGGCTCGGCGCCGAAAATGCCGATTTCGAGCGACGTCTGCCGCGGGTCGATGCCCTGCCGCTCCATCTCCTCGGCGATCGCCAGCATGTACGACGGCGTCACCATGATGATGTTGGGCTTGAAATCCTGGATAAGCTGTACCTGCTTTTCGGTCTGGCCGCCGGACATCGGAATCACCGTCGCGCCCAGCCGCTCGGCGCCGTAATGCGCGCCGAGGCCGCCGGTGAAGAGGCCATAGCCGTAAGAGACGTGCACGATGTCGCCTGCGCGGCCGCCGGCGGCGCGAATCGAGCGGGCCATTACAGTCGCCCAGGTGTCGATGTCGGCGCGCGTATAGCCGACGACCGTCGGCTTGCCGGTCGTGCCCGAAGACGCATGAATGCGTACCACCTCTTCGCGCGGCACCGCGAACATCCCGAACGGATAATTGTCGCGCAGATCGGTCTTGACGGTAAACGGAAAGCGCGCGAGATCGGCGAGCGAACGGCAATCGCGCGGGTGCATGCCGGCGCGGTCGAACGCGTTGCGGTAATGCGCGACATGGTCGTAGGCGTGCGCAAGCGACCACTGCAGGCGCGATAACTGCAACGCCTGCAGCTCGTCGCGGCTGGCGGTTTCGATCGGCTCGAGATCGCCGGGCGCGGGCTTCCTGACGGCCATCAATCCCCTCCTGCTGGCGCGCGACTAGGCGGTCCTGTCGGCACCGTCGAGCACGTGGCCCTTGATCCGGTACGACTTGCCGCGGAAAAAAGCGATCGCGGCGCCGTGCTGGTTGCTCACCTCGATATCGTACACGCCGGTGCGGCCGCTGACGCTGCGCTCCTGGGCGACCGCGGTGAGCACGTCGTGCTCGCGGGCCGGCGCGACGAATTCGATCGTGCAGCCGGAAGCAACCGTCGTCAGGTTGTAGCTGTTGCACGCGAACGCGAATGCGCTGTCGGCCAGCGAAAAGATGAACCCGCCGTGGCAGGTGAGGTGCCCGTTGAGCATATCGGGGCGCACCCGCATCGAAAGCTCGGCCTGACCGGCGCCGACGCGCACGATGTGCATGCCCAGCGCCTGCGAAGCGCGGTCGCGCGCATACATCGCCAACGCCACGCGCTCGGCCAGCGCCTGCGCTTCGTCGGGACTCGCGGCAGGATGATGCTCGCCCATCGACGTGAAGCCGCCCGCTATTTCCCGACGAACTGCGGTGGACGCTTGGCCGCGAACGCGGCCACGCCTTCGCGATAGTCGGCGCTTCCGCCGAGCCCGCGCTGGAGATCACGCTCGAGATCGAGTTGCGCTTCGAGCGTATTGCCCGCCGCGGCGTAGATCGCCTGCTTGGTCGCGGCAAGGCCGCGCGTGGGCGCGCTTGCCAGTTGCTTCACTATCGCGTCGACCGCTGCCGGCAGTTCCGCGTCGTCGACGCATCGCCAGATCAATCCCCAGCTCGCCGCCTGCTCGGCCGGGAGCTTGTCCCCGAACACCGCGAGACCCATCGCCCGCGCGGTTCCGATGAGCCGCGGCAGCAGATAGGTCCCGCCGGAGTCGGGGATCAAGCCGATCTTGCTGAATGCCTGCACGAAGGTCGCCGACTTCGCGGCGATGACGATGTCGCAGGCGAGCGCGATATTGGCTCCCGCGCCGGCCGCGACGCCGTTGACCGCGCAAATGACCGGCAGCGGCAGCGCGCGCAGCGCGAGCACCAGCGGCTTGTAGTTGCGATCGATCGACGCGCCCAGATCGACCGGGTCGGCGCCCGGCGCGACTGCGCGATCGCCAAGGTCCTGCCCGGCGCAAAAGCCGCGTCCCGCGCCGGTCAGCAGCAGCACACGCACTGACGGATCGGCGCGCACGCGCTGAATCGCGTCCCGCACCTCGGCGTGCATCGCATCGTTGAAGCTGTTGAGCCGCTCGGGCCGGTTGAGCGTCAGGCGCGCGATGCCGCCGGCGACCTCGAACAGGATGTTGCCGTAGCTCATTGCGGCGGCGCCGCGACGTGTCTCCGGTGCTGCACGACCCGGAATCGGCCGGCGACGAACGCCGAATCGGTCAGCGCGGCATTGGCGGCCGGATTGGCGCCGGTGCCGTGGTAGTCGGAAAATGCCGCCGACTGGTTGACGAACACGCCGCCGGTGAGGTTGATCGACAAGGCGACGCCGGCGTCTTCGGCCAGCTCGATCGTGTCCTCGATCACGTCCGGCCGCTTCGAGTAGAGCGACAAGGTCAGTGCGCCATGATCGACGACCGCGCGGCGCGCGATATCGAGACTTTGCGCCGTGTCGTCGGTGGCGATGACGAACGCGATCGGGCCGAACCATTCCTTCAGATACTTGGCGCCATCCGCGGCATCGAGCTTGACCAGCAGCGGCGTCGCGATGCGAGCCTCGGGAAACTGCGGATGGACCAGCGCCTGGCTGTCGTGCACGACCGCGCCCAGCGAGCGCGCGGCATGAATCCGCTCGGCGACGCCGTCGTTGACCACGGCGCCCAGAATCTCCACCGCGCGCGCCGGGTCGCCGACGAGTTTCTGCACCGCGGCGGCCAGGCCTTGCGCGACATGGTCGAACGACAGGCGTCCGTCGCCGGTCTCGATGCCGTCGCGGGGAACGTAGATGTTTTGCGGTGCAGTGCACATCTGGCCGGTGTACAAGGCCAGCGAAAAGGCGATGTTGCGCGCCGCGCCGGCAAAGTCGTCGGCCGAGTCGATGATGATCTGGTTGACGCCCGCCTTTTCGGCGTACACCTGCGCCTGGTGGGCGTTGCGCTCCAGCCAGGTTCCGTGCGCGCTGCTGCCGGTGAAATCGATCAGCTTGATCTCGGGACGAAGCGCCAGCGTTTGCGCGGTGTCGTCATCGGCTTGATGCGCGACCAGCGTCACGACGTTCGGATCGAAGCCCGCCTCCGCCAGCACTTCGCGCGCGATCGCTACGGTGATCGCCAGCGGCAGGATCGCGTTCGGATGCGGCTTGACGATCACCGCGTTGCCGGTCGCGAGGCTCGCGAACATGCCGGGATAGCCGTTCCAGGTCGGAAACGTGTTGCAGCCGATCACCAATGCGACGCCGCGCGGCACGATCGCATAGCGTTTCTCCATTTTCAGCGGCTCGTTTTTGCCCTGCGGCTTTTCCCAGTAGGCGCTGGCGGGAATGCGCCGCATCTCGTCCCAGGCGTAGGCGACCGCCTCCAGCCCGCGGTCCTGCGCATGCGGGCCGCCGGCCTGGAACGACATCACGAACGCCTGTCCGGTCGTATGCATGATCGCGTGCGCGATCTCGAAGCTGCGCATGTTGATGCGCGAGAGGATCTCGAGGCAGACGCCGACCCAGGCTTCGGGGCCGGCCTTGCGCCACGAGTCTTTCGCGGCGGCGACCGCCGCGAACAACTGGTCGAGATCGACGCGCGGATAGCTGACGCCGAGCGCGATCCCGTACGGCGAGCGCTCGCCCCCGATGGCGCCGACGGTTCCGGGCAGGCTGATCGGAAACGGCTTGTTCGCCAGCGCGTCGAACGCCGCCTTGCCGGCGTCGGCGGCGCCTTCGCCGTACACCTTCGGACTCGGCGACTCGGGAAACGCCGACCAGTAGCCGCGCTCGGCGATCGCCTTCAGCGCCTGGTCCAGCAACGGGCGGTGGCGCTCGAATAACGGATGGGACACGGGGTGCTCTCCTGAATTGGTTCAACGATTGCAAGGTGGCGCGGCTTCTACGTCCGCCGCAACGCTACGCGCCCTGATCGAAGTCGACGACGACCTTGTCGGTGACCGGATAACTCTGGCAGCACAGGATGAATCCGCGTGCGACCTCGTAGTCCTCGAGGGCGAAATTGACGTCCATGTCGACCTCGCCCTCGACCAGCTTGGCGCGGCAGGTCGAGCAGACGCCGCCCTTGCAGGAATACGGCAGCTCGATGCCGCGCTGCAATGCCGCGTCGAGGATGTTCTCCTTGGTTTTCTCGAGCGTATATTGTCGCACCGATCCGTCGATGATGACGGTCACCTCGCATTCGGCATGGCCGGGATCGGGAGCGGGCTGGGCTTTGCGCTCGTGCTTCGGAATGCTGGCCGCGAACAGCTCGATCTTGATGCGCGATTTGGGCATGCCGTGCGCCTGCAGCGACTCGGCAACCGCCTGCATCATGCCGTCGGGTCCGCAGACGAACGCGGTGTCGATGCCGGCGAGGTCGACCCAGTGCTCGATCAGCGCGTCGGCCTTTTTTCGATCGATGCGGCCGTTCAGAATGTCGATGTCCTGCGGCTCGCGGCTCATCACATAGATCAGGCTGAAGCGTTCGAGGAAGCCATCCTTGAGGTCGGCCAGCTCCTCGCGGAACATCACCGCGCTCGACGAGCGATTGCCATAGAACAGCGTGAACCGGCTGAGCGGCTCGGTCAGCAAGGTCGTCTTGATGATCGACAGCAGCGGCGTGATGCCGCTGCC
>DASYJB010000029.1:0-15501 GCA_035996965.1 Casimicrobiaceae bacterium | reverse complement strand
AGCCGGCGCGCTTCGAACGGCGCGATGCGCGCGGCGCCGGTCGCCTGGGCATCGTCGACGCTTCCGTCGCCCGACAGCGAGAGCGTCGTCATGTCGCCGCCGACCACCACCGTCGCGATCGCGTGCCTCGCCACCTCGCTGCCGGCAAAGACGATGCGGCCTTCGGCGGCGAACGGCGCCGTTGCGGCAATCGCAAGCTTGCCGCGCACCGAGCCCCATTCGCTATCGAGCGCCAAAGCGTCGAGCGCGTGCCGCTCGATCGCACCGGTATAGTGGAATCCGAGCTGCGTCACGCGCCAGCGGTTCGGCCCGCTGGCAACCGCCAGTGCCGCGATGTCGGCGCGCTGCACGTCGATCGGCCAGGGCAGCGCGAGCGACGCCGGCGGTGCGCTCGGCCCGGCGCTGGGCTTGAACTCCAGCGTGACGGTCGCGGCCGACAGGGTATCGACGATGACCGTGCGGGAAAGCAGCGCGCGCGGCGACCAGCTGAACGCGATATCGTCGGCAACGAGGCTCAGGTTTTCGTCCGCGTAGCGAAGGCGGGCGATCCGGACGATGCCGCCGAGCGAGCCGGTAGCGCCCTCTATCGTCAGCCGCCCGCCGCTGCGTGCCGCCGCTTCGCCGCTCGCCCAGCGCAGTCCCGCGTCGCTCGCCGCGAACCACAGCGCGCCGCCGATGATCGCGACAAGCAGCAGCGCCGCGATCGACAGCACGAGCGCGACGCGCTTGGCGGTGAGTGGCACGCGCATCAGAACGACAAGCCTACCGAAAGATGCACGCGCACCGTGCGCGTCTGCTCGCCGTACGCAACGTCGAATCGCATCGGGCCGATCGGCGTCCGCAGACGTGCGCCGACGCCGTAACCGTAGACCGGCTTGAGGTCGGAGGCCTGATCGGCGGCGTTTCCTGCGTCGACGAATGCGGCAATGCCCCACGTGGGCGCGATCCAGCGCACGACTTCGGCGCTGGCGATCGCGTAGTACCTGCCGCCGACCGTCGCATCGCCGATGCGCGGTCCGAGGCTGTTGAATTCGTAACCTCGCACGGTCGTATCGCCGCCCGTGCGGAAGAGCAGCTGGATCGGAACGTCGCGCGCCCTGCGGGCGGCGACGGCGCCGCCTTCGGCCTTGAACACGAGCTGCGTTTTAGTGTCGATGGGCAGCCAGGAGACGAATTGCACAATGCCGCGTCCAAGCGCCGCGGTCGAAACGCCGGGCGGCGCGGCGCCGATCTGCGCATTGATCGCGTAGCCGCGCGTCGGTGACAAGAGGTCGTCGACATTGCGCCAGGTGCGCCCGTATGAGAAGTACAGTGCGTGCGCATTGGCCGAGTCGGCGTTGGTCGGCATCTGCTGCGACGCGTAGAACGCGACGCCGTAGCTCGCCTGGTCGCGCGCGTTCGCCGTCTTGCGCTCCCAGCCGGCGGCAAATTCATTGGTCTTCAGTCCGGAAATGTCGGTGTGCGCGACGTTGGTCGAATACGTATCGCTGTATTGCGGCACGCGTGGCGGCAGCGTCAGCCGCAAGGTCGCGCTCTGAATCTTGGATTCGAGGTCGAGATCGGCGTGGAAGCGCAGGCCCTTGTCGTCGATATTGAAATCATCGTAGGTCAATTGTGCGCGGTACAGCGTGTCGGTGGAGAAGCCCGCGCCGACGCTGATCTTTTTTTCCGGCGCCTCGATCAGGCGCAAATGCACCGGTGCCGCGTCGGCTTGCGCCGGGTCGGCTTCGACGGTCGCCTGTGCGCTGGCGAAGTAGCCCGAGCCGTTGAGGCGGCGCAGGAAAACTTGCAGCGTTTCGGCCGTATACGGATCGCCGGGGGCGAAGGTCACGAGGTTCCTGACCAGCGACTCGCTGTATTTCTGCACGCCGGTCACGTCGAGAGCGCCGAACCGGAACGGCGGCCCGCTGTCGACCGTCACGCTCAGCGCGGCGCTGTGCGTGTCCGGATCGACATCGGCGCGGGTCTCGGCCAATTTGACTGCCGCATAGCGGTCCGCAGCGAACACCTGGACGGCGCCGGATTTGGCGGCGGCCCAATCGGCCTGGCGGAACACGGCGCCTTTGGGCAGCGACCAGTCCTTGCGCATGCGCTCGATCAGCGCGCTTCCTTCGGGACCGCCGAGGGCGGCCGCTCCGACGACGACCAGGTCGACCGACGCCACCGTCGTCGGCTCACCCGGCTCGATGCGCAAGCGCACCGTCACGGGAGTCGTCGAGCGATCGATCTCGCTTTCGACTTTCGCCGCAAAATAACCCTGTGCCTCCGCGGCGTCGCGCGCCTGCGATCGCGCGTCGGCAACGAGCAGGTCGAAGAACTCTGGCGTGATTTCGGCGTACGACTGCCAGCGGACGAGGTCGAGGCTGCGCTCAACCGCTGCCTTCACCGCGTCGGGTGCGGTGATCTCGACCTTATAGGCTTGCATCTCTACGTCCGCGACGGCCGAACCACCGTGCGATACCAGCCCCAGACCCAGCGTCAACGCGATCACACGCACAAGCGCTCGCGCCGCGCGGCATTGCGCTGCGCGAGGCGAAGCCGTCATGCGCGGCTGATGCGGTGGATTCACTCGTCCGGAGGAGTGCGGCGCTTCAGCCGCGAAAGTATGAACGCCGCCGTTTGACGGGAAGCGTGGAAACGTTTCGAGCGTAGCGGCAGCGCGGCAGCAGCGTCAAGCCGGCACCGCATCTCGCTACTTCAGGGCGATGAAGCCGCGTTCGACCGATGCATTGTGCAATTCGATCACCGTTGCAGTCGCATCGCGCGACGCGACTTGCTTGTGCGAGCGCCGGCGAAATCACGGGTCGGGCTCCAAATTTCGTGTTGCACGCATCGCATTGCGGACTCCGCGCACCCCAAGGCCGTGCAGATTCGCGCCGCGCCGTACGGGGGTATCGAAGGCCAGCGCGCTCGATTGCGTCACGATTTGCCGATCGAGCGGCCCGCGACGGCCCGAGTGAAGCCACGAACCGCCGACAAACTGACGCTGACGGGGCTTGGGGATTGCCATGCCGGCGTCATGAAGACGCCCGACAGGCGGTTTTGGCGCTTCCACCGACCGACCCGGGGGATGTTACGGCGTAATATTATTGCAATACATTCAGAAAATAGCATAAGTGCTTATTTTTCAATGAATTTAGCCATGTATACAACAATCGAGCTAAGTCCTTGTTCGGAAAACGAATTTATGTTGACCGGTCTTCTTCGTTTCCTTATAGTGGCCAAGTGGTAAAAAGTGGGTGAAAGTGGGTACCCACGGCCGCGCGGGGGCAAGGCGAGGGAGGGGCAGGTGTTTCGAGGCGTCACGCAACTGGCACTGGACAACAAGGGCCGGCTGGCGATTCCGGCCAAGCACCGCGAAACATTGGCCGCGCGCGATGACGGCCAGCTGGTGCTCACCGCCGATCCCGGCCACTGTCTGCTGCTGTATCCGTTGTCCGAGTGGGAGCCGATTCAGCAGCGGCTGATGGCGCTCTCGAGCTTCAACGACAAACTCCGAAGCCTGCAGCGTCTGCTCGTCGGACACGCCGACGACGTCGTCCTCGACGCGGCCGGCCGCATTCTCGTGCCGCCGGCGCTGCGCCAATACGCAGCACTCGACAGACGCGTGATCCTGGTCGGCCAAGGCAACAAGTTCGAGCTTTGGGATGAAGCGCGGTGGCTCGAGCGAACGAGTTCCGCACTGGCGTTCCCGTCCGGCGATCTGCCGCCCGAGCTCGATGGTTTCTCGCTCTGATGCCGGATGGGAACCACGCGCCGGCACTGCTCGAGGAAGCCGTGGCGGCCCTGCAAATCAAACCGGATGGCGCTTATGTCGATGCCACATTCGGCCGCGGCGGACACGCTCGCCGAATTCTCTCGCTTCTGGGTCCGCGCGGCAGACTGGTCGCGCTCGATCGCGATCCCGCGGCCGAGACGGTCGCACGGGCATGGAGCGACTCGCGCTTTGTTTTTCGGCGCGCATGGTTTTCGGAGCTTGGCTCCGCACTCGATGCCTGCGGCATCGCGCAAGCCGACGGCGTGCTGCTCGACCTCGGCATCTCTTCACCTCAGATCGACGACCCCGAGCGCGGATTCTCTCTGCGCGCGGATGGACCGCTCGACATGCGCATGGATCCGACGCGCGGCATCAGCGCGGCGGAGTGGATCGCGCATGCATCGGAACGTGAACTCAGGGGAGTGATCGCGGACTATGGTGAAGAACGGTTTGCTCAACAGATTGCAAGAGCGATTGTTGCGGCTCGCACGGAGCGGCCGATCGTCCGGACGCAGCAACTGGCCGCACTCGTGGCAAAAGCCCTCGGCGCGAGGGCGCGGGGTGATTGGAGTCAGGATCCGGCCACGCGGACTTTCCAGGCTGTACGGATTTTCATCAATCAGGAGCTTCAAGAATTGTCGCTAGCGCTCGAACGCATCCCGGCGCGGCTGGCCGCCGGCGGCCGGTTCGCCGTGATCAGCTTCCACTCGCTCGAGGATCGGCTGGTGAAGCAGGCTTTCCGCCGCGGCAGCCAGCCGTACGGCGGCGACGCCCGGCTCGCCCGCCTGGGGATCGCCAGCGCGTCATTGCCGACGCCGCCGCTGAAGACCGTCGGCCGCGCGATACGGCCGACTGATGCCGAGCTCACGGCGAACCCGCGCGCGCGAAGCGCGACCTTGCGCGTAGCCGAGCGCACCGAAGGGCAGCTAGGGCCGAACTGATGGCGCGTCTCAATCTCGCACTGCTCGCGCTGCTGGTCGTCTGCGCGTTGTCGCTGGTCACTTCGCGCTACCAGGCGCGCAAGCTATTTGTCGATCTCGAGCGGGAGCAGGCGCAAAGCCGCGCCTACGACGTCGAGTACGGACAGCTGCAGATCGAGCAATCGACCTGGGCGATGCCGGCGCGCATCGAAAAGATCGGGCGCGAACAGTTGCGCATGCAATTGCCTGCGCCGGCGCGGCTTCGCATCGTCGAAGCGGGGCCGCGATGAGATTCGCGCACACCTTCAAGACCAATGCGCCGGCCGCGCCGCGGCTGCCGCGGTTGCGCGCGCCGCTGGTCTTCGCCGGCTTGCTTCTGCTGTTCGTGGGACTGCTCGGTCGCTCGCTCTATCTGCAGAGAATCGACAACGGGTTCCTGCAGGAGCAGGGCAGCTCGCGCTACAGCCGCGACATCGAGGTGCCGGCGCATCGCGGCCGCATCGTCGATCGCTTCGGCGATCCGCTCGCGATCAGCACGCCGGTCAAGGCGGTATGGGCGTGGCCCGACCAGGTCGACGCGACGCCGGACCAGCTGAAGGCGCTCGCCGCGGCGCTGGACTTGCCGACCGCCGCGCTCAGACAGAAGCTCGCGCAAGGCGGCGACTTCGTCTACCTGAAAAAGCCGGTCGCGCCGCAGACGGCCGCGCACATCGCCGCACTGAAGATCGACGGTATTCACGACGAAAACGATTACTGGCGCTATTACCCGGGCGGCGAAGTAATGAGCCAGATCGTCGGATTCACCGGCGACCGCGACGTCGGTCAGGAAGGCATCGAGCTCGCGCAACAAAGCTGGCTGGGTGGGCACCCGGGCAGCAGGCGCGTGATCATCAATCGCCGGGGCGAGATCGTCGAGGATGTGGCGAGCATACGCGCGCCGCAGGAAGGCCGCGATCTCGCGCTTTCGATCGACAGCAGGCTGCAATACCTGGCCTTCCGCGAGCTCAAAGCTGCGGTCGAGGCGAACAAGGCGCGGGCCGGGGCGCTTGTCATGCTCGACGCCAAGACTGGCGAGATTCTGGCCCTGGCGAACTGGCCGGCGTTCAATCCGAACAATCGCCAACGGACCGCGCGCGACCACATGCGCAATCGCGCGTTGATCGATACGTTCGAGCCCGGGTCGACGCTGAAGCCGTTCACCGTCGCCGCCGCGCTCGATGCGGGCAAGGTGAGTCCGCAAACGATCATCGACACCGCCCCGGGCACGCTGACGATCGGTCACGCGACGATTCACGATGCGCATCGCGAAGGTGCGCTGACGGTGGAGCAGGTGATCCAGAAGTCCTCCAATGTCGGCGCGGCAAAGATCGCGCTGTCGCTGCCCGCGGAAACGATGTGGCAGATGCTTTCGGGAGCGGGCTTCGGCGCGCAGCCGCGGACCGGATTCCCCGGCGAAGTGTCGGGCCGCCTGCGGGCGGCGAAAACGTGGCGGCCGATTGAGCAGGCGACGATGGCGTACGGCCACGGCATCTCGGTCAATCTGGTGCAACTCGCGCGAGCCTACACCGTGTTCGCCAGCGATGGCGAGCTGAAACCGGTGTCGCTGCTCAAGGTCGATGGCGCGGTCGCCGGCCGTCCGGTGGTCACGCCGCAGACTGCGCGCGCGGTCCGGCACATGCTCGAGATGGTCGTCCAGCCGGGCGGCACCGCGCCGAAAGCCCAGATCTCCGGCTACCGCGTCGCCGGCAAGACCGGTACCGCGCACAAGCTCGACGGACGCGTGTACGGCGACAAGTACGTCTCGTCTTTCGTCGGTTTCGCTCCGGTGTCGAATCCTCGCCTGATCGTTGCGGTGATGCTGGACGAGCCCGGCGCCGGACAGTACTACGGCGGCACCGTCGCGGCGCCAGTCTTCGCCGACGTGATGGGCGGCGCGTTGCGGCTGCTCGGCGTGGCGCCGGACGCGCCGGCAAACACCGTGGTCCTGCCGGCGGACGCTGCCGCGGTGCGCGAGGAAACGTGAACACCGCGACCGTCGTCGAGTTCGACGCCGCCGAACTGCTCGGCCGGCTGAACGCACCGATCTCGCGGATCAGCTCCGACAGCCGCCGGCTCGGCCCGGGCGACGCATTCGCCGCGTACCCCGGCGCGCATCGCGACGGGCGCGCGTATATCCCCGATGCGATCGCCCGCGGCGCCGGCGCGATCCTCTGGGAGACGCAGGGCTTCAACTGGAATCGCGCGTGGAAGCTGCCCCATCTGCCGATCGACGAGCTGAAGACCAAGCTCGGGTTCATCGCCAATGCTGTATACGGGCATCCATCGCGCGACCTGTGGATGGTCGGCGTCACCGGCACCAACGGCAAGACATCGTGCGCGCACTGGATTGCGGCCGGGCTCGATGCCGCCGGACGGCGCGCCGCGGTGCTCGGCACGCTTGGCAACGGATTGATCGGTGCGCTCGAGCCGGCGGCGAACACGACGCCCGATGCGGCGCTGCTGCAGCAGATGCTCGCCCAGTATCGATCAGCAGGCGCACAGGCCGCAGCCATGGAGGTGTCCTCGCATGGCATCGACCAGGGGCGGGTCAACGGTGTCGCGTTCGACGTCGCCTTGTTCACCAATCTGTCGCGCGATCATCTCGACTATCACGCCACGATGGCGGCCTATGGCGCCGCGAAAGCGAAGCTGTTCGCGTGGCCAGGACTGCGCGTAGGCGTGATCAACGCCGACGACGCATTCGGCCAGAGCCTCCTCGACAGTGCGCGCAGCCACGGCCACAAGGTGCTGAGCTACGGTTTCGGCGCCGCCGACATCGTCGGCAGCGGACTCACATCGCTGCCGGCGGGAGGCCTGGCATTCACCGTCGAGACACCGTGGGGAAAGGGTCGGATCACGACGCCGCTGGTCGGCGCATTCAATGCGGCGAATCTGCTCGGCGTGCTCGGCGTTCTCCTGGTCAGCGGCGTCGCCTTCGAACCGGCGCTCGCCATTCTCGCCGGCGTCGAGGCGCCGCCGGGACGGATGCAGCGCCTCGGCGGCGGCGACCGGCCGCTGGTGGTGATCGATTACGCCCATACGCCGGACGCGCTGGACAAGGTCTTGACGGCGCTGCGCCCCGCAGTCGGCGAAGGCAACGAGCTCATCTGTCTGTTCGGCGCCGGCGGCGAGCGCGATCGCGGCAAGCGACCCGAAATGGGCCGGCTTGCGGCCAGGCTTGCTGATCGCGTGCTGGTCACCAGCGATAACCCGCGCGGCGAAGACCCGGCTGCGATCGCCAGCGAAATCGTGCACGGCATTCGCGACACGGGAAACCGCCGCTATTCGGTCGAGCTCGACCGCGCGATCGCCATCGCCAGCGCGATCGGCGAGGCCAGGCGCGGCGACATCGTGCTGCTGGCGGGCAAGGGTCATGAAACGTATCAGGAGTGCAACGGCGCGCGGCAGCCGTTCAGCGATGCCGAGCACGCGGCGCGCGCGCTGATGTCATGGAGCGGCAGATGATGGATGCGGCAACCGCGGCGCAGGCGATATCCGCGCGGCTCGAAGGGGCCAATGCCTGGTTCGACGGCGTCAGCATCGATTCGCGCGTCGTTCGTCCCGGCGAGCTCTTTGTCGCGATCAAGGGCGAGCGCTTCGATGGACACGAATTCGTCACGCAGGCATTCGAGCGCGGCGCCGCCGCCGCCATCGTGGCTGCAGATCACGCGGCGCGGCTGGCCGCTTCAGGCGTCGGCGGCGGGAAAAGCCTGCTCGCGGTCGCCGATCCGACGCAATCGCTGGGAAGCCTCGCCGCGTTCTGGCGGCGGCGCTTTACGCTGCCGGTCATCGCCATCGTCGGCAGCAACGGCAAGACGACAGTCAAGGAAATGACGGCGGCAATCCTCCGCGCCGCCAGCGGCGCCGATCGCGTACTGGCAACCGCAGGCAATCTGAACAACCACATAGGCCTGCCGCTGATGGTGTTGCGACTGCGCGCCACTCACGGGGTCGCCGTCTTCGAAATAGGCATGAACCACGTCGGCGAGACCGCGCAGCTGGGTGAGATTGCGCAGCCGACCATCGCCGTGCTGAACAATGCGCAGCGCGAGCACCAGGAGTTCATGAAAAGCGTCGCCGACGTCGCCGCGGAACATGCGACGGTTCTCGGCACGCTGCAGCAGCGAGGGATTGCGGTCATCAATGCCGACGACGACTATGCTCCGTTCTGGAACGAAGTGGTCGCGCGGCGCAACGCGGAGGGTGCGTCGCTGACCGTGCGCGATTTCGGTTTGCGCGCGCCGGCCACCGTCATTGGGCGCGTGCGCGTGCAATCCTGGGGCAGCGTGGTCGACGTCGCGGCGCCCGAAGGATCGGTCAGCATCGATCTCAAATTGCCGGGTCGGCACAACGTGGTCAATGCGCTGGGGGCGATCGCAGCCGCGACGGCTGCCGGCGCGAAACTGGACGCGGTAGCGCAGGGTCTGGCCGAGTTCCGCCCGATCGCCGGCAGGCTGCAAGCCAAGGCCGGCCGCAACGGCGCGACCTTGATCGACGACAGCTACAACGCCAACCCGGATTCGGTTCGCGCGGCCATCGCGGTGCTGGTCCACGTCGCGGGTCCGAAGTGGATGGTGCTCGGCGACATGGGTGAAGTGGGCCAGCAGGGCGCGGCCTTCCACCGCGAGATTGGTGAATGCGCGCGCGCGGCCGGGGTCGACCGCCTGCTTACCCTCGGTGAGCTCACGCCGCACGCGGTCGACACTTTCGGGCCCGGCGGCGAGCATTTCGCGAGCAGCGAGGATCTGATCGCGGCGATCGAGGGCGACCTGCGGCCCGACGTTACCGTGCTGGTCAAAGGCTCGCGCTTCATGCGCATGGAACGCATCGTCGCGGCACTCGGCGGCGCCACGGCGGCCGCGCACTGATGCTGCTCGCGCTCGCCAACTGGATCGCCACCGACGTTCGCGCGTTCAATGTCTTCACTTACATTACGCTGCGCTCGGTGCTCGCGACGATGACAGCGCTGGTGATTTCGTTCGTCATCGGCCCGAGGATGATACGCAAGCTGACCGAATACAAGATCGGCCAATCCGTGCGCGACGACGGGCCGCAGACGCACCTGATCAAGGCCGGCACGCCGACGATGGGCGGCGCGCTGATCCTGGTCTCGATCATCGTTACGACCCTGCTATGGGCCGATCTTCGCAACCGGTTCGTCTGGGTCGTGCTGCTGGTCACGCTCGGCTTCGGCACCGTGGGCTGGGTCGACGATTACCGCAAGGTCGTACAGCGCAATCCGAAGGGGCTTTCGGCGGGGAAAAAGCTGCTGCTGCAGTCGCTGATCGGCCTGGTCGCGGCGATCTATCTCGCTTTCTCGGTCTCGGCGCCGTCGACCTCGCAATTCCTGCAGCTGTTTCAGGCGTGGCTGGCGAGCGGCCTTTCCGTCGACCTGTCGCCGAAAGCCGATCTGATCGTCCCCTTTTTCAAGACCGTGTCGTATCCGCTCGGCGTCTGGGGCTTCATCATTCTTTCGTACTGCGTCATCGTCGGCTCGAGCAACGCGGTCAATCTGACCGACGGTCTCGACGGCCTGGCGATCATGCCGACGGTGATGGTCGGCGCCGCGCTGGGGCTGTTCGCCTATGTCGCCGGCCGCGCCGACTTCTCGACCTACCTCTTCATGCCGCACATTCCCGGCGCCGGCGAGCTGACCGTCGTCTGCGCCGCGATCGCGGGGGCCGGCCTGGGCTTTCTCTGGTTCAACGCGTATCCGGCCGAAGTGTTCATGGGCGACGTCGGTGCGCTGGCGCTCGGCGCCGCACTGGGCGCGATCGCGGTGATCGTCAGGCAGGAGATCGTCCTGTTCATCATGGGCGGCGTATTCGTCGTCGAGACGCTGTCGGTCATGATCCAGGTCGCTTCGTTCAAGCTGACCGGCAAGCGCGTCTTCCGCATGGCGCCGATCCATCATCACTACGAATTGAAAGGCTGGAAAGAGAACCAGGTCGTGGTTCGGTTCTGGATTATCACGATGCTGCTGGTGCTGTTCGGCCTTTCGACCTTGAAGCTGCGCTAGTGATAAAGAATCGCGACGTCGTCGTGCTGGGCCTGGGGCTGACCGGGCTCTCGGCCGCGCGCTGGGCAGCCCGCCACGGCGCGCGCGTTCGCGTCGCCGACACCCGCGCCGACCCGCCGTTCGCGGCCAAGCTAGCCGCCGAGCTGCCGCACGTCCCGCTGTCGCGCGGACCGATCACCGACGCGACGCTCGCCGATGCCGCGACGATCGTGATCAGCCCGGGGCTGGCGAAGAACCAGCCGCCGATCGCCGCCGCGGTGGCGCGCGGCGCCGAGCTCGTCGGCGACGTCGAGCTCTTCGCGCGTGCGCTGCGGCCGGCGCAACGCGTGCTGGCGATCACCGGCTCGAACGGCAAGAGCACAGTTGCATCGCTCTGCGGCGAGCTCGCGCGCGCGGCAGGCCTGTCCGCCGCCGTTGTCGGCAACATCGGCGAGCCGGTGCTCGACGTGCTTGCCGGACACGAGCGCGGCGCGCCATGGCCCGATGTCTTTGTCACCGAGTTGTCGAGCTTCCAGCTCGAAACCACTTCGAGCCTCAAACCCACCGCCGCGACGGTGCTCAACATCAGCGCCAATCACCTCGACCGCTACGACGGGATAGACGCCTATGCGCGCGCCAAGGCGCGGATATTCGCCGGCGCGGGCGAGCAGATCCTGAACCGCGACGACTTCCGCTCGCTCTCGATGCGGCTTCCCGGGCACATCGTGCAGACATTCGGCGCGGGCGTTCCCGAGGCTGAGCTCGACTGGGGGCTGGTACAGCGGAGCGGATCGCCCTGGCTCGCGCGCGGCGGCGCGCTGCTGCTTGCCGCCAGCGACCTGGCGCTGGTCGGACGACACAACGCGCTCAATGCGCTCGCTGCGCTGGCGCTCACCTCGACGGTCGCCAAGATCGACGCCAAGGTGATCGCCGCGCTCGCCGCATTTCGCGGCCTGCCGCACCGGATGGAACGCGTCGCCGAAATCGGCGGCGTCCTGTTCGTCAACGATTCGAAGGGCACGACGGTCGCCGCGACGCAGGCCGCGCTCGAGGCCTTAAGCCGGCCGGCGGTGCTGATCGCCGGCGGCGATGGCAAAGGCCAGGACTTCACTCCGCTCAAAGCCGACGTCGTCAAATATTGCCGCGCGGTGATCCTGCTCGGACGCGACGCGCCGGTGATCGCCGCGGCGCTGCCCGGCGTCGACGCGGCGATCGAGTTCGCGCCGGCGCTCGAAGTGGCCGTCGCGCGTGCGATCGCGCGGGCGCGGCCGGGCGACGCGGTGCTGTTGTCGCCGGCTTGCGCGAGCCTCGACATGTTCCGCGATTACGTCGAGCGCGGTGATCGCTTCAAGGCGGCGGTGGCCGCACACGAGCGCGAGGTCGCCCATGCCTAGAGACCCGGGCTTCCTTGCCGCGCTGCCGCGGCTGTCGTCGATCGCCGCGGCGCCGCGCGAGAGCCGCGCGATGACGGCCTACGACGCGACGCTCGCCTGGTCGGCGCTGATGCTATTGGCCCTCGGTCTGGTCATGGTCTACTCGTCGTCGATCGCGACCGCGGAAGCGCTCGCGTACACCGGCTATCGTCCCTGGTATTTTCTGGTGCGCCATGCGGCGTTCGTCGCGGTCGGCCTTCTCGCCGCGCTGTTCGCGTTCCAGATCCCGCTCAAGATCTGGCAGAAGCTCGCGCCATATCTGTTCATCGCCGGCGCGGCGCTGCTGATCGCGGTGCTGATTCCCGGCATCGGCAAGAGTGTCAACGGCAGCAAGCGCTGGCTGTCGCTCTACATCGTCAACCTGCAGCCGTCCGAGCTGATGAAGCTCGCCGTCGTCCTTTACGCGGCAAGCTACGCGGTGCGCAAGGCGGCGTTCCTGCACGCCGAGCAGCCGCTGAAGCAGACGCTGCTCAAGGGATTCCTGCCGCTGCTCGCGGTGATGGTATTGGTCAGCGCGCTGTTGCTGCACGAACCCGACTTCGGCGCTTGCGTGGTCATCGTCGCGATCGCGTTCGGCATTCTTTTCCTGGGCGGCCTCGACTGGCGGCTGTTGATCGGACTCGGGTTTCTGCTGCCCGTCACCTTGTGGATCCTGATCTGGATCGCACCGTACCGGCTGCAGCGCTTTACCGGCTTTCTGGACCCGTGGGCGGACCCGTTGGGCAAGGGTTACCAGCTGTCGCATTCGCTGATCGCCTTCGGCCGCGGCGAGTGGTTCGGCGTCGGGCTGGGCGCCAGCGTCGAAAAGCTGCTCTATCTGCCCGAAGCGCACACCGATTTCCTGCTGGCCGTCATCGCCGAGGAACTGGGCTTCGTCGGCGTCGCGCTGGTGATCGGCTTGTTCGCGTGGTTGCTGATACGCGCCTACGGGATCGGCCGGCAAGCGGGGCGCCTCGAGCGGCCATTCGCCGCGCTGGTCGCGCATGGCATCGGCCTGTGGATCGGCGTGCAGACGTTCATCAATGTCGGCGTCAACATGGGTGTGCTGCCGACCAAGGGCCTGACCTTGCCGCTGTTGTCGTTCGGCGGCAGCGGCATCGTCGCGAATTGCGTCGCGCTGGCGGTCTTGCTGCGGGTGGATTATGAAAATCGACGGCTGCTCCGAGGGTTCACCGTATGACGACCGTCGCGCCGTCGATTTCGGTGAAGGCTAACGCGCGCGTGGCGCGCGTTAAGGCCGCGACTGCGGTCGGCCGGAGCCAGAATCGCCGCTTGCTGCGGGGGTTCACCGTATGACCGGCACCGTGATGATCACTACCGGCGGCAGCGGAGGACACGCGTTTCCCGGGCTTGCGGTCGCCGCACGCCTGCTCGCCAAAGGCTGGCATGTCTTCTGGCTGGGCACGCGCGACGGCATCGAGTCGAGGCTCGTCCCCCAGCACGGCATCGACTACGAGTCGATCCGCTTCGCCGGTGTGCGCGGCAAGGGATTCAAACGCCTGCTGCTCGGCCCGTTCGCGCTGCTGTCGGCTTTCTGGCAAAGCCTCGGCATCATCCGGCGTCGCTCGCCCGACGTCGTGCTGGGACTCGGCGGCTTCGTCTCGTTTCCGGGAGCGCTGATGGCGGTCGCGTGCAACCGGCCGCTGCTGATCCACGACGCGAACGCGGTCGCGGGGCTTGCCAATCGCATCCTCGCCTACGGCGCCGACCGCATCCTCCTCGGATTTCCTGGTGCACTCGGCAACAGACACGCGGGCAAGGTCGAATGGGTGGGCAATCCGCTGCGCGCCGAGATCGTCGCCGTTCCGCCGCCCGAGCAGCGCTTCGCCGGAAGACACGGCACGATGAGCTTGCTGGTCGTCGGCGGGAGTCTGGGCGCCACCGCATTGAACGAACGCGTGCCGGCAGCGCTCGCGCTGCTCGATCGCGAGTCGCGCCCGCATGTCGTGCATCAGGCAGGCGAGCGCCATGTCGATGCGCTGCGGCGCGCCTACGACGCAGCGGGCGTCGAGGCGGTCTGCCTGCCTTTCATCGACGACATCGCACGCCAGTATGCCGACGCGGACCTCGTCATCTGCCGCGGCGGCGCATTGACGATTTCCGAGCTCGCCGCCGTTGGCGTCGGCAGCGTGATCGTGCCGCTGCCCGGGGCATTCGCCAACGAGCAGTCGCACAACGGGCAATTCCTGGTCGACGCCGGCGCGGCGGTCATGCTGAAGCAGTCGGCGATGACCGCGCAGGGCCTGGCCGACCTGCTGCTTGCGATGAATCGCGGCCGACTGCTGGCGATGGCGATCGCAGCGCGCCGGGTGGGGCGCACCGACGCCAGCGAGCGGGTCGCGGATGCCTGCATCGCGCTGGCGCAAAGGTCGGCCGCATGAAGTTCAAGGTCAAGCGCGTGCACTTCGTCGGCATCGGCGGCGCCGGCATGAGCGGCATCGCCGAAGTGCTGCTGACACAGGGTTACGAGGTCAGCGGCTCGGATGTCGCGCTCTCCGCGACGACGCGGCGCTTGAGCGAGCTCGGCGCAAAGATCGCCGCCGGACACGACGAGCGCAATGTCGCCGGTGCCAACGTGGTCGTCGTATCGACGGCGGTCGCCGCCGACAATCCCGAAGTCGTCGCCGCGCGCGAGCGCGGCGTGCCTGTCGTGCCGCGCGCGCTGATGCTGGCCGAGCTGATGCGGTTGAAGCAGGGGATTGCCGTCGCGGGCACGCACGGCAAGACGACGACGACCAGCCTGATCGCCAGTGTGCTGGCCGAGGGTGGACTCGATCCGACCTTTGTCATCGGCGGCCGATTGCTGTCGGCGGGTGTCAACGCGCGCCTGGGCAAAGGCGACTTCCTGGTAGCCGAGGCCGACGAGTCCGACGCGTCATTCCTCGTGCTGCAACCGGTCGTCGCCGTCGTGACCAATATCGATGCCGATCACATGGCTACCTACGGCCACGACTTCGCCCGGCTCAAGGAGGCGTTCGTCAATTTCGTGCAGCGCCTGCCCTTCTACGGCGTCGCAGTGCTCTGTGTCGACGACGCCAACGTGCGCGACATCCTGCCCGCAATCGCCAAGCCGACTGTCACCTACGGCCTCGATCCCGATGCGCAGTTGCGCGCGGTCGACGTCGCGCACGCCGCGGGGCGCATGCGCTTCGTCGCCACCGGCGGCGATGCCGATCTGCCGGTCGAGCTCAACCTGGCCGGCGTGCACAACGTGCAGAACGCGCTTGCCGCGATCGCGGTCGGCCGCCAGACCGGTGTGGCCGATGCCGCGATCGCCAAGGCGCTGGCCGAGTTCAAGGGTGTCGGCCGCCGCTTCCAGCGCCACGACGACGTCGCGCTGCCCAACGGCGGGAC
>DASYJB010000028.1:0-2182 GCA_035996965.1 Casimicrobiaceae bacterium | reverse complement strand
ATAGAGCAACTGCGGCGCGTGCGATTCGGCGGACAGATTTTCGACGAAATGGACCTGGATCATCAGCAGGATGGCTAGCGCGCGCAGTACGTCGATCGACAAATAGCGGCGTTGGGCGCCGGCCAACCGGTCGGCAGCGGGTAATATGCGGGGCGACGACTCGGCACCGGATCCGCGCGCAAGGGCGACCGGCTCCGGCCCGATCTTCATCAGGACATTCATCGGAGCAGTTCCTGCACCAGGATGACCGCGGTCTGGACGACGAGCGCGACAACGATCAATCCCGTCAGGAAGAATTCGACCGACGCATGTTTGTGGTCGATCAGCCGCGTGTTGGCGAGCTCGTAGTGATCTACGGCGAATTCAATCGGGTCGCACATGACCTCGAGCCGGTCATAAATGCCCGCCTGCAGGACCAACTCCCCGCACAGTCGCTTCGAGGCGCTGCTCAAGCCGGGATCGGTCTGTTCGAGCGCGGATTCGATTTGCAGATACGAGATCCGCATGCGGGTGACCGCTTCGGTCATATGGTTGATGCGCGGCTGCAGGCTCCCGTCGCGGAAGTTCACCGCATGGGTGAGCGCCGCGTGTTTCTCGAGCGCGGGCCACAGCGATTTCATCTCGCGCTCGAGCGCGATGGTGCCGCGCGCCAGCAGCGTAAACCTGACGACAGCGTCGAGCGTGTCGGGCCATTCCTCGGGTGACGCGTAGACGAGCGCGCGCTCGCCGGTCCACACCGCGCGGGAGGTCCTGATCGTGGCACGCACCGTGTGAGCGCTGCCTTGCTCGACCCACCTGGTGAGCCGCTTTTCCTGCGTGGTCGTAACGGCATTGCCGGTCGGCAGCCAGACGACGAACAAGGCGTAGTCGTCCGCCGACAAGTCATCGCGCAAGACTTTCGCCGACGTCGTGTCGCCCGGCGTCGGATCGCTCGGCACCAAGGCTGTGGTCCCGTCGTCTGCCGCGTCGCCGAGCGCGGCGGCAAGCATCGCATCGAGTCCCAGCGCCTGCGCGGTCACGGCGGCGTGGCGCGGTTCCCGGACCACCATCTGGCTGGTTTCGTCGGTCTCGGCGGGCGCGAACGTGAACCGCCATGCCTGCGCGCCAAGCGCGGGCGTGACTGCCAAGGCGGTCTCGTTCATGGTACCGCGCCTCCGGATGCGGCGACGACGTCTTGCGCCGTGTCCGCAATCAACGGCGCTGCCGGCAGGCCGCAGCTTTCCTGCGGCCGCGTGGCGGCGGCGCCGACGTCATAGAAGCAATACAGCAGACCTTCGGGATCTTCGTACCAATGTCCGGGGCCAGCGCCGGCCGTTAGCGCGCCTTTCCACACCGTCGCGAGGTGATCCGGATCGACGAGCGTGCGCTCGAACCCTCCGGCGAAGAACTCGTCCGACCAGTTCCAGCGCGACCACAGCGTCTTGACGTTGGCGTGCAGGTCGTAGCGCTCGATCATCTCGATCGGCAGGTCGGTGACGATCGAGCCCAGCATCACGCCACGCCGCGCCACTCTTCGCAGTTCCGCGATGGCTTGCTGGATTTTCGGGCGCGGCAGGTAGCACAGGCCGGTCTCGATCACGACGTCAAACTCGCCGTCGGGAAACGGCAGGTTGGTCGGATCGCCGAGCAGGTTGAACGGCTGGACCGCGTCGGGCGTGCGCGCATGCGCGAGGCGGCCGCTTTCGATGCCGTAGGCGTCGAAGCCCAAGTCGCGCAGCGCCACCACCGTGATGCCCGACGCCGAGCCGAGATTGAGCACTTTCGCGCCGGGCGCCAGTTTCCAAACCAGCCGGAGCAACTCGGCCAGGAACGGGCCGTCGAAGTATTGATCGCGCACCAGCTCGGTCGCCCCCGGGTACCAGACGTCGGTGCCCAACGTACCTTCCTGGTCCTTGCGGGCGGTCCGTCGGCGGCGAAGCACGTCAGATACGATCATGTCGCTCGCCGAGTCGGCCGAGTCGAGGACGCCGTTGAGCGTTGCATCGAACACGTAGTCGCCGACGAAGAGCACCTGCGGAAGCGTCTCGTCGGGCTGGTGGTTGATGTTGCGATCGCGCACCGGGTAGCCGCCGGGGACAGCGTTGACCGACGCCATCCAGCGGTGGATGCGCCGATCGATTATGAGCTTGCGCGCGGCCGCGAACGCCGGTGGCAGCGCATCAAGGCACATCTCCTCAATGCG
>DASYJB010000027.1:0-4055 GCA_035996965.1 Casimicrobiaceae bacterium | reverse complement strand
TGGATCCTGCCGCATCTTCGCGACCGCCCGCTGGCGCTGGTGCGCTGCCCCGACGGCTGGAGCAAGCAGTGCTTTTTCCAGAAGCACGCCGACAAGAGCGTCAACGCCGCGGTCACGCGCGTCGAAGTGCCGGAGGGCAAGGGCACGGCCACCTATTTCGCCGCCAATTCTCTTCCTGCGCTGGTCGCGCTGGTGCAGTGGGGCGTCGTCGAGCTGCATCCGTGGGGATCGAGTACGCCGAAGCTCGATCGCCCCGATCGTCTGATTTTCGATTTCGATCCGGACGACGGCGTCGGCTGGAAGGAAATTGTCGAAGCGGTCGGCGTGTTGCACACACTGCTCGACGATCTGGGTCTCGAAGGATTTCTGAAGACGACCGGCGGCAAGGGCCTGCACGTCGTCGTGCCGATCCGCCCGACGCTCGACTGGACGCAGGCGAAAGGCTTCACCAAGGCCGTCGCGGATTTGCTGGTCGGCACATTCCCAGACAGGTTTATCGCGACGCTGTCCAAGGCCCAGCGCAAGGGGAAGATTTTCATCGACTACCTGCGCAATGCCGAAGGCGCGACGGCGATCGCGCCGTACGCGATCCGCGCCCGCGCCAAGGCGCCGGTGTCGACGCCGATCGCATGGAAGGAGCTCGACACCGACGTCCGCTTCGATCACTTCAACGTCCGCAATGTCCCCGAGCGGCTGCGCGGCCTGCGCAAGGATCCATGGGCGTCGGTCGGCGAGACCCGTCAAACGGTGACACGCGCAATGTTCAAGCGTGTCCGTTACGAGGGCTAGCGCGGTGAGCGAGCTCGGCGAACGCACGGCGGAGTCGGACGCGATCCTGGCTGCGGCCGGACTGATCTACGTCTCGGACGCGATCGCGGGCATCCGGCGCGTTCGTCAGGGCGACAAGTTCGTCTACATGCTCGGCGATCAACAGCTGACGGACGAGGCCGAGCTCAAGCGCATCGCGAGCCTTGCGATCCCGCCCGCCTACGAAGACGTCTGGATCTGTCGTAAGCCGAACGGTCACCTGCAGGCGACCGGACGCGACGCACGCGGCCGAAAGCAGTATCGCTACCATCCGAAATGGCGGCTGTTCCGCGACGGCGCCAAGTTCGAGCGCATGCCGGCGTTCGGAGAAGCTCTGCCGCGGCTGCGCCGGCGTTTGCGCCGCGACCTCGCGCTGCCGGGCCTGCCGAGGGAAAAGGTCCTCGCGGTCATCGTCAGCCTCCTCGATGCGACGCGCGTGCGCATCGGCAACGCCGAGTACGCGCGCGACAATGACAGCTATGGCCTGACGACGCTGCGCAACCGCCATGTGCAGTTCATCCGCGACGGCCGCCTGCTGTTCCGGTTCCGCGGCAAGGGCGGGGCCGAGCACGAGATAGCCGTCGACGACAGGCGGCTTGCCCGGCTGGTGCGCCATTGTCACGAACTCCCGGGCCAGCGGCTTTTCCAATACGTCGACGAGACCGGCGAGCGGCGCCCGATCGATTCCGACCAGGTCAATCTGTATCTGAAGGAAGCGATGGGCGACGATTTCACCGCCAAGGACTTCCGCACATGGGGTGCGACCTTACGGGCCATCGCGATCATGCATGGCACGCCGCGGCCGGATCCTGTCAGCGAGCGGGCGTTGAAGGCGTGCATCGTCGATGCCGTCAAGCAGGTGGCGAGCGACCTGCGCAATACACCGACCGTCTGCCGCAAGTCGTACATCAACCCGCTGGTGTTCGATGCCTGGCGAAGCGGAGCGCTGCACAAGGGAATCGGCGAAAGGATCGCCGGCGCGCCGCGGCGGGCCGAGCGCCTGGTGCCGGCGTTCCTGCGACGACAGGCGCGGCAAGCCAAGCGGGCGTCGGCGCCCTCGCTCGGCGCGGTCAAGTCTTCGCCGCGGGCGCGGCGCGTCAAGCCCAAACGCGTCGAGCCGTCCGAGTCGCTGCGCGCCGCGGCCTGAAACGGTCGTCCATCCGGTCGAGCGTTTGTTACTGTTGCCGGTACGTTTGTTCGCGCCCGCGTAATTCGTACAGCGGACGCAGCGTTAACGGCTCCTTTATCCCCGAGATGACGTGGATTTTGCATGGCACGCGACTTGCATCGCATTGGTGCGCGGCGATTTGCCGCAAACTCACCCCAGAGGAGGCGCCATGCAAGCTACCGCTCCGCAAGCCGCGGTCTACCGGCCTGAAACGGCGGTCGTCGCGGTGGGAACAGCAGGAAACGAATCGTCAACCTCCGCGATTTCCTGGGCGGCCATCATCGCAGGCGCATTTGCCGCCGCGGCGATGGGACTGATACTGGTTGCGCTCGGCACAGGCCTGGGCTTCGCAGCCGTGTCGCCATGGTCGAACTCGGGCGCGTCGGCGACGACGATGACCATCGCCGGCGCGATCTGGCTGCTGCTGATGTCGGCGATCGCTTCGGCGATCGGAGGCTATCTCGCCGGCCGCTTGCGCACCCGCTGGGTCGACGTCCACGGCGACGAGGTTTTCTTTCGCGATACCGCGCATGGATTTCTCGCTTGGGCGGTTGGGACAGTGATCACCGCAGCGGTCCTTACGTCGGCTGCCGGCGCGCTGGTCGGCGGCACCGCCAAGGTGGCGGCCGCGGGTGCGGGCGCCGCGGTCGCTGGAGCAGGCGCCGCGGGCATGGCGGCGCCATCGAATGGTGTGACGCCCGGACGTGCGATCGAAGGAGGAGATCCGAACGCGTACTACGTCGACAGCCTCTTTCGCACCGACAAGCCGGCCGAAGCACCCAGTGTGGACGACACCGCGACTCGCGCCGAAGTGGGCAGAATTTTTGCCAATGGCCTGCGCGGTGGCGACATCCCGCCGTCGGATCGTCTTTATCTCTCGCAACTGGTGGCGGCGCGAACCGGCTTGAGCCCGGAGGACGCCGACAAGCGCGTCAACGACGCCTATTCACGAGCGAAGGCCGTCGCTGCCGACACCGAAGCCAAGGCGCGTGAAGCTGCCGACGCCGCGCGCAAGGCCGCGAGCTATACGTCGCTGTGGATGTTCATCGCCCTGCTGGTCGGCGCATTCTCCGCAACGTTCGCCGCGACGGTCGGCGGGCGTTTGCGCGATGGCGTCTATGCGTAGGGACGCGCGAGCAAATTCAACGACCCCCGGCGGCCCGACGCCTCGGCGGGACGATCAACCTCACTAGGAGATCCCCATGCGCTCTATTCTGCTGTGGCTGCTCGGTGTGCCAATCCCGATCATCATCCTGATCGCGCTGTTTACGCGCTAGCACGTTTCTTGGTGCGCTGCCCGCAATCGTGGGCAGCGCACAAGGCCTCCGGCGCCGTTACTCGGCGGGCGACGCCGGAACGGTTTTTTGCCCCGGGGGCGGGGCGTGCGCCTCGAGTTGTTTTTTGCTGCTCAACTGGGCACGAAGAATCGCCCACAGCGAGAGCTGCTTGGACGTGCTCATCCGGGCAAATTCGGCGGTGCGTATTTGCGACATGATCAATCCGTCATCCTCGTATTCCAGCATCAGGCGTCCCTCCGCCTCGAATCGGCCGCGTCGCGGCTTGGCGGCATCGCGGGTAAAGCCAATCCCTTGCACTTGCCTGACTCCGGCTTTTCGGGCCGGCTCCAGGCCCGTCGAAAGGGGTAGGGACATGTTGGCTCGCCTGACTCGCAAGAGACGTTCCACTTTGCCGCCGGGCTACGCTATCAAGCACTTAGTCCTTGCGCCGGCGGCTGCGAAGACGGCACCGTAAAATTCGTTGACAGATTTCCGGCGGCTCGCGATTGCCAAACCGCAGCCGCCGGCTTGTCTGCGCACAGTACCTTCGGGCGTCCGGAGGCTCCGCCAGAAGTACATCGTAGATCCTCGATCGTTACGGTTGCCGTTTCGCGCGTTGGCCATCGCGTTTTTGCGTCGCCTGCTTCCTTCCGGCCAGCGCGGCGACATCGACAGGCGGTTCCTCGCCACCGAGCTCGGCCTTCCTCGCCTCGAGCTGCCGGCCCAACTCGACCAGATCGAAGTCGGCCTTTCTGGCCTTGGAAAAGATTGTCGACTCCTCTTCCTCGACATGGTGCTCGACA
>DASYJB010000026.1:0-11537 GCA_035996965.1 Casimicrobiaceae bacterium | reverse complement strand
AGCGGCGGCGCCCCCGGCACCGGATTGGGCCAGATCGCCCATTCGAACCCGCAGCGCGACACGCTCGGGCCGATATCCTCGTTCAGGTAACTCGCCAGCGCGGCGGCGCGGGCAGGATCCTGGCTTTCGGTCCGGAACGCGACCCGCCGTTTGAGCTCGGCAAGCAGCGCTCCGGAATCGAACCAGGACGCTGCGGCGGCGATCGCTGCGGTTCGGGGGGTGGACATCGATAGGCTCAACCGGGTTTCAGACGACCGCGCCGGCCGTTCGGGATTGGAGCGGGTGAAGGGAATCGAACCCTCGTCGTAAGCTTGGGAAGCTTCTGCTCTACCATTGAGCTACACCCGCGCATCTCGCTCGCCGGATTATAGCGAACGCTGCTAAAGCGACGGCCGTAGGCTACATGCCGCCGCCGTCGAAGCTGCCCTGTTACAGGATATGTCGGCGGTGCCCCGGCACCCGGCAATTGCGCGACAATGCAGGGCTGCCCGGGCCGAGCTGATAGCCGATCTCCCGGACCGATAACTGCGGCATCCGCCAAGTCGCGAGAGCCGAACGAAGCTCGCGTCGGCGATGTCCGAGACACGGCCAAAGATGCCAAGACGAAAGAACCTCCTTGCGATAGCCGCAGCGCTGGCCGCGCTGGCGGTCGCGATCGGGCTCGTCGCGCAGTACAACAAGGAATCGCGCGCCGCCGTACAGAAAGCGCCGGTGAGCGTTCCGGTGACCGCGGCGCCGGTGATCGCCAAAACGGTACCGGTGCGCCTGATCGCGATCGGCAATGTCGAGCCGTTCACGACCGTGGCGGTCAAGGCCCGCGTCGACGGCCAGATCGTCAGCGTTCACTTCAAGGAAGGCGACGAGGTCGCCAAGGGCGCGCTGCTGTTCGAGATCGATCCGCGGCCGCTCGCGGCGACGCTCAAGCAGGCGCAGGCCAGCCTTCTGAAGGACAAGGCGTTGCTCGACCGCGCGGTCGAGCAGGAGAAGCGCTACAAGGACCTGTTGCAGAAGAATTTCATCTCGCCCGACGCCTACGAGCAGGTCAAGACGAACATGGATAGCGCGGCGGCGACGGTGCGCGGCGACGAGGCGACGATAGAGAGCGCCCGGCTGCAACTGGAGTACTGCACGATCCGGTCGCCGGTGACCGGCTACGCCGGCAAGATCGCGATCCAGCAGGGGAACCTGGTGAAGGCCAACGACACCAACCCGCTGGTGACGATCAATCAGATCGTGCCCGTCTACGCCTCGTTCTCGGTGCCGGAACAGCATATCCCCGACATCCGGAAATTTCAGGCCGACGGCGTGCTGCAGGTCCAGGCAGGATTCGCCAACTCGTCCCGTCCGCTGATCAAGGGCAAGCTGTCGTTCATCGACAATACCGCCGACATGACGACGGGGACGATCAAGCTCAAGGCGGAATTTCCGAATGTCGACAAGGCGTTGTGGCCCGGACAGTTCGTCAACGTCGTGATGACCCTGTACGACCAGAAGGACGCCGTCGTCGTGCCATCGGCTGCGGTGCAGAACGGACCCAACGGCCAGTATGTCTACGTCGTCAAGCCCGACATGACCGTCGATTTGCGCAACATCAAGATCACGCGGACCGAAGGTGACGAGACGATCGTCGCCAGCGGCCTGCAGCCGGGCGACCAGGTCGTCACCGTCGGCCAGCTGCGGTTGGCGCCCGGCACCCGGGTCAGTGTCGGCAAGGGAACGCAGCCGTCGTGAACATCGCCGAGATCTTCGTCCGGCGTCCGGTGATGACCGTGCTGGTGATGACCGGCATCCTGATCTTCGGCGTCATCTCGTACCGGCTTCTGCCGGTCAACGCGCTGCCCAACGTCGATTTCCCGACGATCCAGGTGCAGGCGCAGCTGCCAGGCGCCAGCCCCGACACGATGGCCTCGGCGGTCGCCACGCCGCTCGAAAAGCAGTTCTCGACGATCGCCGGCATCGATTCGATGACCTCGGCTTCGACCGACGGCATCGCGACGATCACGATGCAGTTTTCGCTCGATCGCAGCATCGACGCGGCGGCGCAGGACGTGCAGTCGGCGATCGCCGCCGCGGCGCGGTCGCTGCCCTCGTCGATGCCCAACCCGCCGACGCAGCGCAAGGTCAACCCGGCCGACGCGCCTATCCTCAATATCGTCCTGTCGTCGGAGACGATGCCGCTGTCGACGGTCGACGACTATGCGGAGAATCTGCTCGCACAGCAGATCTCGACGATCACCGGCGTCGCGCAGGTCGCCGTCTACGGGTCGCAGCAGTACGCGGTGCGCATCCAGCTCGACCCGAACGCGCTGGCCACGCGCGGCCTGGCGCTGACCGACGTCGAGCAGGCGGTGTCCAACAGCAACGTCAATCTGCCGACCGGAACGCTGTACGGGCGCGACAAGGCGACCTCGGTGCAGGCGACCGGGCAGCTGATGAATGCGGCGGCCTACGCGCCGATGATCGTCGCCTACCGCAACGGCGCTCCGGTCCGACTGAACGAGATCGGCCGCGTCTTCGACAGCGTGCAGAACGACAAGATCGCCGCCTGGTACAACGGAACGCGCGCGATCATGCTCGCCGTGCAGCGCCAGCCGGGAACCAACACGATCGAGATCGTCGACGCGGTCAGAAAGATACTTCCGACGTTCGAATCGCAGTTGCCGCCGGCGATCAAGCTCAACGTCTTCTACGACCGCTCGGTTTCGATCCGCGCGGCCGTGCACGACGTACAGATCTCGCTGCTGCTGGCGCTGGTGCTGGTGGTGGCGGTGATCTTCGTCTTCCTGCGCAGCGTTTCGGCGACGGTCATCCCCAGCCTGGCGCTGCCGCTGTCGATCATCGGCACTTTCGCGCTGATGTACGCGTTCAACTACAGCCTCGACAACCTGTCGCTGATGGCGCTGACGCTGTGCGTCGGCTTCGTCGTCGACGACGCGATCGTGATGCTGGAGAACATCACCCGCCACATCGAAATGGGCAAGTCGCGCATGCAGGCGACGCTCGACGGGTCGAAGGAGATCGGTTTCACGATCGTCTCGATGACGCTGTCGCTGGTCGCGGTGTTCATCCCGGTGATGTTCATGGGCGGCATTCTCGGCCGCCTGTTGCGCGAATTCGCCGTCACCATCATCGTCGCCGTGCTGATCTCGGGCGTCGTCTCGCTGACGCTGACGCCGATGCTGTGTAGCCGCATGCTGGTCGACGAGCACAAGAGGAAGCACGGCCGCGTGTACGCCTTCTCCGAACGCGTGTTCGAGACGGTGCTCGACAGCTACCGGCGCACGCTTGCGCTGGCTCTGCGTTACCAGGGGCTGGTGCTGGCGGCATTCGTCGGCATCGCCATCTGCACCGGCGTGCTTTTCGCCACGATGTCGAAGGGATTCCTGCCGGCCGACGACAACGGCCAGATTCTCGTATTCACCGAAGCGGCGCAGGACGTCTCGTTCCGGGCGATGTCCGACATGCAGCGGCAGGTCGCCGAAATCGTCAAGGAGAACCCCAACGTCGAAGGGGCGATGTCCTCGGTCGGCGCCGGCGGCCCCAGCTCGTCGCTCAACGTCGGGCGAATCTTCGTCGCGCTGACGCCGCGCAACACTCGTCCCAATGCCGACACGGTCGTGCAACAGCTGCGCGGGCCGCTGGCGCGGGTGAGCGGCATCAAGGCGTACGTGCAGAACATCCCGGCGATTCGCATCGGCGGCCAGGTGACCAAGAGCTCGTATCAGTACACGCTGCAGGGCACCGACACGACGGAGCTGTACCGGTGGGCGCCGAAAATCGAGGAGAAGCTGCAATCGCTTCCCGCGCTCGTCGGCGTGACCAGCGACCTGCAGATCGCCAAGCCCCAGGTCACCGTCGAGATCGACCGCAACAAGGCCTCGGCGCTGGGCGTCTCGGCACAGGAGATCGAGAACACGCTGTACGACGCCTACGGCCAGCGTCAGGTGTCGACGATCTACGCGCCGACCAATCAGTACTGGGTGGTGATGGAGTTGCTGCCGCGCTACCAGACCGACGCCTCGGTGCTGTCGCTGCTCTACGTGCGCTCGGCGAGCGGATCGCTGGTGCCGCTCAACAGCGTGGCGACGTTGCGGCCGACGGTGGGTCCGCTTGCGATCAACCATCTGGGTCAGCTGCCGGCGGTGACGATATCGTTCGACCTGAAGCCCGGCGTCGCGATCGGCGACGCGATCAAGGAGATCGACAAGGCGATGGCGGAAATGCGCCCGCCCGCGACGATCATCGGCGTCTATCAGGGCACGGCGCAGGCGTTCCAGTCGTCGTTGCGCGGCATGGGCATCCTGCTGGTGCTCTCGGTATTCGTCATTTATCTGGTGCTGGGCATCCTGTATGAGAGCTTCATTCATCCGCTGACGATTCTTTCCGGGTTGCCTACCGCCGGCTTCGGCGCGCTGCTGACGCTGCTGCTGTTCGGCGTCGAGCTCAACATGTACGCCTTCGTCGGCATCATCATGCTGGTCGGCATCGTCAAGAAGAACGCCATCATGATGATCGACTTCGCGATCGAGGCGCAGCGCAAGGAGTCGAAGCCGCCCGCGGAGGCGATCTACCAGGCGTGCATAACGCGGTTCCGGCCGATCATGATGACGACGATGGCGGCGCTGATGGGAAGCTTGCCGATCGCGCTCGGACTCGGAGCGGGCGGCGAAACGCGGCGGCCGCTGGGCCTGGCGGTCGTCGGCGGACTCGTGGTATCGCAGGCGCTGACGCTCTACATCACGCCGGTGATCTATCTGTACTTCGAGCGGTTCCAGCAGTGGCTCGCCACGCGACGCGAGGCGCGGGCGGAAGAACCCGCGCACGCTGCCGCGGACTGATCGCTCGCGCTTGCCGCCGCGCCCGCTTTGGCGTAACCTCGATTTGACGCTAGGGGTCCCCTCGTGCAACCGAAAGCGAGGCGGTGAGATCAAACCCTTGGTACCTGTGCGGATAATGCCGGCGCAGGGAAGCGTGCTTCACTCTCGTATCGCTCCCCTGCCCGTTTGATCCGCCGCCGCAGAGGAGCGCCATGAACGCCAACGACCAGTTTTTCGCCCGCGACGCGCACGTCGACGACGCGGCTGTGCAGCCGCTGCCCAATTCCCGCAAGATCTACGTCGAGGGCTCGCGGCCCGACCTTCGCGTGCCGATGCGCGAGATCGCGCAAGCCGACACGCCGGCATCGTTCGGGGCCGAAGTCAATCCGCCGCTGGCCGTCTACGACACGTCCGGTCCCTACACCGACCCGACGGCGAAGATCGACATCCGCTCCGGCCTGCCGCCGCTGCGCGCGCGCTGGATCGAAGAGCGTGGTGACAGCGTGGAGCTCGACGGCCTCACATCCGCCTATGGCCGGGCACGTCTTGCCGACGCCGAGCTCGCCGGCATGCGCTTCGACCTCAAGCGCCAGCCGCGCCGTGCGAAGTCCGGCGCCAAACTCAGTGGCAACATCACGCAAATGCATTACGCGCGGCGAGGTATCGTCACGCCCGAGATGGAATTCATCGCGATCCGCGAGAACCTGAAGCGCGAGGAAATGCTGCGCTCGCTGCCCGAGCTGGTCACGCGCCAGCATCCGGGTCAGAGCTTCGGTGCGGCGATTCCCGATCTCATCACGCCCGAGTTCGTCCGCGCCGAAGTCGCGCGCGGCCGCGCGATCATTCCGGCCAACATCAATCATCCGGAAACCGAGCCGATGATCATCGGCCGGAATTTCCTGGTGAAGATCAACGCCAATATCGGCAACTCGGCGGTCAGCTCGTCGATCCAGGAAGAGGTCGAGAAAATGACCTGGGCGACTCGCTGGGGCGCGGACACGGTCATGGATCTTTCCACCGGGAGGAACATCCACGAGACGCGCGAATGGATCATCCGCAACTCGCCGGTGCCGATCGGCACGGTGCCGATCTACCAGGCGCTCGAAAAGGTCGACGGCAAGGCCGAGGAGCTGACCTGGGAGATGTACCGCGACACGCTGATCGAGCAGGCCGAGCAGGGCGTCGATTACTTCACCATCCACGCCGGCGTGCTGCTGCGCTACATCCCGCTGACCGCGAAGCGCATGACCGGTATCGTGTCGCGCGGCGGGTCGATCATGGCCAAGTGGTGCCTCGCGCATCACAAGGAGTCGTTCCTCTACACGCGTTTCGAGGAAATCTGCGAGATTATGAAGGCGTACGACGTGAGCTTCAGCCTGGGCGACGGCTTGCGCCCCGGGTCCGGCTACGACGCCAACGACGAAGCGCAGATGGCCGAGCTCGCCACCTTGGGCGAATTGACGCAGGTCGCCTGGAAGCACGACGTGCAGACGATGATCGAGGGTCCCGGCCATGTGCCGATGCATTTGATCAAGCACAACATGGACGAGCAGCTGCGGCTTTGCGGCGAAGCGCCGTTCTACACGCTGGGCCCGCTGACCACCGACATCGCCCCCGGCTATGACCACATCACTAGCGCGATCGGCGCGGCGATGATCGGTTGGTACGGCACGGCGATGCTGTGCTACGTGACGCCGAAGGAGCACCTGGGCCTTCCGAACAAGGCCGACGTCAAGGACGGCATCATGGCCTACAAGATCGCCGCGCATGCGGCCGATCTGGCCAAAGGTCATCCGGGTGCGCAGGTCCGCGACAATGCACTGTCGAAGGCGCGCTTCGAGTTCCGCTGGGAGGACCAGTTCAACCTCGGGCTCGATCCGGACAAGGCGCGCGAATTCCACGACGAGACGCTGCCGCAGCACGGCGCCAAGCTCGCGCATTTCTGCTCGATGTGCGGCCCGCATTTCTGCTCGATGAAGATCACGCAGGACGTGCGCGACTATGCGGCGAAGCTGGGCGTCGACGACGCGGCCGCGCTGGAAAAGGGCATGCAATCGAAGGCGATCGAGTTCGTCAAAAAAGGCGCAGAGATCTACAGCAAGGCCTGAGGGCAGACCGGCGCGCTTCGCCCGAGCTCGGTCCCAGCATCCTCCTGCGCCGAGGACAGCGACGATGCGCCGCACGACCTCCGCTATCCGTATCGGCGTCTCCGGCTGGCGCTATCCGCCGTGGCGCGGCGTGTTCTATCCGAAGGGTCTGCCGCAACGCCGGGAGCTGGAATTCGCCTCGCGCGTGTTTGCCTCGATCGAGCTCAACGGCTCGTTCTATTCGCTGCAGCGGCCGGAAAATTACGCGACCTGGTACAGGGAGACGCCGGCCGGCTTTGTCTTCGGCGTCAAGGCGCCGCGCTTCATCACCCACATCAAGCGGCTGCGCGACATCGACGCGCCGCTCGCCAATTTTTTTGCCTCAGGGGTCGCCAACCTGCGCGAAAAGCTCGGGCCGATCCTCTGGCAGCTTCCGCCCAGCATGCGCTACGACGCGCCGACCCTCGAGCGATTCCTGGCATCGCTGCCGCGGGATACCGCCGCCGCCTCGAAGCTCGCCCGGCGGCACGACGCCAGGGTCACCGGACGCGCGCGGATCGCCTTCGGACCGGTGCGCCGGTTGCGCCACGCGCTGGAGGTGCGCCACGACAGCTTCATCGATCCGGGGCTCGTCGATCAATTGCGCCGCCATGACGTCGCGCTGGTTATCGCCGACACCGCGGGCAAATGGCCGCAGGTCGGCGACGTTACCGCGGATTTCGTCTACATCCGTCTGCACGGCGACGAAGAGCTTTACCGCAGCGCCTACATCGAGCCGGTGTTGACGCGATGGGCGACACGCATCCGCGCCTGGGCCGATGGCGGCGAGCCGCGCGGCATCGAGCGCATCTCGCGCCAGCCCGCAGGTACGCGCGCCGGGCGCGAGGTCTTCTGCTATTTCGACAATACCGACAAGGTCGAAGCCCCGGCGAACGCGCGCCGGCTGATGGAAAAGCTGAAGGTCGAGTGGTCAGCGCCGGATCGACCGGCGGCGCCATAAGACGAAGTAGACGACCAGGTTGATCAGCAGCACCGCAGCGCCGATCGATACCTGCAATTCGCGCGTCAGCCCGGCCGGGTAGATCAGCGCCGCCAGATAATGCTCGACAAAGTCGCCGCCGTATCCGGCCTCGCCGGCGCCGCGGCGCAACGCTACTTCCAGCGGCGTCAGCGGGCAGACCCATCCGCTGAATTCAATCAATACGGCCCACGCCACCGCGGGAAGATGCAGCCATGCAAGACGCGGTCTGCGCAACACCAGCAGGCCGCCGAAAACCACGAAGAGCACGAATGCCAGGTGCGCCGCAAGGACGGCATCGGCGGCGAAGCGGTAAGGCATGAGCGAGGAAGGAAGGCCTGCCGCGGCGGCCGAGAGTGCCGGCGGCGCCGCGCCGACGCGAGCGCTACTTGCCTGAGGGCACCGTGACCTTGCGATCGGCCATGTGCCGCAGGTAGGCGAGCAGATCGGTCAGATCGCGATCGCTCAACAACCGCGTCTCGAAGGCAGGCATCTTGGCCGCCGGCCAGCGGCGCAGCGACTGCGGATCGCGGATCAGCCGCCGCAGTGCATCGACGCGCATGTACTCGGTGGGGTTGTACGGAACATTCAGGTCCGGACCGATGGTCGCGTCGCCGCCCAGGTTCAGCGTGTGGCAGACCGAGCAGTTCTTTTCGAACACGGCGTATCCGCGCCGCACCGCTTCGTGCGCCGACACCGCGGGGGTCAGCATCGGATAGCGCTTGGCCAACGGCGCGACCGCCTCGATGCGGGCGACCTGGTACGGCCACTGCTCCGGCGTGATGCGCGCACGCTCGGGGTTCACCCAGACCAAGTAGAACGGCCCCGCGCTGGCGCCGCCCTCCGGCTTCAGCGGTGGCCACGGCGCGTCGACCGTCTCGATCGCCAGATATGCGACCGCGCCGCTTTTCGCCAGCAGCAGCGCCGCGGGAAGCGTTGCGACAAAGCCGTCGCTGGCGACAAAGCGCAGCGTGTCGTCGGGTGCGACGCCATCGAGCAGGCGCGCCGCCGGCACGGCGCGAAAGCTCATCTCGCGCTTGTAGGCGACGTCGTCCGGTATGGTGACGCTGGTCGCCGCCGGCATGCCGAGCAGGCTCGCCGGGGCATAGGTCGTCGTTCGCCCGGCGACGGTAACGGTCAGATTGGGCTCGGTTGCCGATACGATGGAAGAAAAGCCGACCGCCAGTCCCAGGACGCCGATCAGCCTCGTCAGGACGCGAAACATCGCACTCATTCCTCGTGCGCGGCAAGACGCACGATATAGCCGCCGGACTTTTCGTCGCGTTCGAGTCGAAGGCTTCCCGCCTGCTCGGCGGCTTCGAGCATCCCGTTGAACGAGCGGAAGCCGTAATACGATTCATTGAATCCGGGACGCACGCGCTTGACCGCCTGCTTGACCATCGATCCCCAGATCTTGTCGTCGCCGCCGCGCTCGGACGCCAGTGCCTCGACGGTGCTGACGATAATATCGATGGCTTCCTGTTGCCGGCCGGCGTCGGCCTGCTTCGCTTCCGCCCGCGGAACTTGAGGAGCGCTTGAGTCCCTGGTTTCGGCGTGGCCGGGAAGCGCTTCGGCGCCTTTCTTCTTGCCACCTCCCGTCCCCGCCGCTTTCCTGGCGCCCGCCTTGCGCGACTCCGCCTTTTTCTGCTCGCGTACCAGGTCGTCGTAAAAGATGAACTCGTCGCAATTCGCGATCAGCAGGTCGGAGGTCGAATTCTTGACGCCGACGCCGATCACCACCTTGTTGTTCTCGCGCAGCTTGGACACCAGCGGTGAGAAATCGGAGTCGCCGCTGATGATCACGAAAGTCTCGACATGCGACTTGGTATAGCAAAGGTCCAGTGCATCGACCACCATGCGGATGTCGGCCGAATTCTTGCCCGACTGGCGAACGTGCGGAATTTCGATCAGCTCGAATGATGCCTCGTGCATCGGCGCCTTGAATGCCTTGTAGCGGTCCCAGTCGCAGTACGCCTTCTTGACGACGATGCTGCCTTTGAGCAGCAGGCGCTCGAGCACCTTGCCGATGTCGAACCGCTCGTACTTGGCGTCCTGGACGCCGAGTGCGACGTTCTCGAAATCGCAGAACAGCGCCATGTTGGTGACTTCGGGAGCGTTGGCCATGAGTATCTTGGGAAAATGCTGGCGAGCGAGGCTCGCTCAACCGAGCATCATAGCGCAACGACCGCCGGGCGGGCGCCTTCGAAGCGATGCTGCGCATTCCGCACCGGACGGGAGCGGTTTAGACTTACGGCTTTTGCGCTCAACCCGCCCGAAGGACGCACTATGCTTCGCCGACCGTATCGACGCCGACCAGGACGCGAGCGGAGCCTTGGCGGGCTTGATGATCAACGCCGATCAGATCGGCAGGGCAACGTTCACCGGAAAATACGGCCGCAAGTGACGCAGCCGACCAAGACCAAGACGCGCAGCGTCGCGGCGATTGGAAACGGCCGCGCCATCCCCGCGAAGGCGGGGATCCAAGCGGATCGTATGCAATGCCGATGAATCCGCCCACGCTGTCGCTGCTCGAGGCGCGCATTCTGGGCGTGCTGGTCGAAAAGCAGCATACGGTGCCGGACATCTACCCGCTCAGCCTCAATGCGCTGACCGCCGGATGCAATCAGAAGACCAGCCGCGACCCGGTGCTGCATGCGAGCGAGAGCGAGGTTCAGGCCAGCATCGACCGGCTGCGCGGCGACTCGCTGGTCGTCGAATCGAGCGGTGGCCGGGTGATGCGCTACGCGCACAATGTCGAGCGCGTGCTAGGGCTGCCGTCGCAGGCGGTGGCGCTGCTCGCCGCGATGATGCTGCGCGGACCGCAAACCATCGGCGAGCTTCGCATCAATTCCGATCGCCTGCACCGATTCGCCGACGGCTCGGCGGTCGAAGGATTCCTGAACGAGCTCGCGGAGCGCGGCGCCGGAGCACTGGTCGTCATGCTGCCGAGGCTGCCCGGCGCGCGCGAAAATCGCTGGATGCACCTGTTGTCGGGGACTCCCGCCGACGTGCCCGCCGACATCGATTCGACGGCGGCGGCGCCGCGTGACGACACGCCGCGGACGGAGATCGCCGCGCTCAAGCAAAGCGTCAGCGAGCTCCGTGACGAGATCGAATCGCTGAAGGCGGCGATTTCGCGCTTGAATCGCGACGCCTGAAAGCGACGGTCATCGAGTGTGCGCCCCTCAGGCGCCCGGACGATCCGACGCTGTCGCCGCCCGGCGCCAACCGCCGGGCCGGAACGGTGTAAACTGGCCGCCAGAGCCGCTCGCCGACGTCTTGTGGCGCGCGCGCCTCGACTGATACCAGGAGGAGTTCGCAATGCGCCTGACCGGGATTTTGTCGCTCGTCTTTGGCGCAATCGCGCTCGCAGCAAGCGCGCAAGCGCAGGTTCCCGCCGGCTATCCGGCCGAGTACAAAGGCGTCGTCGAGGGCGCGAAAAAGGAAGGCAAGGTCGTCGTCTACTCGACCACTGACGCCAAGCTGGTGACGCCGCTGATCAAGGACTTCGAGGCGGCGTTTCCGGGCGTGAAGGTCGAGTACACCGACCTCAACTCGACCGAGGTCTATAACCGCTACATCAGCGAAAGTGCGGCCAACGCGGCCTCGGCCGAC
>DASYJB010000025.1:0-3692 GCA_035996965.1 Casimicrobiaceae bacterium | reverse complement strand
CCGAGAAACTCGCCCGGGCCGCGGATCGACAAGTCCTGCCGGGCGATCTCGAAGCCGTCGTTGTTTTCATAGATGACCTTGAGCCGCGCCTTCGCGAGCAGCGACATCGGCTCCTCGAAAAGCAGCACGCAGACGCTCTCGTCGGCGCCGCGGCCGACGCGCCCGCGCAGCTGGTGCAGCTGCGCGAGGCCGAAGCGCTCGGCGTGCTCGATCACCATCAGCGAAGCATTCGGCACGTCGACGCCGACCTCGATTACCGTCGTCGCGACCAGCACATCGATTTCGCCGCGCACGAAGCCATCCATCGCAGCCGCCTTTTCCGCAGGCTTCATCCGCCCATGCAGCAGCCCGACCTTGAACTCACTCAGTGCACCGGTCAGCTCGGCATGCAGCGCCACCGCAGTCTGCAGCTCGAGCTTTTCCGATTCCTCGATCAGCGGGCAGACCCAGTACACCTGTTGCCCGGCGGCGGCGATGTTGCGCACGCGCTCGACGATCTCGCCGCGCCGGCGCTGGCTGACCAGCTTGGTCGTCACCGGCGTGCGGCCCGGCGGCATCTGGTCGATCACCGACACGTCGAGATCGGCGTAGAAGCTCATCGCCAGGGTGCGCGGGATCGGGGTCGCGCTCATCATCAGCTGATGCGCGTCGCCGATGCCTTTCTGACGCAGCGCGAGTCTTTGCGCGACGCCGAAACGATGCTGCTCGTCGACGATGGCGAGCCCCAGTTTCGGCAGCACGACCTCTTCCTGGAACAATGCATGCGTACCGATCGCGAGCTGCGCCTCGCCACCGACGATGGCCGCAAGCGCCTTTTTGCGGTCTTTCGCAGGCAGCCCACCGGTCAACCACGCGATTTGCAGCGGCAAGCCATCGAGCCAGGCCGCGAGCTTGCGGTAATGTTGCTCGGCCAGAATTTCGGTCGGCGCCATGAACGCGACCTGATAGCCGGATTCGATCGCCTGCAGCGCGGCCAGCGCGGCGACGATCGTCTTGCCGCTGCCGACGTCACCCTGAAGCAGCCGCTGCATCGGCTCGCCGCGCGCGAGATCGCGGCGGATTTCGGCGATGACACGCTGCTGCGCCTGCGTCAACTTGAACGGCAGGCGCGCGAGCAGCTCGCGCGTGAGCGAACCATTGCCGGGCAATCGCGGCGCCTTGCGCCGGGCGCGGGCGCGGCGGTGCATCTTCAGCGAAAGCTGTTGCGCCAGCAGCTCGTCGAACTTGAGCCGGGTCCAGGCCGGATGCGTGCGTTGATCGAGGCTCGCCTGCGCAGTCGCGTTGGCCGCTTCCGGCGGCGGCTCATGCAGAAAATGCACCGCTTCCGCGAAACCCCAGAGGCGGCGCGGCTCGCGCGTCCACGGGGGAAGCGTCTCGCCCAGAAACGCCGGATCGGCGAGGAGCGCGCGCCGCACGAGCTTCCTCAGCGCATCCTGCGAGAGTCCCGCCGTCGTCGGGTAGACCGGTGTCAGCCGGTCGGGCAACGGCGTTCCCGGTGCGATCACCTGGAAGCTCGGGTGGACCATTTCCAGGCCGAAGTGTCCGTCGCGAACTTCGCCGAACGCGCGCACTCGCTTGCCCGGCGCTAGCGCCTTCTGCTGATTCGGGTAGAAATGAAAAAAACGCAGCACCAGTTGCTCGCCGCGACCCGCGCCGTCGTCGAGCAGACAGACGAGCTGGCGCCGCCCGCGATATTGAATCTCTGTGTTGGCGACGACGCCCTCGACCTGCCACGCTTGTCCGGGCTTCAGCGCGGCCAGCGGACACAGATGGGTCTGATCCTCGTAGCGCAGCGGCAGGTGCAGCACCAGATCCTGCTCGCGCGCGATGCCTATGCGCGAGAGCTTGTCCTGCAGCGTGTTTGCCGGCCGGGGCTGTTTCGCAGCCGCCTTTTTTCTGGCCACTCGTTCAGGCTTTGTCCGGGATCTGCGAGCGCCCTCCCGGCCGCGTCGGCTCGGCCACGCGTCCCAGCTCGAGCACGCCCTCGACCTCGATCAGGGCCGCCTTGGGCAATGCCGCCACCTGATAGGTCGCGCGCGCGGGATACGGGGTGTTGAAGCAGCCCGCCATGATGTCGTTCACCTTCGCGAAGTCGGCAAGGTCGACCATCAGGATCGTCAGCTTGACGATGTCGTCGAGAGAACCGCCGGCAGCTTCGGCGACCGCGCGCAGATTGGCGAAGACCTGCCGCGTCTGCGCTTCGATGCCTTGCACCAGATTGCCGCTCGGAGGATCGATACCGACCTGGCCCGAAAGGTAGACGGTGTAGCCGGCGCGAATCGCCTGCGAATACGGACCCAGCGCCGTCGGAGCCTTGCTGGTGTGGATCGCTTGCTTGCTCATGCCTCGGCCTCCTTGCGATGCCGTGAGCGACCTGCGCTCACGCGTCGGCCTCCGGGCAATCGCTCGGCGACGGCCCTTCGGGTCTTGAAGCTCTCGCCTCGCTCATGCCCCCACGCTCGTGAAGCGCAAATCTAGCACGCGCGCGACCAGCGTGCCGAGCCGGAGATCTAACGCTCGACCTCGTTGCCGGCGCCGATCCAGGCGTCGATGCCGCCGTACAGCGGGCGAATCCGCTTGAACCCGAGCTTTCTCAGCTGCTGCGCGACCTTGACTGCCGTCGCCTCGTTCGGACAGGCGCAATACACGATGACTTCGTCGTCCTTGGCTACGCCGTCGAAGCCTTTGGCGATGTTCTTGATGTCTATCGACAGCGCACCGGGTATGCGTCCGGTCGCGGCCTGCGTCAGCGGCGAGCGGACATCGACGATTGCGCTCGCCTTGTTCGCATCGATCAGATCGCGGAGCTCGTCGACCGACACGCGGTCCATGCGCAGCTGCTTGATGAACAGCCGGCGCCGCCACCACTTGAGCAGGACCCAGGCAACAAAGCCAAAGACGACAAGCATCGAGCCGTATCGACCCAGCGAAGCCAGCTTGTCCATTACGTCGCTGATCGCGTCGCGGAACAGGTAGCCCAGGCCGAGACCGACGCTTACCCATAGCCCCGCCCCTATGGCGTCGAACACCAGGAAGACCCAATAGCGCAGGCGCAGCGCGCCGGCCAGCGCGGTCGCGACCGAAGCGAAGCCCGGCACGAACTTGGCGAACAGCATCGACGCGGGACCAAAGCGCTGGAAGATCGTTTCGGTCTGACGAACGCAGGAATCCTGCGACAGCGACACGCGGCACAGCGTGTTCAGAATGCGCAGGCCGAATCGTCGGCCGGCAATATACCAGCCAGTGTCCGCGGTCAGCGCTGCGGCGATGCCGACGAGGATCAAGGCCCACAACGGATTGCCGCCGCTGGCCGCATATGCGCCAGCCACGATCAGCGTCGGATAGGCGGGGATCGGCAATCCGGCCTGCAGCGCGAGTACGTTCAGGAACACGAATCCCAAACCGTACTGCTGGATCATCGCAATGACATGGCTCATCGGGTACCTCGCCTGTTCTTGTCGCGGCGGCGTGCGGATAGCTTACATGGTGGCGGCCGGACGCGGATCAAGGCGGTGGAGCGTATTCACGCAATCGCGCAGGCACCCTTATGGCGTCGCGATTCACCGAGAGTGGTGCGGCAGCTATAAGCTAATGCCGTCCCGGTTTACTCCCCGGGGGTCTGCGGCTATAATTTCGCCCCTGTGGGGACGTAGCTCAGCTGGGAGAGCGCCGCGTTCGCAATGCGGAGGTCG
>DASYJB010000024.1:0-5373 GCA_035996965.1 Casimicrobiaceae bacterium | reverse complement strand
GTCGCTGACCCCCGCGCAAAGCTCGTCGAAAATGGCCGAAAGCTCGTCACGGTCGCGCGTCGGATGCAGGTCGCGATCGAATGTCGTTTCGCGGCTGATCGATTGCGGCTCGCTGTAAGTGACGACCGGACGCTCGTCGCGGCCATGCGCAGCCTCGTGCATCCAAGCGCCGTAATGCGCACCGAAATGCTCGAGCAGCAACCCGGGGTCGGCGGCCGCGAGGTCGCCTATCGTCCTTATGCCCAGCGTTTCCAGCCTCGCGCTGGACTTCGGACCGATGCCGTTGATCCTGCGCGCCGGCAGCGGCCAGACGCGATCGGCGAGCGCGGTCATCGGCAGAAGGGTCAAGCCGTCGGGCTTGTCGAGCTCGGAGGCGATCTTGGCCAGCAGCTTGTTCGGCGCGATCCCGATCGAGCACGACAGTCCGGTCGCCCCGCGCACTGCGTTCTTGAGCGCGAGCCCGGCCTCGCGTGCGCGCAGCCAGCCGTCGTCCGCGCCGCTCGCGCCGGGAAGGACGATGCCGGTCAAATCGACGAAGATCTCGTCGATGCCGCGGTCCTCGACCTCCGGCGCGATCGCGCCGACCGCGGCCTTGAACAGCCGCGAGTAGCGACGATAGGCATCGAAGTCGACCGGCAGCAGGACCGTCTCCGGAGCGAGCTGCGCCGCTTTCATCAGCCCCAGCGCCGAGTGCAGCCCGAACGCGCGTGCCTCGTAGGTCGCGGTCGTGATGACGCCGCGGCCGGCATAGCCGCGCAAGGTGGCAAAGCGCCGCTCGATTCGTCCGGTGCGCGGATCGGCGATTTCTTCCGGCTGGTGCCGCCGCCCGCCTCCGATGACGACTGCGCGTCCGCGAAGCTCCGGATAGCGCAGCAACTCGACCGATGCGTAGAACGCATCCATGTCGAGATGGGCAATCAGGCGGTGCGGTGCGACGGACATCGAGGCGACGCGGTGACGCTGGCAACGACAGTGTAAGCGATGCGCACCGCCTCGCGGTCGCGGCCGGCGTGTGGCTTCAGCTGTCGAAGCCGCAGCGCCGGCGACGCTCGGACGTGACCTGCCCCGCGAGCAGGGCCGCAAAGCGCGCGGCCGATTCCGGCTGCTGCGCGCGCGCCGCGACGGCGACGCAGTACAGCGTGGCGAGCTCGAACTCTCCCGGCAGCGGGCCGACCAGCGTGACCCCCGGCGTGCATGCGATTTCGGTGACCTGCGTGCAGCCGACCGGATGGACGGCGCGGCTTTGTGCGAGCTCCCGCATCGCAGCGACGCCGTTCGACCCCTGTCTGAGATTCGGCGCCGTCTCGGCCCCAATGCCCATGCTGCGCAGCATCGCCGCGCAATGCGCGCCGGCGGTCGACCGCTCGACATCGGGCAGATGGATCGCGTCCGCCACGAGGAAAAGCCGGCGCAGCGCGGCCACCGTCGACACATCGGGCGCCGCGTCGCCTTCACGCACGGCGATCGCCGTACGCACACGTCCGAGCGGCGCGATCGATTCCGGGCGGACATCGCCGCCTCGCGCCAGTTCGTCCAGCAGCGCCGCCGTCAGCACGACGACGTCGCAAGGCTCGCCGGCAAGAAGCTTTTCCATCGTGGCGCCGACCGGGTGAAAGCTGGCGCGAATCTCGATGCCGTCACCGGCGGCGAATTCCTGCCGAAGCGTTTCGATCAGGCTTTGCGCGGCGCCCGCGCTGAGGACGTGCAGATTCGGCATCGGATTGGTTTTCTTCGCCGGCAGGCGCGCGCGATCGTCCCGCGCGCGTCACTTGTCGGGCTTCGCGCCGGAAATCCTGACGATCCGTTCCCATTTGGCGATGTCGTCGGTCAAATACCGGCCGAACTCGTCCGGCGTCATCGTCATCGCGACCGCGCCCTGCCTCGCCCATTCCTCGCGAACGCTCGGATTGGCGCCGATTTTGGTGATCTCGGCGTTGAGCCGCCGCACGATTTCCGGCGGCGTGTTTTTCGGCGCGATGATGCCGAGCCAAAGGACCGCTTCGTAGCCGGGAACGCCGGCTTCGGCCAAGGTCGGGACATCGGGAAGCACCGACGAACGCACGTTGCCGCTGGTCGCCAGCGCGCGCACCTTGCCCGCGCGCGCGAACTCGCTCATCGTGGTGACGGCGTCGAACATCATGTCGACCTGCCCGCCGAGGGTATCGGTGCGTGCCTGCGAGCTACCCTTGTACGGAATGTGCACGATGTCGACGCCGGCCATCGCCTTGAAGAGCTCGCCCGCCATGTGGTAAGGCGTCCCCGGACCGGACGATGCGTAGTTGAGCTTTCCCGGCTTCGACTTGGCGAGCGCGATCAGCTCGGCAAGAGTCTTCGCCGGCACCGCCGGATGCACGACCAGCACCAGATCGGAATAATTGACCGGTGCGACCGGCACGAAATCGCGCATCAGCGCGTAAGGCTTGTTCGGCAGCAGCGACTCGTTGACCGTCTGCGTATTCGACATTACGAGCAGCGTATAGCCGTCCGGCGCGCTCTTGGCCACGGCATCGGTGCCGATCACCGACCCCGCGCCCGGCCGATCGTCGATGATGAACGGCTGACCGAGTGCTATTTCCAGCCGCTGGCCGATAAAGCGGGCGTAGATGTCTGCCGGACCTCCGGCCGCGAAGGGCACGATGATCCTGACCGGCTTGGTCGGATAGTCCTGCGCTGGCGCGGCCGCGGCGATGAAAAGCAGCAAAGCGCCGGCAAGCCACCTCACAAGAGTTCGCATCGCTGGTGCTCCTTGCTTATCCGTATCGAGTGAATCGCGCAATCTACCGGAACTCGCCGGCCGCCGCCACTCGGTGCACGCGGCGCGTTTCAGAAGCCGTACAGGCGCGCCGGATTGTCGACGAGGATCCGGCGCCGCGTCGCTTCGTCGGGTGCCCAGTCGAGCAGCAGATCGAGCATCGCGACATTCGACGGCGACGGATGGATGTTCGGATGCGGCCAGTTGCTCGCCCAGACGCAGCGCTCGGCATGCGCCGCGAGCAGCGCGCGCGCGAGCGCGCTGACGTCATCGTAGCCCGGCGGACCCGATTTCGAGGTTTCGTAGGGCGCCGACAGCTTGACCCAGCAACGTCCGCCGTCGAGCAGCGCGAGCAGCGCGCGAAACGCCGGATGTGAAGGCGGGACCGGTTCGAGGAATTTGCCGTTGTGGTCGATGACCACCTCGGCCGGCAGGCGCGCGATACGCGCCGCGTGGGTCGGCGTTTCGCGGCCATCGAACTGCAGCTGCAGATGCCAGCCGAACGGTCCGACCCGCGCCGCGATCGCATCGACGTCGTCCCAGGACAAAAGGGTGCCCTTCAGCATGAAGCAGCGTGCGCCGCGAAAGCCGACGCGCGTCAAGCGTTCGATTTCGGCGTCGGTGATGTCCGGCCGGATCGTCGCCACGCCGCGCGCGTTCGCGCCGAAGCGGGTGATCGCGTCTTCGGTGCAGGCGTTGTCGAAGGCGTACGCGCTCGGCTGGACGACGACGAGGCGAGTGAGCCCGAGTTGCCGCTGCACCGCGCGATAGGCCTCCACCGGCGCATCGGGCGGTGGAAAAAGCGCCGTCGGCGCGGCCTTGTAGCGGCGGTCGTACACATGCATGTGACAATCGCAGGCGCCTTCGGGCGGCACCAGCCGTGCTTTGTTATTCATGTACTTCCCTTCGGCGCGCAAGGCGCAACAGGATCGATCGCTTCGAGGCTTCGGTGAGCGCTACCCCGCCCGTTTTCGGCGGTCGAGGTCGATGTCCATGAATTGCCAGTAAGTGCTGAACACCTGCGGCCTGTAGCCCAGCAGCCACGGCTGGACGAAATCGTTCTCGCGGCGAAATATCGTCGGAAGCAGCGGCATGAACGCGCGCGCCATCTCGTTCATGCGGCGTGCGGCGGCGATCTGCTCGGACGGCGTCGGGGTGCTGAGGAATCGATCGACCCATTGATCGTATTCCGCCGACTTGAACCGCGACTGGTTGGCGAACGGCGGCTGCCTGCTGTCGAGCAATTCGAGGATGCCATCGCCGGTAGGAATGCCGCCGAAGCCCGCGGCAGACATCTGGTATTTGCCGGCGATCAGATCCTTGACGAAATCCTGGAAAGGCGCCACGCGGAAATCGATCCGGATGCCGATGACGTCCATGTCCCTTTTCCACAAGGTCTGCATTTCGCGTGAAATCGCCGCCGCGCGAAGCGACAGGACGACCGTCAGCGCCTTGCCGTCCGGCGTCTTGCGGTAACCGTCGGCGTCGCGGTTCTTGTAGCCGAAGCGATCAAGCAGCGCCCGCGCCGCCACGGGAGCATGCGAGGAGCGCGCCGACACCGTGGGGTCGTGGCCGCTGACGCCGGGAGGAATCAGCTGGTTGGCCGGCTGCCCCTGTCCGGCATAGACGACGTCGATCAGGTTCTGCGTGTTGAGCCCCATCGCGATCGCGCGCCGCAACGCGATCTTGTCGTTGCTCATGCCGCCGACCACCGGATCTTCCATGTTGAAGTCGACGAAGAACAGGAACGGCTCGATGAACGCATGCCGCACGATGCCGCGCGCCGCATATTCGGGCTTGAGCTTGTCGTTGGCGAGAAGCCGGTTGGCCACTTCCGCCCGGAGTTCGACATAATCGAGCGCACCGCGCTCGAACTCGAGCAGCAGCGTCGTGTCTTCCTCGATGATGCTGATATCTATGACACCGATCTGCGGAAGCCCTCTGCCTCGCATGCTGCGCTGCATCTCCGCGTCCGCCGGATTGCCGCTTGCGGGAAATTTCAGCGGGCGATAATCCGGATTGGCTTCGAGCACGATTTTGGATCCGCGCTTCCACTCGCGCAGGCGATAAGGACCGGTGCCTACCGGATGCGTGCGGATGTCGCCGCCCGCGGCCTCGAGTACCTCGCGGGCGACGGCCTGCACCGTCAGGAAAACCTGCACCGACGGATAATTGATCGCGTTGAGCTTGATCTGCAGGGCGTGACGGCCCAGCGCGCGCAGTCCCTCGATCGGACGATCGTAGTCGAATTTCGAGCCCGGCCGCCTGGCCGCATCGACCACCGCCCGTGCACCGATGATCAGGTCGGTCATCACGGTGTCGCCGCCGCGGCTCAAGTTGGGATCGAGCCGGCGCTTCATCGAGTAGATGTAGTCGTCGGCGATGAGCTCGCGCGGCTTGCCGTGGAACGCCGGGTCGTCGGTAAAATGAATTCCCGGCTTGAGATTGATCCGCCAGGTCTTGCCTCCGTCGGAGATTTCCGGAGGCGCGGTCGCCGTCACCGGCACCAGTCCGGCCGGCGTATTCAGATAATCCCAGTTGTAGAGGCCTTCGTAGATCGCCTGGATGACCCGTTGCGCCGGAATCGTCGTCGCCTGCTGCGGGTCGAGCGTATCGACGTC
>DASYJB010000023.1:0-32167 GCA_035996965.1 Casimicrobiaceae bacterium | reverse complement strand
TGGCTGCTGGTGCGCGAAACCGTTTCGGGCTGGATCGACCATCGTGCATCTAGCCTCGGCGCGGCGCTCGCCTATTACACGGCGTTCTCGCTTGCCCCGCTGCTGTTGATCGCGATCGCGGTCGCGGGGCTCTGGGTCGATTCGGATGTCGCCGCGCGCGCGATCGCGGATCAGACGGCGGCTCTGCTTGGGCCACACGCTGCCGAAGGTGTGGAATTCATGCTGCACGCGGCGCCTCATGCCGCTAGCGGATGGCTGGCCGGTGCCGTGGGCCTGGCGACGCTGATCGTCGGCGCGACGACGGTGCTGACCGAGGTGCAGTACGACCTCGACATGATCTGGCGGGCGCCGCCTCGGCGATCAAGCGGCATGATCGCCGCGCTCGGGTCACGGCTGCTGTCGTTCGGCCTGATAATTTGCATCGGCTTTCTTTTCCTTGCCTCGCTGGTTGTCAGCACCGCGCTTTCCGCGCTCGCGGCACAGGGTGTCGCCGTTCTGCCGGGATCGTCGGTGGTGCTTACGGCGGCGCATGTTCTGGCCTGGGGTGTCATGCTGACGATTTGCTTCGCGCTGCTGTACAAGTGGCTGCCGAACATCCGGCTGGCGTGGCGCGACGTCCTGGCCGGCGCGTTCATGACCACGGTGTTGTTCAGCATCGGCAGGCTGCTGATCGGCATCTACTTGACGCATACCGCCACCGCGTCGATGCACGGCGCCGCAGGCGCGCTGATCATCCTGCTGCTGTGGTTCTACTACTCGGCGCAAGTTTTCCTGCTGGGCGCGGAATTCACCGTCGTCTACGCCCGTCACTTCGGTTCGCTCGCGAAATCCCCGGCGCCGGCCGCCGCCGGCGCGACGTAAGACGAATGCCGACGCGCCGCGGCGATCCCGCCTAGGCACAAAACAGCGATTCGCCGATAGTTCCAGGCGCGCTCCCGCGCCATCATCGCAGTGTCGACAGAAGCCCTGCGGCAAACCGTCCACGGTATCTGCCGGGAGGGCCGGCTCGCGAAAGATCTGCGCGGTGCACGGTGGTGGAGCTTTGCCGGCATTCGAGTGCCACTCAAGTCGAAAGGGAAAATCATGAAACGTCGTTACCTAATGCAAGCCTTACTGGTCGCCTCGTTGGGCGCGTTCGCCGCGACCGGCTACGCACAAACGAACACGACTACCGACCAGACGCCGGGATCTCCTGGTGCGGCCACACCTGCGGCCGGAACCGGAACCGCCGCCGGCGGCACGACCGGCGCTACGACCAATACAATGGGCGCCGGCGCCTACGGCACGACTCAGGCTGGCACCACCCAGCCGATGTCATTGGACAGGATCCGCGCTTACGAAAAGGCGCGTGCAAATTGCGACGCGGGACCTGCTGCGCAGCGGGCAGAGTGCCAGTCCGCTCTGACCAAGGATTATGCGGGTATCCCGGGTCCATGCCAGAAACTGACCGGAAATGCTCTGGATGCATGCGTTCACGGAGAGTACCCGGCGAACGCAGGCATGCCGGCCAAGACGACCAAATAAGACAGGTCAGCGGTGTCGGACTAGGGAGCGCATCGCGCTCCCTTTTTTTGTGCAGCGTCTGCAGCGAGTGCGCGGGATGGCTCGAAACCTCAGCCGCCGGTCGTTTCGCCGCCCATGACCTGGATGATGGTTCCGGTGATGTACGACGAGTCGGCTTCGGACGCGAGGAAGACGTAGGTCGGAGCGAGCTCTTCCGGCTGCGCCGGTCGCCCCATCGGATTGTCCTGTCCGAACTTGGCAACGCGATCCGGCGTCATGCCGGCATCGGACGGATTCAGCGGCGTCCACACCGGACCGGGCGCCACCGCGTTGACGCGAATGCCGCGCTCGATCAACTCGAGGGCCAGCGTCTTGGTGAATGCGTTGATGGCGCCCTTGGTCGCCGAATAGTCGGGGAGTTCCTTCGAGCCCATGATGCCGGTTTCCGAGCTGGTGGCGATGATCGCCGCGCCGCGCTGCATGTGGCGAAGCGCGGCGCGCGCAAGCCAGAAGTAGGCATACATGTTGGTTTTGAACGTCCTGTCGAACTCCTCGTCGCTGACATCGCCGAGCGATTTCTTGCGATGCTGATGCGCGGCATTGGCCACCAGGATATCGATCCGACCGAACTCTTCGACTGTTCGTTCGACCGCGTCATCGCAAGCGCCAGCGTTGGAAAGATCGCCCGGAAGCTGCAGGCATTTCGTGCCGGCAGCTTCGACCGCAGTCCGGGTTTCGTCGGCGTCCGACTGCTCGACGGGCAGATAGCCGATCGCGACGTTGGCGCCTTCGCGAGCATAGAGCAGGGCGACAGCGCGGCCGATGCCGGAATCGCCGCCGGTGATCAAGGCGACCTTGCCTTCGAGCTTGCGGGCGGCGCGGTAGCGATCAGCGCGATAGCGTGGACGCGGATCAAGGGCCGACTCGAGACCCGGTGCGCTCTGGTGCTGCTCCGCAAACGGCGGCCGGGGTTGCTCCAGCGGCGGAGGAGCGAGTTCAGTGGTTGTGTCCGGCAGACCCTTGGCTTTGGACTTCGACCGGGCCTTGGCGATGGCGGTGTCGTTCATCGGTGAGATCTCATGCCGTCTGCACGCGGCCCCGACCGTCGGCGGGGGCATGGGCGGCGCACTACTTGTGCGCGACTTTTTGCTCGGTAAAGAGCAAGGCGATATTGTTCGCCGGCGGCCGCGGGTCGTCCTGTTGTGCAGCCTGTGCGCGAGCCTCGCGCCGAAGCCGCGCAAAGGTTTTGCGCAGGTCAGTGTGGATACTCGGCGTGTAGCGGAATGTCGGGTCGAGAACGGATTTCATGGGTCACTCCCAGTCGGCCTGGCAACACGGCAAAAGGTACACAAAGCGAACAACGGCTGCTGTCGGTGTTTGTCTGATTTTTCTTCCGCGATGCGTGCCGTAGCTATAGGACGCCCTCCTACACTCATCGGCACGCCTCTTGCTGCGCGTATCCGCTGGCGGGTGAAGACGAGTAACGCGATGTCGCCCGCCTGATCTCTCGACAACGTCAAGATGAAGACTCATTCCCACCGCTGGCTACGGAAGCTCGGCCCCGGCGTCATCACCGGGGCTGCGGACGACGATCCGAGCGGCATCGCGACCTACTCGCAGGCAGGAGCGCAATTCGGTTTTGCGCTGGGCTGGACGGTGGTCCTTACGCTGCCGCTGATGATCGGTATACAGTTGATCAGCGCTCGCATCGGCCGGGTGACCGGGCACGGCCTCGCCAGCAATATTCGCCGCCATTACCCGGCGCCAGTGCTGTACGCGGTCGTCGCACTGCTGTTCGTCGCGAATACGATCAATGTGGCTGCCGACCTCGCCGCGATGGCCGAAAGCGTGCACTTGGTCGCCGGGGGCCCGACGCAGCTTTACGCGGTCGCCTTCGGCACGGTATGTCTCGGCCTCGAGGTGTTCATGTCGTATCGCACGTATGTGCGTTATCTCAAATGGCTGACGCTGGCGCTGTTTGCCTACGTCGGCGTCGTGCTGTCGGTCGATGTACCGTGGGGTGACGTGATCGCGGGGATTACGCTGCCCCGGATGGAGTTGTCCGCCGCCGCGGTGACGCTCGTCGTCGCGATTTTCGGCACGACCATCAGCCCCTATCTGTTTTTCTGGCAAGCCGCGCAGGAAGTGGAGGAGGCCGCCTCGCCAGCCTCGGGAGGCAGGCGCGCAAACGCGGCCTCGACCGGTCGCCAATTACGTCGTATCGAATTCGATACGATCGTCGGCATGACCTTCTCGAACCTGATTGCGCTGGCGATCATCGTCAGCGCGGCAGCGACCCTGCATCCGGCGGGTATCACGCACATCGAAACATCAGCGCAGGCGGCAGAAGCGCTGCGGCCCATCGCCGGCCCGTTCGCCTTCGTTCTGTTCTGCCTGGGTATCGTCGGCACGGGCATGCTCGCGGTGCCGGTGCTCGCCGGGTCGGCCGCGTACGCCGTTGCCGAGACCTTTCGCTGGAAGCACGGCCTCGATCTGAAGCCGCACCAGGCTCGAGGCTTCTATGCGATCGTCGGATTGGCGACTGCCGGCGGCGTGGTGCTCAACTTCACCGGTATCGATCCGATCCGCGCGCTGGTGTGGGCGGCGGTGATCAACGGTGTCGCCGCGGTGCCGATCATGGCGGTGATGATGCTGCTGGCGACCGACTCGCGCGTGCTGGGCAAGTTCACCGTGCGGCGCTGGCTCAAGGTCGCCGGCTGGTTGGCAATGGCGACGATGGCCGCGGCGGTGGCGGCGATGCTGATGCTCTGAGCTGGCCGGAGCGGCCCTGGATCGGGGCGGCCTGCGATATCGCGCCCGGGTGAGCGGCCCGCTGGTAAGCTGTGCGCGAGGTCGGTAGCATCGCGCGCAAGGAGTGACGCGCCTGCCGCTATGCCGATTCGGCCGCGGTGCGTCGACCGGCTCCGGATGGCGTCGCCAGGGCACGGTCAGGCAGGGGGAACTTTGCAATGAGTAGCGGGTACGCGCTGCATGGGTCGGTGGCGGTGATCACGCTCGACAATCCGCCGGTCAACGGCTTGAATCATCCGTTGCGCACAGCCATCGTCGAAGGCATCGACCGCGCGCAGGCCGACTCATCGGTCAGCGCGATTGTCCTGACCGGCGCCGGAGGCCTGTTCTCGGGCGGCGCAGACATCCGCGAATTCACCACGCCGCAGGCGCGGGCCGAACCGACGCTGCCGACCGTCATCGCCATTGCCGAGGCCAGCGAAAAGCCCGTCATCGCCGCGATCGGCGGCAGCTGCATGGGCGGCGGACTGGAGCTGGCACTCGGCTGCCACTTCCGCGTCGCCGCACCTCACGCGCAAATCGCGCTGCCGGAGGTCAGGCTGGGTCTGCTGCCGGGCGCCGGAGGCACGCAAAGGCTGCCGCGAGCGATCGGCGTCGAGGCCGCGTTGAACATGATCGTTTCCGGCGCCAGCGTGCCTTGCGAACGCTTTCGCGGCACGGCATTGTTCGACGCCATCGTCGACGGCGATTTGTTGCAGGGCGCGCTGGCGCTCGCTTCGAGCGCCAGCGCGGGACAGCGCCCTTTGCCGCGCGTTCGCGACATCGTCATCGACTATCCGAATGCCGATGCTCTGTTCCAGTTCGCACGCAACACCGTCGGCACCATGGCCCGCGGCTTTCCCGCCCCCCTCAAATGCATCGATGCGGTGGCGGCGGCCGTCCAGATGCCCTTCGACGATGGCCTCCGTTACGAGCGGGAGCTGTTCATTCAGCTTGCACAGACACCGGAATCGCGTGCGCTGCGGCACGCATTTTTCGCCGAGCGCGCGGCCGCCAAGATTCCCGATGTTCCTTCCGGCACCGCGCCGCGCGCGATCAACGCCGCGGCGGTGATCGGGGCCGGAACGATGGGCGCGGGGATCGCGATCTGCCTGCTCGACGCCGGCATTCCAGTCACGGTGCTCGAAACCAAGCAGGAAGCGCTCGACAAGGGCATGACGACTATCCGCCAGCACTACGACAAGGCGCTGTCCAAGGGCCGCCTCACCGCCGGCGAGCTCGAGCGCAGGATCGGGATGCTGAAGCCGACACTGGCCTACGATGATCTTGCCGGCGCCGATCTCGTCATCGAGGCGGTGTTCGAAGACCTGGCGGTGAAGAAGCTCGTGTTCGAGCGTCTGGACGCGGTGGCGAAGCCCGCGGCGATCCTCGCCAGCAATACGTCTACGCTGGATCTGAACAAGATCGCCGGCTTCACCGCGCGTCCGCAGAACGTCGTCGGCATGCATTTTTTCAGTCCTGCCAATGTAATGAAGCTGCTCGAGGTCGTGCGCGGCGCCAGGACCGCAAACGACGTTCTGGTCACCGTCATGAACGTCGCCAAGAGGATGCGCAAGACCGCCGTCGTCTCAGGCGTATGCGACGGTTTCATCGGCAACCGCATGATCGAGCAGTATCTGCGCCAGGCTCTTTTTTTGCTCGATGAAGGCGCGTCGCCCCGGCAGGTCGATCGTGCGCTGGAGAAATTCGGCATGGCGATGGGGCCGTTTCGCATGAGCGACCTCGCCGGCAACGACGTCGGCTGGTACATCCGCAAGCGCCGCTATGTCGAAACGCCGCAGCTTGTCTATTCGCATCTCGCTGACCGGCTTTGCGAGCTCGGCCGCTTCGGGCAGAAGACCGGCCTGGGCTGGTACCGGTACGAACCGGGTCGCCGCGATGCGCTTCCCGATCCCGCGGTCGACGCCTTGATCGCGAGCTACCGGACCGAGCATGGCATGGCGCCGCGAAAGATCGCAGACCAGGAGATTGTCGACCGCTGCATCTATGCGCTGGTCAACGAAGGTGCCCGCATATTGGAAGACGGCATAGCATCGCGCGCCTCGGACATCGACGTCGTCTATCTGACCGGCTACGGCTTTCCGCTCTATCGCGGCGGGCCGATGCATTACGCCGACACGGTCGGCCTGTTCAACGTGATCCGCGCGATGCGCCGGTTTGGCGCCTCCGGTTGCGGCGATCCGGCGTTCTGGCAGCCGGCGCCGCTGCTCGCCCGGCTCGCCGCCGAAGGCAAGACGTTCAACAGCTGACGAGGCATGCCGTCATGACCGACGCAGTCGTCGTATCCTACGCGCGCACCGGACTCGCGAAATCCTGGCGCGGCGCGCTCAACATGACGCACGGCGCGACGATGGGGGCCCACGCCGTCCGGCACGCGATCGAGCGCGCGGGCTTGGCGTCAGCAGAAGTCGACGACGTCCTGATCGGATGCGCATTTCCCGAAGGCGCCACCGGATACAACATCGCGCGCCAGATCGCGATCCGGGCCGGTTGCCCGGTCAGCGTTCCCGGCGCGACGGTCAACCGTTTCTGCTCGTCGGGGCTGCAGACGATAGCGCTGGCCGCACAGCGCATCATCGCGGGCGAAGCGGAGACGTTCGTCGCCGGTGGCGTCGAATCGATCTCGTGCGTCCAAAACGAAATGAACAAGCACATGTTGCGCGAATCGTGGCTCGTCGAAAACAAGCCCGCCATTTACTGGCCGATGCTGGAGACCGCGGAGAACGTTGCGCGGCGCTACGGCATTCCGCGCGAGGCGCAGGACGAGTACGGCGCGCGCAGCCAGCAGCGCGCGGCCGCGGCCGCGGCGGCGCACCGGTTCGACGCGGAAATCGTCCCGCTGACGGTGACGATGGGAGTTGCGGACAAGGAGTCCAATCGCCTGTACACGCGCGAAGTCACGCTGGCGTCCGACGAAGGCATTCGCGCCGATACGACCTACGAGGCTGTGGCGCGGATCAAGCCTGCGCTGCCCGGCGGCGTCATCGCCGCCGGCAACGCCAGCCAGTTCTCCGACGGCGCGGCGGCATGCGTCGTCGTCAGCGACAAGCTCGCCGCGAGGCGCGACCTCGAGCCGCTGGGGATATTTCGCGGCTTCGCCGTCGCCGGCTGCGAGCCCGACGAAATGGGCATCGGACCGGTGTTTGCCGTACCGAAGCTGCTGGCGCGAACCGGTGTGAATATCGACGACATCGGCCTGTGGGAGCTCAATGAAGCGTTCGCCGTGCAGGTCATCTACTGCCGCGACAAGCTGGGGATATCCGACGATCGCCTGAACGTCGATGGGGGCGCGATCGCCGTCGGACATCCTTACGGCGTATCGGGGACGCGGCTGACCGGGCACGCATTGCTCGAGGGCAAGCGTCGCGGCGTCAAATACGTCGTGGTGACGATGTGCATAGGCGGCGGCATGGGCGCCGCCGGCCTGTTCGAGATCGCGTAAGCAAAGCCGCGAACACTCGGTCCGCGGCGCCGGGTCTGGCGGGCCGCGCCCGGACACGCCGTTTCGCCTGCGCTAGTTGGGTGGCCGCAGCGCCTTCGCTGCCACCAGGGCGCCGATCTGTTTCCCCATCGCGGTCCCGACCTCCGCCGAGTTGCGGTAATGCACGCCGTCATAAATGCGGGCGTTGGCGACTTCCAGCACCAAATCGTCGATCTTGGTCCAGCTGCGGACGACCCCTGGCGCCGTCGGGCTGGTCGTCGTCAGCGTCGGTAAGGCTCCGGTCCCGATCTCCGCCGCCAGCACTGCGCCGACAGCTCCCGACACGATGCAGTGGGCACACGGATATTCGGGGTGCATCGGCGTGTCGATGAACGGCAGCCAGCTGACCTCGCGTTCGGTCGCATCGTTGCCATCGATGTCGCCGTTGCGAATCGCAGTGACCGGTCGCCAGAAGTTATAGCAGTACTTGGCGTCGAACACCGCGATCAGCGCGTCGTCCATCGCCTCGCCGGTCAATGCAAGCAGCCGCGCGTTCTGCGTCACGTCCCTGCCGGGCATGTTGGCGACAGAGCGCGCGAGCGGATAGTAGATCGTCGGCGCGGTGGTTTCCCAGAAGCGCGCGATTTCAGTTTGCGCCGCCGTTCTCGTCGTACTGTTTTTTCCGCCGACCGTCTTGATCTCGTTGTAGTCACGCGCCCACAGCGCACTCGTGAGCGCTGGAGGCGGGCCGGGTCGAAACTGGTCGGGCGAGGTCATCACCCATGGCTTGCGGTTCGGCCAGTGCGGGGCGGCGGGCATTTGGGTCGGGACGTAGACGCCGGCGGTCGTGGCCGGCCGGTACTGTTCGGGCGACACCGCCCCGTCATCGGCACGCCACGCGAGGACGGCCGCGGCGGCCTGTTCGCCCAAGGCGATCCCCGCCGTCTTCGCCGCGCTATCGGGGATCGAAGCGAGTGCGCTCGCATATGCCTTGTCGATCGAGGCCTGCTGCGCCGGCACCAAACGCGAAAGCATCGCGCGGTTCGCGGCCGCCACCGCAGCATCGACCGACGCTCCGGGTGCGGCGTTCAGAGTAATGCGATCGCCGGGGTAGCGCTTGGTGATGGCGTTGACGGCCTCGTACACGGCGGTCTGCACCATTGCCATCATCCGGTTGGCGGGTGGCGTTGCCAAACCGGAGCCAACGGTGATATCGGCGGCGGTAGCGTTCCAGTCGGTAATCACGTCGGCCGCTGCAATCGGTCCCCCCAGCAATGACGCCGCCGCGACCGGCAGCACTACCCAGCGGAAAGTCCAGGTGTCGTTCATGGCGTGTTATCCCTTTGCACGAGCGCCGATGTCCTGCGAAGGCGGATACCGTCGTGTCAATACGCGGTTGAAACAGCTCCGATCGCTCCGCCACAGACGGTCCGCAACCGCCGCGGCGCGGCCAGTGTCGCGAATTATCATGGCGAAGTAAAGACCACAAGCAGTAATAGACTGCTTTGAATAATGGAGTAATAATCGCTACGATGGATAAACTCGCGGCGATGACGACATTCGTGCGGATCGTGGAAAAGGGAAGCCTTACCGCGGCTGCAAATGCGCTCAACACATCCTTGCCCACCGTCGTCCGGATCCTGGCCACGCTCGAGCGCCAGCTTGGTGTATCGCTGCTGAACCGCACGACCCGCCGCATCCATTTGACAGATGAAGGCGCGCAATACCTCGATCGCTGCCGTGCGATCCTTTCTCAGGTGCAGGACGCTGAGGCGGAACTGAGCTTCGGTCAGGCCGAGCCGCAGGGCAGGCTGACCGTGACCGCCTCGGTACTGTTCGGCCGACGCTATCTTGCGCCGATCGTAAGTGAGTTCATCCGGCGCCATCAAAACGTCAACGTGGAAATGCTGTTCGTCGATCGCGTGGTCAACATGGTCGAGGAAGGGATAGATGTCGCCGTCCGGATTGGGCATCTGAAAGATTCGTCGCTCGTGGCGATCCAGGTTGGACAGGTCCGGCGCGTGATCTGCGCCAGTCCGCGGTATCTTCGACGCCACGGCACTCCACGCGCGCCAGCGGACGTCCGGACGCATCGCTGCATCAGGCACACAGGGCTGTCGCCGCGAAACGAATGGAACTTCCGGGTCGGCCGGCGGCGCGTAACCGTTCCGATTACCTGTGCGATCATTTGCAATGAGATCGACAGCACGTTGAATGCGTGCACAACCGGCCTCGGACTGGGCATGTTTCTGTCCTATCAGACCGCGCCGTACAGGAAATCGAACAAGATCCGGTATGTGCTGGAAGAGTTCGAAGACGAGCCTGTGCCTGTTCAGATCATTTATCCGCATACCCGGCGACTTTCGACCACCGTGCGCGCATTTGTCGACGAGTGCGCAAGAAAACTTCGGCACGTCAGTCTTGATTGAGGGAACGTTGGTTTCGGACGGCGGATTATCCGCGCCTCCGGCGCCAGCAACGGTCGCTTGGTATGCTTTTTGCGAGACAGCGGGCGAGAAGCGCACACGGAAGACTGCCCGATGACGCAAGCAGCGAAGCGGGGCCGCATCGTCGTCACCTATTCGTGCCGTGCCTCTCGCCATCACGAAAGCGTGACGCTGCGCGAGCTCGCGTCCCGACTCGCGGCGATCAAGGGCTGCGGCTTCGCCGACGAATACGATCCTGCGCATCGCTACTCGGACCTTTTGTATTTCGTACCGAACGATACGCTGGTCGGAATAGACGCCGCACAGAGCTTGGGCATAAGAGGGGAGGGGGATTTGTTCGGCGGTGTCGTGCCCTTTGCATTCGCTGCCACGAAGACGATCACCCATCCGTTGCCCGATGCCGAGTCGCACTCACCGGAGGGATGGTCTGCCGAATTCCCGGACCGCGTTCGCGACCTGGTGCTTCCGGGCTACTCGGCGTTTGCGAGGCGCGATGCTCGCGTCGCCGGGCTGCGACTACTCGAGCTGGGACGCGTTCGCCTGAAGCTTCCGGCGGGGATAGGTGGCCTTGGCCAGTCGGTCGTCGACGACGAACGGGCGCTCGATGCGCGGCTCGAGTCCCTCGATGACGCCGCGCTGTCGCGCGACGGCCTGGTGCTCGAACAGGACCTGGCGGACGTGGTTACGCACAGCGTCGGCCAGGTATGCGTCGACGAGATGCGCGCAAGTTACTGCGGCGTGCAGCGGCTCACGACCAACCATCACGGCGAGCAGGTATACGGCGGTTCCGACCTGACCATTGCGCGCGGCGGCTTTGACCAGTTGATCAAGCTCGCGCTGGCTAGCGAAGTCGAGACCGCCATCGACCAGGCCCGCGGTTATCACACGGCCGCGATGGCGTCGTTTCGCGGCATGTTCGCGTCGCGCTGCAACTACGATGTCGTCCAGGGTGTCGATGACCAGGGACAGTGGCGCTCGGGCGTGCTGGAGCAATCCTGGCGGGTCGGAGGCGCGAGCGCGGCGGAAGTGGCGGCGCTTGAAGCTTTCCGCGCCGACCGATCGCTCGACGTCGTCCGCGCCGCGACCACCGAAGTGTATTCTACGGGGTCGGTCCCCGCGGATGCCCATGTGTATTTTAGCGGCGTCGACGAGCACGCGGGGGCCATGACCAAGTACGTGCGTATCGAGCGCTATGCCAACCCGTGATCAGACGATCGAAGTCGTCATCGGCGACGGCCACGTCGCCGGAACGCTGATCACACCGGGCACCCGGATTCCCGGCGTACTGTTCGTGCACGGCTGGGGCGGCAGTCAGCAACAATACCTGGCGCGCGCGCGCGAGGTGGCCGCGCTGGGATGCGTGTGCCTGACTTTCGACTTGCGCGGCCACGCGGAAACGCGGCTCCAATACGAAGCCGTTTCGCGGGAGCAGAATCTGGCCGATGTCGTGGCGGCCTACGATGTGATCGCCGGCAACCCCAACGTCGATAGCTCCGCCATCGCAGTGGTGGGCAGCAGTTACGGCGGTTACCTGGCCGCCGTTCTTACGGCGATGCGCGCCGTCAAATGGCTGGCGCTGCGCGCGCCGGCGCTCTATCTCGATACCGGCTGGGAATTGCCCAAGCTGCAATTGCACCGCGACCACGACTTGGTCGCGTACCGGAAGAAGCTGATTCCACCGGCCGAGAATCGGGCGCTGCGCGCATGCCTGGAGTTTCAGGGCGACGTACTGGTGATCGAGTCGGAAAACGACGGCGTGATCCCGCACACCGTGATCACCAGCTACGTCGAGGCGTGCACGCGAGCCCATTCGCTTACCTACCGGATGATTCAAGGCGCGGATCACGGCTTGTCGGACGAAGCCTCGCAGCGTTCGTATACCTCGTTACTGGTGAACTGGATGACCGAGATGGTGCAGGGCGCCAGGGTGGGCAACAAGGGCGCGCCGACCGATACGACGCAGTCAGGCCCGCAGCAATCGACATAGGCGCGACGGACGACGTAAACTTGGCGCGTCCGGCCGTACCTCTCGCGGCAAGGCGCGGTTTCGCGTCGTGCTTACGACCGGACTCCAGGCATCGTCCTCCGGGCCGCCGGTCGGGCGGGTACGCCGGCGGCGGCGTGGGTCCCGTCGACTCAAGGCCGGTCGGCTGTCCACAACCGTCTCCATCCCTCGTGACCGAGCCGGTGCAGCGTGTCGATATTGCGCTCGTAGATCGTGGCGGCATCCGGAAACGCCGCCACGGCGCGATCGATGCTGGCCTCGCGCAACAGATGCAGCATGGGATACGGTGAACGGTTGGTGAAGTTCGCGATGTCGTCGGGTGCACTGCCGGCGAACTCGTAGGCCGGGTGGAAGCTCGCGATCTGCAGGTGCCCTTCCTGTCCAAGGTTCCTGATCGCGACATCGGCGTGCTTCAGGAACATGTGATAGTCGGTGAAATCGTTCAGTGCCTGCGGATGGATCAGCAGCGTGGTATCGATCTCTTCCGGATCCGCCTCTCCCAACAGTTCGATCTCGTGCCGCAGTTCCGCGAGCAACGTGTCATCCGTCGTCGCCGCAGTGACCGCGTAACGAATCTGTCGCTTGACATGAACGGCCTTGGCGAACGGACAAAGGTTGAGCCCGATGACCGCGCGCTCCAACCAGCGCTGCGTCGACGCAATGACGGTAGCGCTGGTCGCCGCATTATCGAACGGGGTGAGGACATCGCTCATCGCTGGGAGGCGAATCCGGCACCCCGCGGCGCCCGGGGCTGGATTACGGTTTGGGACTCACGGCGACGACCTCGAGCGTCTGATTCTTCACCTGCTTGATCAGCGGGCCGCTGACGGTGAGGAATTCCAGATTGACGTCCGCCGTGTCGTTGGGGTTGAGCACCGGACGCTTGGTCGATGCGGTCGCGGTCCCCAACACCTTTCCGTTGGCATCGAACACCTTGCCGGCGACCTTGATCGGACCGACAGGCGCCTCGGTGAGGTTCTGCACGGTGCCCTTGATATGCAGGTGGCCTTCCGCGCAGACATACATCCCCGGCGCCATGTCCGCATGAAGCCCGGCGCTCTGGATCTCGACGGTGACCTCCTTCTTGAGCTCGGCGGCGCCGACTGTCAGCATGCCTCCGGCCGCCATCAATGTGACGAGCGATACCATCGCCGTTTTCATCTCGTTCCTCCTGTCGTTGAGCGCCGGTCGACGTTCAACGAGGCGCCTTGGCGCGATCCGCATTCGCGATCGCGATCATGCTGCGACCATACGCCGCGCGCCCGGCGGGATCAAGCGGGGCGAGGCGGGGGTGAATTCGCCAACCGCGCTTCGGCCTGCTCGAGCATCGCCTTGAACCGCGGATCGGCGCGAAGCGGGTCGAGATCGGAGTCGATCTTGAACCAGTTCAGATTTTGCGCTTGTGCCAAGTGGAAGACCGGCGTCAGAATTGCGATCGCCTGGTCCAGTTCGCCCAGCTTGGCCATGCTGCATGCAAGGTTGTAGGTCAGGTTGGCATTGTCGGGGTCGAGCAGCACCGCGCGCTCCGCCCACTCCTTGGCCCGGTCAACCTCGCCCAAGGTGGCCAGCGCGCTGACGCCAAAGCCGAGAGCGACGCCATGATCGGGTTCGGTGACGACGACCTTTTCGACGCGCTCGAGCGTGCGCCGCGCGGCAATGATCGCCTCGTCCCGGTCGCCCTTGGCTTCGTAGCATTGAATGGCCATGCCCAGCGCCCAGAAATCCGATCCGATCGCCGCCGCCGCGCGCTCGAGGCATTGGATCGCATCGTCGTGGCGGCCGACCGCAATAAAGCATCGTGCCGCAGCCGCGTTGACTTCGTAGGCATCCGAATCGAGGCGCAATGCGATCGCATGCTCTGCCAATGCCTCTTCGTAACGGCCGGCATCGCCGAGAATCCGCCCTTTCGCGGCATGCGCTTCCGCCAGATCTGGTGCGAGGGCCAGTGCGCGCTCCGCGGCGTCCCATCCGGTGTCGCCGCCGAGGCTGACGAGGAGAAACTTGTTCGATTGGCAGACGGCGAGCAGCGCCCAGGCGCGGGCGTAGCCGGGATCGATCTCGACGGCGCGCCGGCACAGCCGCACGGTGATTTCGCGGTGACGCGAATTGCCGGTCGCGTTGTACTGTCGCGCCATCAGGTAAAGCTTGTAGGCTTCCGGATTGGTCGTCGAGCGCCGCTCGATCGCCTGCTTCTCGGCGGGAAGCAACGTCAGCTTCAATGCCTTCACGATGGCTTCGGAGATTTCGTCCTGCAGCGCGAAAATGTCGCCCATATCGCGGTCGTAGCGCTCGGCCCAGAGGTGGCTGTCGGTCGCGCCTTCGATCAGCTGCGCGGTGATCCGCACGCGGTTGCCTGCCTTGCGAACGCTGCCCTCGAGCACGTGGCTGACGCGCAGTTGGCGCGCCACCTGCGCGATCTCGATCGGTTTGCCCTTGAAGGTGAACGCCGTGTTACGCGAAACGACAGCCAGAGCGGACACCTTGGCCAGATCGGTGATGATGTCCTCGGTGATGCCATCGCTGAAATATTCCTGTTCCGGATCGCCGCTCATGTTGGCGAAAGGAAGCACGCAGATCGACAGGCGCGGCTTCTGCTGCGCTTCCGGCGGCGGTGCTGCCTGCGCTGCCGACGCGCGCACCGCGAACACATGCAGCGGACGCTCGATATTCTTCACCGCGTGCTCGCCAAGGTCCTCGAATGCCACCGCGACCTTGCCGACCGCATGGTCGCGCACCGTGCGCGTCACCGCCACGCCGCCGGGCTCAGCCAGCGCCTGGACGCGCGCAGCCACGTTGACTCCGTCGCCATAGATATCGTCGCCATCGACGATAACCTCGCCGAGCGTGATTCCGATCCGATAGCGGATGCGATCCGGCCCCGGCACGCCGGTTTCGGCTTCTGTCGCCTGCTGAATAGCGCGCGCGCAGTTGATCGCCGAGACGACGCTGGCGAATTCGACCAGCGCACCGTCGCCCATCAGCTTGACGATGCGACCGCCGTGCGCGGCCACATGCGGATCAAAGATCGACTTGCGATTGGCCATCAGGCACTGAAGCGTGCCGGCCTCGTTGCGCTCCATCATCGCCGTGTAGCCGATCACGTCGGCCGAGACGATGACGGTCAGTTTGCGCTGCACGATCGATCACCTCTTTGCGGTCATCGGGCAAGCTCGGCGCATCCAGGATGATGGCGTCAGCACCGACGCGGAAGGGAAGCGCCGTTCGAACGACTCCATCGATCCCCCGTTGGCGGACAATGTTAACCTGAATGCAATGGCCACGGCGGGTGTGCGAAAGCAGAGGCTGGCATATCGATCGCCGATCGAAGTACAAAACGGGGTAGCGGGAGCGCTATGAGCGTCAAGCAACGATTCGATCTGACCGGCAAGGCGGCGCTGGTCACCGGAGGTTCGCGCGGACTGGGATTGCAGATGGCCGAGGCGCTGGCTGAAATGGGTGCAAGGCTCGCCCTGGTTGCGCGCAAAGGCGACGAGCTCGACGAGGCCGCAGCTGAGCTCCGCGCGCAATGGGGCGCCGACGTCGTTACCTTGGTGGCCGACCTGTCGAAACCGGCCGCGATCGGCCCCGTCGTCGAGCGGGCGATCGCCGCGCTCGGACCGATCGACGTGCTGATCAACAACGCCGGAACCACTTGGGGCGCGGCCACGATCGACCATCCGCTCGAGGCGTGGCAGAAGGTCGTCGATCTCAACTTGACCTCGATGTTCGTCGTCTGCCAGGAAGTCGGCCGCCGGTCGATGCTGCCTCGCCGGCAGGGCAAGATCATCAATATCGCATCGATACTCGGACTCGTCGGCGGCGGCGACCCTGGCCGGCCCGCAACGCTGGCGTACAACACGACCAAGGGCGGCGTGGTCAATTTCACGCGTTCGCTCGCGGCCGAATGGGCCCAGTACAACATCAATGTCAACGCGATCGCGCCCGGTTTTTTCCCGACCAAGATGACCAAGGGCGTGCTGGAGATGATGGGCGAGGCGGTGGCGGCCAGGGCACCGCTGAAGCGGGTCGGCGGTCCGGAAGACCTGAAGGGTCTGACCGTGCTTCTGGCCTCCGACGCGGGCGCGTTTATCACCGGCCAGATCGTCGCAGTCGACGGCGGCGTCACCGCTGTCTAAACGCGTTTCGGCCACGAGTAGATGAGCGATTACCGTCAGTTCGAAGGTACGCGCCCGGTCGCCGACGCGCTTCGCTTCGATGTCGCTGCGCTCGAGCGCTATCTCGACGCCAACGTCGCGGGTTTCACCGGCCCGCTCGACGTTGCGCAGTTCAAAGGCGGGCAGTCAAATCCGACTTACAAGCTGACCGCCGGCGGAAAGTCGTATGTGCTGCGCCGCAAGCCGCGCGGCACGCTGCTCCCATCGGCGCACGCGATCGATCGCGAATACCGGGTGATCCGTGCGCTCGGCGGGAGCGCGGTGCCGGTTGCGCGCACGCATTGCCTGTGCCTGGACGAGACGGTGATAGGCACGCCTTTCTATCTGATGGATTTTGTCGACGGCCGGATCTTCTGGGATCCGCTGCTGCCGGGAATGGCGCCGGAGGAGCGCCGGGCGATTTACGCCGAGATGAATCGGGTTATCGCCGCATTGCACCGCGTCGACTTCGCCGAGGTCGGTCTTGCTGATTACGGCCGGCCCGGCAATTATCTCGCGCGGCAGATCGACCGCTGGAGCCGCCAATACCGGGCGTCGGCGACCGAAGCCATCGGCTCGATGGATCGCCTGATCGAATGGCTGCCGGGGCACATTCCGCCGGGCGAGCGAACGTCGCTGGTCCACGGCGACTTCCGTCTGGACAACATGATCTTCGACAAGCACGAGCCCAGGGTGCTGGCGGTCCTCGACTGGGAGTTGTCCACGCTGGGTGATCCGCTGGCCGACTTCGCCTATCACCTGATGGCCTGGCGGCTCGCGCCGGACGAGTTTCGCGGCCTGCGCGGCTGCGATTTCGCGGCACTCGGGATTCCAACCGAGGCCGAATACGTCGCGATGTATCTGCGCGACAATCCGACGCTCGAGCAACCGGGCGAACAGGCCTGGGATTTTTACATGGCGTACAACATGTTTCGCATGGCGGGCATACTGCAGGGCGTTCTGAGCCGTGCGTTGGCTGGCAATGCCGCGAGCGAGCAAGCGCTGGAGGCCGGGCGGCGTGCCCGGCCGCTGGCCGAGCTCGCGTGGAAACAGGTCGAGCGAAGCCGCGCGCGGGAAACGCGCCACGGCTGAGGCGGCCACGCGCGCGCCACGAAAGGATGACGATGGATTTCGATTACTCGCCGGCGGTTGTCCAATGGCAGGGCCGCCTCAAAGCATTCTTCGAAGAATTCGTCTATCCGAATGAGCAGCGCTATTACCAGGAAGTAGCCGCCGGCGATCGCTGGCAGCCGACGCGCCTGGTCGAGGAGCTCAAGGCGGCGGCCAGATCAGCCGGCCTGTGGAATCTGTTTCTTCCGGCGTCGGCACGCGGCGCGGGCCTGACCAATACCGAGTACGCCCCGCTGTGCGAAATCATGGGGCGCGTACTCTGGGCGCCCGAGGTCTTCAATTGTTCGGCTCCAGACACCGGCAACATGGAAGTGCTCGAGCGCTACGGCACCCCCGCGCAAAAGGCGCAATGGCTCGAGCCGCTGCTGGCGGGAACCATGCGCTCGGCGTTTTGCATGACCGAGCCCGATGTCGCATCGTCGGATGCGACTAACATCGAATGCTCGATCGTGCGCGACGGCGACCACTATGTCGTCAACGGGCGCAAGTGGTGGTCGTCGGGTGCGGGCGATCCGCGCTGCCGCATCTTTATCGTAATGGGCAAGAGCGATCGACAAGCGCCGCGTCACGCCCAGCAGTCGATGCTGTTGGTGCCGCGCGACACGCCCGGGGTGAAAATCCTGCGTCATCTGCCGGTGTTCGGCTATGACGACGCGCCGCACGGGCACATGGAAATCGATTTCGAGAACGTGCGCGTCCCGCAGTCGAACATCCTGCTCGGCGAGGGCAGAGGATTCGAGATCGCGCAGGGGCGGCTGGGACCGGGCCGCATCCACCACTGCATGCGCCTGATCGGGCTGGCCGAGCGCGGACTGGAAAAGATGTGCCTGCGGGTCAAGTCACGAACGACGTTCGGCAAGCCGGTGGCCGAACGCACGGTGACCCTGGAGAGAATCGCCGAGTCGCGCATCATGATCGACCAGGCTCGGCTGCTGACGCTCAAGGCAGCTTACGTGATGGATACGGTAGGCAACAAGGCCGCGAGGACCGAAATCGCGATGATCAAGGTCGCAGCACCCGCGATGGCCTGCACGATACTGGATTGGGCGATCCAGGCGCATGGCGCCGCGGGCGTCTGCGACGACTTCGGCCTTGCGCAGGCGTATGCGCACGCCCGGACCTTGCGCCTCGCCGACGGACCCGACGAAGTGCATCGCAATCAGATCGGCAAGCTGGAGCTCGCCAAGCACTGATCGCGATCAGCCCGGCCGCGCGCGCCGTTTCGCCCTGGCCGGCGGCTTGAGCAGCAGGGTGCCGCGGCAGCGCTTCGCGCCGCAGCGGCAGCGCAGCGCTTCGCGCGCCCGCTGGCTGATCGGGCCGACGAAGCTCAGGCGGTAGTCGTAGGTCAGCTCTTCTCCGGCGCGTATCGTGCGCCTGGCGTGAATGAAGACTCGACCGTCGTCGTATTCGATCGCCTCGCAGTTCGGCTCGCAGCCGTGGTTGATCCAGCGCGCCGTGTTGCCGCGCACGCCCGCATCGATCACGCTGCCATCGGAAAGCTCGAACAGCAGCGTGTGGTAGGGGTCGGAAGGATCGCTCGGAGGACGCTCGCGCGCCACATCCCAACTCGAGCGGGCGCCGCGGTACTCGACGATGCGGGCGCCCTTCCTTATCGTCCGGGTCGCGAATGCACCGCGCCCATGCGTGGGAGACGACCGGACCGTGTACGGCCGCCTTGCGCGTCCGGCCGCCATCGTCAGCGTCGCGCAATCAGCGCGGCGGCGACGCGGTGCACCGGCGGCGGTCTGGGGGCGCGCCGTCTCACAGGCCGAGCCAGGCGATCGCCTTCAGTTCGTCGTCGCGATTCGGTGGGATGAATCCCTGGTAGCCGAGGGTGGTGAGCGCGTGCTTGCCGCCGTCGCTTTGCACCAACGTCGTCAGCACAGCGCGCACCTTTTCGTCGTCGTCGGCGGACAGCCTGGACGAGGCAATGAACTGCTTGATCGGCGTCGGGCGCGAGGTCAGCAGGATCCTGCCACCCTTGGAGGTCCACGACTTCGCTACCGCCTTGGCTGCGGTCGCGCCGGCTTGCGCAAAACCGTACTCGACATAAAACGGCACCGCGTCCTGGTAGCGCGTCGTGATCACCTTGACGTCGGTCGAGCCAAATTTCTGGTCGCGCAGCATCGCCCGCAGCATTGCCGCGGTGATCGAATCCGGATCGGGACTGACGACCGTGTGTCCCTTCAGATCGTCGAGCTTGGTGTACGACTGATCCTTGTTGATCAGGAGGAATACCGAGTAGTCGGTAAAACCCGTCGTCCATGCGACCGAATGATACTGGCCCGACTTGATCGCGGCGAGAGAGACGTGCGCCGGATGGATAAACGACAAGTCATATTCCTGCTTGGCAAGACCTTCGCGCAGGTCGTTGTAGGGGCTGACTACCACCATGCGCACCGGCCGCTTCAGCGCCTTCGCCAACAGGTCCGACAATGGCTGGAATCGCGCCTGGATTTCGCGGTTGGTCTGATAGTAGGTGACACCCTCGGTGATCGAAAAAACGAAATCCGCGGCCGCCGCGCACGGTGCAATGAGCGCGAACGCCGCCACCAAGATCGCCATCCTGCGCAACATGTTCATCCTCGTCATGCTTGAGTTCCCCTGATCATTCCGGGCCGCGCGCGCCTGTTGGCGGCTTGTCGCCGCGGCCCCGAAACAGCATATGTCAAACCGCTAAACGCGCGTCGTCATGACATCGTCATTGTCGGTCGCGGCGAACGCGACACGGCGCGGCGCTTTGCGACGCAACGCGTCACCCGATCGGCGCCATCATCCCGAAGCGATCAGTCGCTCAACGGGCGGAAGACCGCACGATCGTCGTAATCACCCAAGCCTATGCAACTCCCGTTCCAGCTGGACTGAACATCTTGAACGCCATCTGCAATTACGCCACAATCGCCGCTGCACCCGACCGCGATATTCGAGCGCACTCCCTGCTGCGTCGGACGCGCCGTGATCGCGGTGACTCATTGAACGCAAACCCGCCGTATCTCTCGATCGAAGCGCTGACCGTCTCGTACGGCGCGACGCGTGTACTCGATCGCGTCAGCCTGGGCGTCCAGCGCGGCGAGATGATCGCCCTCCTGGGCAGCTCCGGCTGCGGAAAGACCACGTTGCTGCGCGCGATCGCCGGATTCGTGCGTCCGGAATCGGGCACGATCAAGGTCGGCGGCAAGGACATCACCGGTCTGCCGCCCGAAGCGCGCGGGACGGCGATGATGTTCCAGTCGTATGCGCTGTGGCCGCACATGAACGTCGCGGACAATATCGCCTACGGTTTGCGCATGCGCGGCTGGACGAAGGCCGCGATAGCCGGCCGGGTCGCGGACATGCTGAAGCTGTTGCAACTTGACGGCTTCGGGCCGAGGCCGGTGACGCAACTGTCCGGCGGCCAGCGCCAGCGCGTCGCGCTCGGACGCGCTCTGGCGATCGACCCGCACCTCCTGCTGCTCGACGAGCCGATGTCGAACCTCGACTACAAAGTGCGCTTGGAGCTGCGCCACGAGCTGCGCGCGCTGCAGCAGCGCATCGGCATCACGGCGGTCTACGTCACGCATGATCGGGAGGAGGCGCTGACCTTGTCCGACCGGATCGCGGTCATCGATGCAGGGCGCATCGTCCAGATCGGTGCGCCCGAGGAAATCTTTCATCGGCCCACGTCGGCGTTCGTGGCCGGCTTCATGGGAGCGGACAACGCGATCGATGTCGCTCAGCGCGACGACGGCGTGCTGATCGCGGCGGCGGACGGCGGATCGGACCGGCGCGTGCGCGCGCATTTTCGCAGCGATTCGGCCCGGCTGGGGACCGCGACGGCGTCGGCGGATGGTAGCCTCGTCCTCTCGGGGACGATCGCACAGGCCGTGTATGTCGGCCAGGGCTATCGCTACCGCGTGCGCACCGTCGGGGGCGATGTGTGGGTCCATGCGCCGGACCGCTTGCCCGAAGGGGCCGCCGCCTGCGTCATCGTTCCGCGCGAAGCGCTGCTGCTGTTTCCTCCGGACCAGGCGGACAAGGCCGCTGCGGGCGTAATGCGTCCGGCGGCATAACGGACGCGCCGATGTCGGCTGCGGACGATTTGGGGTATTGTCGCCAATTGTGCTGCACTGCCGCGGCGGTGCGGGCGGGTGCGCCGTTTTCGCGAGCGACATCCGCGACGAGAATCGCCGCCGGAACAAAATAGGAGGGTTCGATGAAATCTCGCCTGATAGCACTCGCTTCCGCGCTCGCCTTCGCCGGCGGGGCGTTCGCGCAAACCACGCTGAACGTCATCACCGCGGGCGACCAGAACATGGTCGACTACGTCAACAACTACCTGGCGCCGAAATTCGAGGCTGCCAACCCCGGCGTCAAGGTGCGCGCCGTAGGCACCGGCCCCGGCGATTCGGGCTCGCAGAAAATCTACGAGAAGCTGTCGGCGCAGCAGAAGGCCGGGACCGCCGACTGGGATATCGACGTGGCTGTCGTGCATCAGCGCGGCGCGGCGACGATGGTCGGCGACAAGCTGCTGATGCCGTATCGCAAGGATGTCGGCGCCGGCAAGCTGGTCACGCGCGACACCGCGACCAACGCGCTGGGCGCCAATGTCGACGGTTACGTGCTGCCGATGTTTCACAGCCAGATCGCGTTCGCGTACAACCCGGAGCTGGTCAAGGCGCCGCCGAAGTCGTTCGGCGAATTGACCGAATGGGTGAAAAAGAATCCCAAGCAATTCGGCTACAACGGCGTCAAGGGCGGCATGTCCGGCGTCGGATTCGTCATGGGCTGGGTCGAAGCCAGTACCGGCCTGGCCGACAAGCTGGAAAAGGGCCCGTACGATCCGGCGCAGAAAGTCGCGATCGACAAGGCGCTGGGCGGCCTCAAGGAGTTCAATCAGTTCGTCGTGATGACGCCCGGCAATGCGGGGACGCTGGACATGCTGAACCGAGGCGAGATCGCCATCGGCCCGGTCTGGGTCGACATGTTCTACACTTGGCAAGCCGACGGTCGCATGAGCCCGAAGATGAAGCTTTCGCTGCCGTCGCCGGGCCTGCCGGGACAGCCGATGTATTACGTGATTCCGGCCAAGGCGGCGCATGCGCAGCTCGCCAAGAAGTTCATCGACTTGGCGGAGAGCCCCGAAGTCCAGGCCGAGGGCATCGTCAAGCAATTCAACTGGTACCCGGGGATCGACCCGCAGCACGTGCAGGCGAAGCTCGACACGGCGAGCTGGAACAAACTGTTCACCGATATCTCGCCGAGCGACCTGTCGAAATACGGCCGGCCGTTCCCGTTGTCGGAATATTTCACCGACATCGTCGAGGGTTATGAGCGGGTAGTGCTCAAGTAACTGTCTGGCCCACTAAGGCGGCGCGCGATGAACGGCCAGGCATCGGCGCCGCGCTGGCACGGTCTGGCGCTTGCCGCGCCGGCGCTCGCCGTGGTCGGCGTATTCTTCATCGCGCCGCTGGCGATGTCGGCGGTCGTTGCGTTCCGAGCCAAGGTCGGCGGCGCCTTCACCCTCGAGCATTTCAGCAAGGCCTTCGACCTTTACACCACCGATCTGCTGTTCACCCTGGCGATCGTGCTGCTGTCGACGGTACTGATCGGGCTCTTGTCGATCGCGATCGCCGGCTACCTGACGCTGGGCGAAAATCCGCGCGCGGTCGCGCTGCTGCGTTGGCTTTACCGCTGGCCGCTATTCATTCCGTTCGTCGTTGCCGGACAGGTGATGCGGACGTTTCTGGCAAAGAACGGCATGCTGAACCATGTGCTGATCGGCACCGGGCTTATCGAGCCCTTGTCGGCGCAAAGCCTGCTCGACTGGCGCGGCATCGTTGTCGCCTTCGTCTGGAAGCAGGCGCCGTTCGTGACGCTGCTGCTGGCCGGCGCGATGGCTTCGCTCGAGTCGCAGCACATCGAGGCGGCGCGCAACCTCGGCGCGCGGCGCTTGCGCGTGTTGCTCGACATCGTTCTGCCGCAGGTGCGCGGCACCTTGCTGGTTGGACTCGTCCTATCGTTCGTGACGATGCTTTCGGTGCTGTCGGTGCCGCTGATGATCAATCCGAATTCGCCGACGATGGTTACCGTCGACGTCGCCTACCGTATCAACACCTTCGCTGACTACGCCGTCGCGAATGCCTTATGCCTGCTGTCGCTGCTGCTCGCCGCGGGTGGGGCGTGGTTCTATCTGCGCCATGCCGCAGCCAAGATCGAGGCGACGTGAGCGCTCTGTCGCTGCCTCTCCCGCTACGGGCGCTGCTTCGCGCGGTGCTGCTGGCGCTGTTCGCATTTGCGATTTTCGGGCCGCTGCTCAACCTGTTCCTGTGGGCGTTCGCCGAACGCTGGTACTTCCCGAGCAAACTGCCGCTCGAGTACGGGCTGACCTTCTGGTACCGGGTTTTCCAGCCACGCGGCAACGCGCTGGCCTCGCTCGGCACCAGCGTATGGATTGCCGTGCTGACGGTCTTTCTGAGCCTCGCGGTCGCCGTACCGGCCGGCTATGCGCTGGCCCGGCTAAGGCTGCCGTGGCGCAGCGCGATCCTGCTCGCGTTTCTGCTGCCGCAGGCGGTGCCCAACCTGCCCGTCTACGTCAACATTGCGCAGGTGTTCTATCAGATCGGCCTCAACGGCACGATTCTGGGCGTCGTGCTCGTGCATGCCTCGCATGGACTGGTACTGGCAGTCTGGATCGCGTCGGCGGCGTTCGCCTCGGTCGACGTTTCGCTCGAAGAGGCGGCGCGCAACCTTGGGGCTTCGGCCTGGACGTGCTTTCGCACCGTCACGCTTCCGATCGCCGCGCCCGGCCTGATCGCCAGCGCGATTTTTGTGTTCCTCGAATCGCTGGACGAATTTACCGGCACTTACTTCGTCGGCGTCCCGGACGTGACGACCTTGCCGCTGCTGATGTTCAACGCCAGCATGGGCGGCAATTACCAGATCGCGTCGATCACCGCGCTGCTGCTGCTGATCCCATCGATCGGCTTCATGCTGGTCGTCGAACGCTTCCTGAAGGCCGACGTCCTCGCGATGGTGGGCCGCTGAACCGCTGTTCGCCCCTCGGCGCGAATCGGTCAGGGCTTCCGCTTCTTCAGCCCCCACCAAAGTACGATCAGGCCCACGGCGAGCAGAAGCAGGGTTGCCGGCTCGGGAACCTGGCCGACCGACGTGCCGCCGATCGCCGACGCGGCCCACATCGAGAGCGCAGCGGCAGGTAGCGTGACCCGGAAGGCCTTGGCGATCGTCGACTTGATCAGTGCAAACATGGCCTCTCCGTCGTTAATAGTGCTTGGCGGACAGGTTGTATGCAACAAGCGTACCGAATGCCACGATTTGATTAATTACAGTGGCTTAGATTGGAAGTCGGAAGATAAAGATCAGCAGTCTGTAAGGATTGTCGACACCCAATGGGAGCGCGGTTGTCGTTCACAAATGCCGTCCAGATCACGGCAACGTGTACGCAGTCTTGACGACGGTATAGAACTCGCGGGCGTAGCGTCCCTGCTCGCGCGGACCATAGCTCGAACCTTTCCGACCGCCGAACGGGACATGGTAGTCGACGCCGGCGGTCGGCAAGTTGACCATCACCATGCCGGCCTCGCTGGCGCGCTTGAAATGCGACGCGTGCTTCAGCGACGTCGTCACGATGCCCGCGGAGAGCCCGAAGTCGGTATCGTTGGCCACAGCCAACGCTTCGTCGTAGTCCTTGACCCGGATCACGCTGGCGACGGGCCCGAAGATTTCCTCGCGCGACGTGCGCATCGTGTTGTTCGCCTCGGTCAGCAGCGCCGGCGCCAGGTAATGGCCCTTCTTGCTGCGCTCGAGAACCTGGCCGCCGGCCACCAGCTTCGCGCCTTCCTTCTGCCCGATGCCGATGTACTCGAGGTCCTGCTTGAGCTGCGCCTCGTCGACGACCGGACCGATGTCGGTCCCCGGCGCCAGCGCATCGTCGACCTTGAGCTTGGCCAGCCGTTCGGACAGCGCGGAAACGAAACGGTCGTGGATGCCCGCCCCGACGATCAGACGCGACGAGGCGGTGCAGCGCTGCCCGGTCGAAAAGAAAGCGCCGTTGATCGCGCAATTGACCGCCACGCCCAGGTCGGCGTCGTCCAGGACGACCAGCGGATTCTTGCCGCCCATTTCGAGTTGCAGCTTGGCCATGCGCTTTATCGCTTTTGCCGCGATCGCGTGGCCGGTCGCGACCGAGCCGGTGAAGCTGATGCCGTCGACGCGACGGTCGTTGATCATCGCCTCGCCGACGACGCTGCCGCGTCCCATGACGAGGTTGAATACACCTTTGGGCACGCCGGCGTTGACGATGATTTCGGCGAGCGCCCACGCCGAACCGGGCACGAGCTCGGCCGGCTTGAACACGACGCAATTGCCGTACGCGAGCGCCGGCGCGATCTTCCACGCAGGGATCGCGATCGGAAAATTCCACGGCGTGATGATGCCGACGACGCCGATCGGCTCGCGGGTGACCTCGACGTCGATGCCGGGACGGACCGAGGGGATCTTTTCGCCGGCCAGGCGCAGCGTTTCGCCGGCGAAGAACTTGAAGATCTGACCGGCGCGCGCCGCTTCACCGACGCCCTCGGGCAGCGTCTTGCCTTCCTCGCGCGACAACAAGCGCCCGAGCTCGTCCTTGCGCGCGAGGATCGTGTTGCCGATCGTGTCGAGCCAGTTGAAGCGATCCTGCACCGATGACACGGCCCACGCGGGAAACGCCGCGCGGGCGGCGCCGATCGCCGCGTCGGCCTGGATCCGGTCGGCGCGCGCATAGACGCCGATGACGTCGCTCAAGTCGGACGGATTGATGTTGTTCGCGGTTTCGGCGCCCGGCGCCCATTCGCCGGCGATGTAGTTGCGGTGCAGGTCGTTCATCGTGGTTTCCTCGTGGTCATCCGGCGCGCAGCAGTCCGCGTGCCGAAAGGTTGCGCATCAATTCGCCGGCGCCGAATGTCCAGGGCGGCGCCCGGTCGCTGGTGGTCACATGATTCTCGAGCGCGCCCAGGCGCGCCGCCGCGATGACGACGCGATCTCCGGATTTGTGCGTGAAGCCCATGCCCGGCGCGCCACGATCCTCGACCGGCGCGAACATCGTGCCAAGGAACAGCATGAAACCGTCGGGGTACTGATGGGTCGCGCCGATTGCCTGCGCGACCAGGTCCTCGGGATCGCGGCTGATCTTGGTCATCGAGCTCGCGCCGCGCAGGTGATAGCCTTCGGGGCCGTGCACGTCGAGCGTGATCTCGGTGTTTCGCACATCGTCCAGCGCGAAGCCATCGTCGAATACGCGGATGAATGGACCGATCGCGCACGAGGCGTTGTTGTCCTTGGCCTTGCCGAGCAATAGCGCGCTGCGGCCCTCGAAATCCCGCAGGTTGACGTCGTTGCCCAGGGTCGCGCCGCGGATCCTGCCGCGCGAGTCGACGGCCAGCACGATCTCGGGCTCGGGATTGTTCCAGGTCGAATTCGGGTGCACGCCGATCAGCGCACCCAGACCGACCGCGGCCATCGGCTGCGTCTTGGTGAAGATTTCCGCGTCGGGACCGATGCCTACTTCCAGGTATTGCGACCAGGCGCCTTGCTCGACCAGGATCTGCTTGATGCGCGCCGCGTCGGCCGAGCCGGGGCGCACGCTCGCCAGGTCATCGCCGAGTATGCCTTGCAGCCGGGCGCGTATCGCGTCGGCGCGGCTCGCGTCACCGCGCGCCTGCTCTTCGATCACGCGCTCCAGCGTGCTCGCGACAAAAGTCACGCCTGCGGCCTTGATTGCCTGCAGATCGCAGGGGGCGAGCAGGCGCGGCGCACCGGCGTCGAAATCGCTGCGGCTGTTGGCCAGAAGCGCATCGATCCGGTCCACCGAGGGCCCGGCCGCGGAATGCATCGCCGCCGCGAGGTCGTCGCGTTCGAGCCATGCGCTGGCCGTCGGCGCGATCGCGGACAGATCGATGACCGCACCGTCGGGCCGCACGGTGATCGGCGCCGGGCCGCCGGGATTGCCGGGAAGCCAGGCGCGACCGAGCAAGGTCGACGTTTTCCAGTCGGAGGGCAGGGCGACCAGCGCTGAGGGTGGCATTACGATCGAGAGGTTTGAGATAATCGAAGCGTCCGCGCGCCGGCGGCCGGGGCGAAGCGGGCTAACGCATAGCGCCGCCTGCGATAATACCCGTTGCCGCCCGATTACAGGAGGCTCGCGATGAGTGCGCCAACGACTTCACCCGACATGCCGGACCGTTTGCCGTTCCGGTCGACCGAATCGCTCAGTGACGCGGTGCTGTCGCCGTTGCTGTTGCATACCCCAGGTCCGATTCCACCGGTCGACGATGACGACGACGACGAGGACGAGGCCAACAAAGGCGGCGGCAAGGGCGGAAACATCGATCCGGACGACGATGAAGATCTCGACGACGACGAGGATGACGACGACGAAGCCGACAAGCAGTGGGCCTCGCATCGCAATGCCTCGGCCGGCGGCGCGGACGCGCGTTTCATGCTATGATGTCGTCTGTACGGCGCTACGCGAGCCGCCTTTTGCTCCAGCGTACGATTGCCCGCCGCGTTTCGGAAAGCACGTTTCCGCAACGGAATTCAGGCAGTCCGATCATCGGTTTCTAATCCTTCGCTCCGTTCGTTCTCCCGAGCGGCAATTCCCGGTTAGAGATGATGGTTTCTCGACCCGGTTGCGGCCGTTTGCGCGAGGGTGACGTCTGCCCGGCCCTGTCCGGACGCTGACGACCCGGCGCCATTTCCGCGTCTCCGGACTTTGAGCTGACCCCGGCGCTTTTCGCCGGTGCGGCTTTGGTTTTTTCGCGACGCCCTCGACGGCGGCGCGAAGCTCATGATCGGACGAACGATGAATTTCGAATCATTGCAATTGGCGCCGGAACTGCTGCGCGCGCTGGCCGACTGCGGCTACGCCGAGCCGACGCCGATCCAGGCCCAGACGATCCCGCCGTTGCTGCAGGGGCGCGACGTCGTCGGGTCGGCACAGACCGGCACCGGCAAGACCGCGGCCTTCGTGCTCCCGGCGTTGCAGCGCTTTGTCGACCCCAAGGGGGCCGCCCCGGCGCCGAAGCGTCCGTTCGGCCATGGCCCGCGCGTTCTGGTGCTGGCACCCACGCGCGAACTGGCGCAGCAAGTCGCCGAACAAGCGATGCGCTACGGAGCGCATTTGCGTGTCAGGACCGTGTGTATCTACGGCGGGGCGCCGTACCCGGTGCAGAACAAGCAGCTCGCGCGCGGCGTCGACATCCTGGTGGCCACACCCGGCCGCCTGCTCGATCACATGGAACGCGGCCACATCGACCTGTCGCAGCTCGACATGCTCGTGCTGGACGAGGCCGACCGGATGCTCGACATGGGATTCATCGAGGACGTCGAGCGTATTGCCGCGCGCACGCCGGCGAAGCGCCAAACGGTGCTGTTCTCGGCGACGCTCGACGGCGCGATCGGCCGACTCGCCGGCAAGCTGTTGCGCGACCCGGTGCGCATCGAAGTCGCCGCGGGCAAAGCCGCGCCGATAGCGATCGAGCAGCGCGTGCATTTCACCGACGATCACGCGCACAAGCACCGGATCCTCGATCACCTCCTGACCGACATCACGATGACGCAGAGCATCGTGTTCATCGCGACCAAGCGCGACGCCGAAACGCTGGCCACACGGTTGCGCGGCGAAGGGCACGCGGCGGCGGCGTTGCATGGTGACATGCGCCAGCGCGAAAGAACCTACACGCTGCAGGAAATGCGCCGCGGGCGCGTGCGCACGCTCGTCGCGACCGACGTCGCCGCGCGCGGGCTCGACGTTGCCGGCATCAGCCATGTGATCAATTTCGACATGCCCCGCCAGCCCGACGACTATGTTCACCGTATCGGCCGCACCGGCCGCGCCGGCGCGACCGGCATCGCGATCTCGCTAGCCTCGTTCGCCGACCGCGGCACACTGCGCCAGATCGAGCGCCATACCGGCGCCGCAATCGCCGCGCACGTGATCCCGGGACTCGAGCCGCGCAACCGCAACCGCGGCGTGCACGATGCGGCGCCCTCCCGCGCGCGACCGCGCGGCAACGGCAGCCCACGTACGTACGCGCGTGATTCGCGCGGGCAGGGAACGCAGGCCCGTTCGGGCTGGCAGGGCAAAGCGGCAGGACGCGGCCGCTAGCTCGTCCGACTGACACCGCGACGCGCGGCTGGCGGTGCTTCCAGGCCGCCGAAGCGCTGGTAGAAATACGGTGCCGCCGACGGCAGTGGTCCGCCGCCGGTTTCCAGCGTCGCCGCCAGATGCTGCTCGGCGCAGCGATGGGTCAGGCGATAGAAGTCCCGGCACAGCGCGTACGCATCGCGCGCGTGCCATCGCGCCGGCAGCATGGCGGGCGGCAGCTGCGGATCGTGCAGGGTCACCCGCCGGTATTCGTGGATCAGCAAGGTGCGCACGACAAAGCACTGGCCAGGGTCCGGGAGTGGATCGTCGCGGAAGATCTCGACGACCCGGCGAAAGCGGCCGATGAAACGCCGGTAGCCGGCATCGAGGCTCACCAGGTCCCAGTATTGCCGCAGCAGCGACTCGAGCGGCACCGCGGCGGGGGCCGCCTCTCTCCCTCGAAGCAGCACGACTTCCAGCGAGCGGTCTAGCGCGCCGACGATTTCGGCCGGGGCCGTCTGGCCAGGGCGGGCCGGCCGCGCATAGACGCCGGCGGCGATCGCGCCGAATCCTTCCCAGGCCAGCTCGCGGCGGACCTTGTCGCGCCGCGTCCCGCCGCTTGGCGACCGGGAGACGATCAGGTCCCAGTGGCCGTCCCAGGCCTCCGACGGCGCGGCATAGATCCGACGATAGGCGCTTTCGAAGCGTCGCCGCCCCTGCGCCGTCAGCCGGTAGAGACTGCGCCTTCCGGCCAGGCGGCTGGCAAGCCATCCGTCCCGGGCGAGCCGATAGACGCTGGTACGCACCAGCCGCTCGTTGAGTCCGAGCGGCGCCAGAAGGCGAATCAGCCCCGACAGCCAGACGGCGCCGCCGTGCGGGGCCAGTGCGTCGCCCCAGACGGTCACGACCAGCGACTTGGCCCGCGGCGGCGCCGTATCCAGCTCGCGCTGGATCCAGCGCGCGACCGCCGCATGCGACCGGCTTTTCATCGTCCCCGCCATCCGATGCCATCCGATACAGAAATTGCCATTATCATCGCAAAAGTGTATCGTTTTAATTGGCCGGTGGCCAGTACCGGATCCGAAACGGCGAGGAGGATAAGGCGATGTATGCGCAGATGGTCGACACGGGTGCCAAGAAGCTCCGTTCGGTCGAGGAGATGACGCCGGAGGAGCGCGCGTTCCAAGCGAGAGTCGACGCCGACATTAAGATCGAGCCCAAGGACTGGATGCCCGAGGCCTATCGCAAGACGCTGATCAGGCAGATTTCGCAGCATGCGCACTCGGAGATCGTCGGCATGCTGCCCGAGGGCAACTGGATCACGCGCGCGCCGACTTTGCAGCGCAAGGCGATCCTGATGGCCAAGGTCCAGGACGAAGCGGGACACGGACTGTATCTTTACTGCGCCGCCGAGACACTCGGCGTGTCGCGCGACCAGATGGTCGCCGACCTGCATTCCGGCAAGGCCAAGTATTCGAGCATCTTCAACTATCCGACGCTGACCTGGGCCGACATCGGCGCGATCGGCTGGCTCGTCGACGGCGCGGCGATCATGAACCAGATTCCGCTTTGCCGCTGCTCGTTTGGCCCGTATTCGCGGGCGATGATCCGTGTCTGCAAGGAAGAGAGCTTTCACCAGCGGCAGGGCTTTGACATCATGATCAAGCTCTGCCGAGGAACGCCCGAGCAGAAGGCGATGGCGCAGGACGCGCTCAATCGCTGGTGGTGGCCGTCACTGATGATGTTCGGTCCGCCCGACGCGAGCTCGGTGCACAGCGCGCAGTCGGCGCAGTGGAAGATCAAGATCCTGTCGAACGACGAGCTGCGCCAGCGCTTCATCGACCAGACGGTGCCGCAGGCGGACTTTCTCGGCATCACGATGCCCGATCCGGATCTCAAGTGGAACGCCGAGCGCGGTCACTACGATTTCGGCGCGATCGACTGGAACGAGCTGTACGAAGTCGTCAAGGGCAACGGCCCGTGCAACCGCGAGCGTCTGCGGGCCCGCGTCGAGGCCTGGGAGAACGGCGCGTGGGTGCGCGAGGCGGCGCTCGCCCATGCCGAAAAGCGCGCGGCGCGCGAAGCAAAGGCGGCGTGATGGATATTACGGTCTGCGCCGATAACCGGAGGTCGACATGAATGAATGGCCGTTGTGGGAAGTCTTCATTCGAAGCCAGCACGGGCTCGCGCACAAGCACGTCGGTAGCCTGCACGCGCCCGATGCCGAAATGGCGATCAAGAATGCGCGCGACGTCTACACGCGGCGCAACGAAGGCGTCAGCATCTGGGCGGTGCGCTCCTCGGACATCGTCGCCAGCTCGCCCGGCGACAAGGAACCGATGTTCGAGCCGGCATCGAGCAAGGTGTATCGCCATCCGACGTTCTTTCCGATGCCCGACGAAGTCAAGCACATCTGAACATGAACGACCCACGGACGCTGTTCGAATACCTGTTGCGACTTGCCGACAGCGACTTGGTCCTGGCGCAGCGCCTTGGCGAATGGGTCGGCCACGGGCCGGTGCTGGAGGAAGACATCGCGACGACCAACGTCGGCCTCGACCTGCTCGGCCAGTC
>DASYJB010000022.1:0-19738 GCA_035996965.1 Casimicrobiaceae bacterium | reverse complement strand
CGTCGTGCGCGCGCCACGCTGGGTCGCTTTGCGCGAGATCGAGCTGGCGCTGATCGAGCGCGCCGACTGGGTGATCAAGACGCTCGCCGAATGGCGGGGCAAGAACCGCGACTCGCTGCCTACCGCATGGCGCGCCGGTGCCGCGCTGCTCTACCAAGGCCGCCCGCTGACGCTGGCGCTGTTCCCTGCACGCCGCAAGGCGATCGCCGCCGATCTCTTGCATCTGACGGTGCTGCATCCGGACCCGGCTGACGAAACCGAGATCGCGGCATTCGTCGGACGCTGGCTCAAGGACCAGGCGCTGGCGCTGCTCGCGCCGCGGGTTGCGCACTTCGCCAGCCTGGTCGCCATGAGTTCGCCGACGGTGAGGCTGTCCAGCGCGCGCACGCAGTGGGGCAGCTGCAATCAGAAGGGCGAGATCCGGCTGCATTGGCGGCTGGTGCAACTGCCGCCGCGCATCGCCGACTACGTGGTCGCGCACGAAGTCGCGCACCTGGTCGAGCTCAATCATTCGCCGCGCTTCTGGGCGCTGCTCGAGACGTTGCTGCCGGGCCATGACGATGCCCGGCGCGAGCTCGACGCGCTGACTCCGCTGCTGGGCTAAGCCGCAGGCGGTGGCGGCAGCAGAGGCAGGTCGATGGTCATGCCGGCCTGGTCCCGCAGCAGCCGCGCGAGTGCGGCGCCGAGCTCCTCGCCGCCGCGCGAATCGCGCCAGGCGCCGCCGGCCGCACGAAAGTGAAAGCCGCCGGATTTCGCCGCCACCCATATCTCGCGGTTCGGCACATGCCGATTGACGATCAGCTTGCCGTCGCGCCCGCAATCGATCGTCAGCACCCCGTCGTTGAGCGACCAGTCGAGATCGGCGTCGCTGGCGTCGCCGGCGGCATCGAGCGCCGCGCCGACGGCGGCGAGGACGGCGTCGGCGCGAGCGCTGAATTCGCTCTCGCTGCTCATCGGATCGGCCCGCGGCTGCGTGCTAGACTTTCCGCCAATGAAGGCCGCATAGCGATCACTTTCTTGCACCTAGAGCCGGGAATGTTACGCCGTTACGTCGTCCCCATCGCATGCATCGCGGTGCTTGCGCTGACATCGTGCGGCATCAAGGGCCCGCTGAAACTGCCGCCGGCCAAGCCCGGCGCAACTCCCGCCGCAACCCCCGCTGCGACGCCGCCCGTGCCTGAGACGACGGGGCCCGGCGCGCCGCTGACCACGCCGCCGCCGTCGTCCACTCCGTCCTCCCCGCCGCCGGCCGAGCCTCCGACCGCGCCCGGATCATCCGGCCCCGGCAAGCAGTGACCGCGTTCGACTATCGCGACGGCGAGCTCGCCGCCGAGGGCGTTGCGCTCGCTGAAATCGCCGCGAAGCACGGCACGCCGTGCTTCGTCTATTCCCGCGCCGCGATCGAAGACGCCTTTGCGGCGTTCGATCGCGCATTCGCCGGCGTGCCCCACCTGGTCTGCTATGCGATGAAAGCCAACTCGAATCTGGCGATCGTCAACCTGCTCGCGCGCCTGGGCAGCGGCTTCGACATCGTGTCGGGCGGCGAACTGGCGCGCGCGATCGCCGCCGGCGCTGATCCGGCGCGGATCGTGTTCTCCGGCGTGGGCAAGACCGACGCCGAAATGGCGAGCGCGCTGCAGCTCGGGATACTCTGCTTCAACCTCGAATCGGCGAGCGAGCTCGAGCATTTGAACCGGGTCGCCGGCTCCCTGGGCAAGCGGGCGCCGATAAGCTTTCGGGTCAATCCGGACGTCGATCCGAAGACCCATCGGTACATCTCGACCGGCCTCAAGGGGGACAAGTTCGGCATCGCATTTCACGACGCGCTGCCGCTGTACCGGCGCGCCGCGGGCCTGCCCCACGTCGCCGTGCGCGGCATCGACATGCACATCGGCTCGCAGATCACGACGCTGGAACCGCATTGCGAGGCGGCCTCCAAGGCGTTCGATCTGGTCGACCGTCTGGGCGCCGATGGTATCGCGCTGGAGCACATCGACCTGGGTGGCGGAATCGGCATCCGCTACCGCGACGAGGAGACGATAGCGCCCGCCGATTACGCCGCAGCGATCCGCGCTCTTCTGGGAAAGCGCCCGCTCAAGCTGCTGTTCGAGCCCGGCCGCATGCTGGTCGGCAATGCCGGTGCGCTGCTTACCCGCGTGCTCTACCTGAAGCCGGGCGCGGATCGCAATTTCGCGATCGTCGACGCGGCGATGAACGACCTGCTGCGCCCCGCACTGTACGACGCCTGGCACGAGGTGCGCGCGGTCGCGCCACGCTCCGGACCGCCCACGGTCTGGCAGATCGTCGGGCCGGTGTGCGAGAGCGCGGATTTCCTGGCGCACGACCGTGCGCTCGACCTTGCGGAAGGCGACCTGCTAGCCATCCTTTCCGCCGGCGCCTACGCGATGGCGATGAGCTCGAATTACAACTCGCGGCCGCGCGCCGCCGAGCTGCTTGTCGACGGAAAAACGGCGCATCTGGTCCGTCCGCGCGAGGTCGCCGAGGAACTATTCGCGCGCGAAATTTTGCTTCCTTGATCACTTGCGCGAGCTCGCAAATCGCCTGTGCAAAAGCGCAACACTGACGTACAGCGTCACCTAAAACAGCAATTAAATCTTGTATTTCGAAAAAAATTGGCTAGAATTCAGGCAGCAGGTGTCAACGGGTTTGTCAAGAGGCGCAATAAATCTCGACGACCGATTCCGGCGAAACCTGCGACGAAGAGAAGCACTCATAACAGTTTTAGCAACTCAGACAGGAGAAATGCAAATGATGGCTGACATGATGACGATGTCGACACCGTCGGCTCCGGCCGCGGCGCCGAAGAAGAAGGCGAAGCGAAAAGCGGCGCCGAGGAAGAAGGCGGCGAAGAAGGCTGCCCCGAAGAAGAAGGCTGCAAAGAAGAAGAAGGCTGCCCCGAAGAAGAAGGCCGCGAAGCGCAAGCCCGCCAAGAAAAAGGCAGCGAAGCGCAAGGTCGCGAAGAAGAAGGCAGCCCCGAAGCGCAAGGCCGCCAAGCGCAAGCCCGCCAAGAAAAAGGCAGCGAAGCGCAAGGTTGCGAAAAAGAAGGCTGCCCCGAAGAAGAAGGCCGCCAAGCGCAAACCGGCCAAGAGAAAGGCCGCCAAGAAGAAATAGGCTTACGCGGCAATCCGTCCGTCGCAGCTGCGATGGACCCCAAAACAGGCGACGCGCAAGTGTCGCCTGTTTTGTTTGAGGGCGGCGATACGCCCGATAGCGGCGTTAGCGGGGAGCCGCCAATGCCTTGCCGCCGGCGCTGCCGACCGGCTTTCCGGCGCCAAGCGCCGTGGCAGTCGCGCGCTTGCGGCTCTGGCCGCCGTGCTTGGACTTGCCGCCGGCGGGTCCGGCATCGCCGATCACGCGCAGTCGCTGCCCGCGCATCAGCTTCCCCTTGACGTCGGGATTCCAGGCTTTCAGTTCCTGCGCACTGACGTGATAGCGTGCGGCGATGCCGTAGAGCGTCTCGCCGTTGCGGACGCGATGATAGAAAGTCCGCCCTTCCGGGACCGTCGTGAAGACTGCGCTCTGCAGCGTGGCCGCGGTCGCGCTGGAGGGCAGTTGCGAGGGCACGAGCAGCGTGTGATTGACCGGCACCTGCGCGCGCGGGCCGATACCATTGACGGCGCGCAGCGTCTCCAGCGGCAGGCCGAACCGCGTGGCCACCTGCTGCAGCGTTTCGCCCGTCTTGAGCTTGTACGCCTGCCAGGTGACCATCGGCTGGTCCGACAGCGCCAGCTTCGCGGCGAACAACCCGGCCTTGTCGTACGGCAGCAGAATCGATGCCTCGTCGGCGCCCGCGATCACCGGACGATTATGCTGGGGATTGAGCGAAAGGAATTCCTCCAGCGGCATGTCCGCAAGCTCGGCCGCGATCTTGACGTCCATCTTGCGACTGGTCCGTACGACGCTGAAGTACGGCGCGTCGGGAATGTCGGCGAACTTGAGCCCATAGGCCTTCGGGTCCCGGACGATGTTTTCTATCGCCTGCAGCTTGGGCACATAGCCGCGCGTCTCCGCCGGCATCTTGAGGCTCAAATAATCGGTCGGCAGCCTGCGCTTCGCGTTGGCGGCTATCGCCCGTCGCACCGATCCCTCGCCCCAGTTGTACGCCGCGAGGGCGAGGCGCCAGTCCCCGAATTCCTGGTAGAGCTTTTCCAGATAATCGAGCGCGCCATCGGTCGCGGCGACGATGTTGCGCCGCTCGTCCAACCACCAGGTCTGCTGCATGCCGTAGATCTTGCCGGTCGACGGCATGAACTGCCAGATGCCGGAGGCGCGGCTTCTCGAATACGCCATCGGATTGAATGCGCTTTCGATCATCGGCAACAGCGCAATCTCCATCGGCATCCCGCGCTTTTCTACCTGCCCGACGATGTAGTAAAGGTAGCGCCGGCTGCGCTCGACCATCCGCGCGACGTATTCGGGATTGGCCGCATACCAGCCGGCCGCCTTCCTGACCTCCGGGGTGTCGAGGTCCGGCATCGCAAAGCCGGCGCGGATGCGCTCCCAGAGGTTGCCGTTGGCCGGCGGCAGCGGCACGGTGATCGCGTTTGGATCCTCGGCGCTCACCGCCGGCTCGTCGACGCTTGGCGCCACTACCGCGTGCGCAAGCATCGTCGCGTCCTCCATCTCCGGCGTTGGTCGCCACGATGCGGCCGGTTCGACGCCCAGGTCGATCGTCGATTCGACTTCGGTCGTCGCGCGCGCGGCGGCGGGTGCGGCGGTGGTCACGGCGCCGGTCGTCGTGCCGGGAAGCGTGGCGCAGGACGACAATGCAAAGGCCACCGCGGCGATGGCGGCTGCTCTGGAGATGGCTGGCGTAGGCAGTTCGATAGCGCGCAAGGTGCCGGGATGGTAGGGGTCAGCTGGACGCCGCGTCAAGCCGGCGCGCCCTCGACGGCGGCACCCGGCACGCACCGTCGGCTACCGGAACGCATTCTTCCACGCGCGTATCTCTGCAAACACGCCGATGCGGTCGGCGAGTTCGCGGTCGGCATGCGCCGAGGCCGCGGCCCGGATTGTCGTTTCTCCGGTGCGCAAAAACGGGTTGGTCGCGCGTTCGTCACCGATCGTCGACGGCAGCGTCGGCTCGCCCCGCGCGCGCTGTGCTTTGGCCGTGATTTCGCGCTCGCGCAGTGCGGCATTCCCCGGTTCGACCGCCAGGGCGAAGCGAAGGTTCGAAAGGGTGTATTCGTGTCCGCAGTAGACGAGCGTATTGGCCGGCAGCGCGGCGAGCTTGTCGAGGGAGGCCACCATGTCGGTCGGCGTCCCCTCGAACAGTCGGCCACAGCCGACGGCAAACAGCGTGTCGCCGCAAAAGACCAGCGGTGCGGCATCGGACCGGGCGACATAGGCGATATGGCCGGCGGTGTGGCCGGGAATATCGAGAACCGACAGCGCAAGCCCGATACCTGCAACGACGACCTCGTCGTTCTCGCCCATCGCATGCGTGCGCCCGGGTATCGTCTCCCGCGCCGGTCCGTAGACGGGGACCTGCCAACGCTCGAGCAGCGCGCGGTTGCCACCGACATGATCACCGTGATGATGCGTGCAAATGATCGCGGTGAGCTCGACCTGCTCGCGGTCGAGATAATCGATCACCGGCGCAGCGTCGCCGGCATCAACGACGGCTGCGGCTTTGCCTTCGCGCAGCAACCATATGTAGTTGTCGGCGAACGCGGGGATGGGGATAATCGTCGCCATGGAAGAATCTTCGACAGTGCCGGCCAGCGTGTCAACCGGCACGATGGCAGCGTGGTTCGCCACCCCGCTCGGCCGGCACCTGCTCGCTCGCGAGCAGGCGTATTTCGACACGACGCTGGCCGACATCTTCGGCTATCACGCGTTGCAGATCGGACTGCCGGAGACTCCGCTGCTGCGGGCCTCGCGCATCGCGACCCGCTGCACCGTCGACCTCGAGGAGCCGGCGCAGGTCCTGGCCGATCCGCATTGGCTTCCGTTTCGCGAAAACAGCTTCGATCTGGTCGTGCTTCCGCACGCGCTGGAATTCACCGACGAACCGCATCAGCTGCTGCGCGAAGTGTATCGCGTGATCCGTCCCGAGGGTCAGCTCGTCGTCAGCGGATTCAATCCATTCAGCCTGTTCGGCGCCAAGCGTTATTTCGGCCGCGAACAGACGATGCCCTGGACCGGCAACTTCATATCGCTGTATCGGGTGAAGGACTGGCTCGCACTGCTCGGATTCGAGGTCAGCGGGGGCAGGCTCGATGCCTACGTGCCGCCGGTCGCGCAGGAGAAATGGCTCCGGCGCTTCGAGTTCTTCGAACGGGCCGGCGATCGCTGGTGGCCGATTGCCGGAGGCGTGTATTACCTGCGTGCAACCAAGCGGGTGGCGGGCATGCGGGTGATTACGCCGGCGTGGACACGCCGCGTGCGCAAGAAGGCCCTCGCATCGGTGGCGCGGCATGCGAAAGAGTATGTAGATGCCATCGATTGAGGATGCGCGCGCCGGCGGCGCGGCATGAGCGCGCCGGTCGTCATCTATACCGACGGCGCATGCAAGGGTAATCCCGGCCCGGGCGGCTGGGGAGCGGTTCTGCAATACAACGGCCGGGTCCGCGAAATATTCGGCGGCGAAACGCACACCACCAACAACCGGATGGAGCTGATCGCCGTCATCCAGGCGCTGGCGACGCTGAAGCGTCGTTGTGCCGTCGCGGTCTACACCGATTCCCAGTACGTCAAGAACGGGATCCAGACCTGGATCCATGTGTGGAAGCGAAACGGCTGGAAGACCGCCGACCGCAAGCCGGTCAAGAATGCAGACCTCTGGCAACAGCTCGATCTTGCCGTAGCGCAGCACGACGTCGAATGGCACTGGGTCAAGGGGCACGCGACGACGCCGGGCAATGTGCGCGCCGACGAACTGGCGAATCTCGGCGTCGACTCGCTCTCGCTGTAGCGGGCCCTACAGCTGCATCGGCAGGATCACCATCTGCATTCCATTCAGATGCAGCCGCTGCTGCAGCGCAAGCGCGGTCTGGTTGTGCAGCAGCCTGGTAAACCAGCTCTCGTTGCGGAAGACGAGCTTGCTGGTGAAAAAGACGCTGTTCGGAAACTCCCGCTGCGTTTCCTCGGCAAGCTTCACCAGCTGCTCGACCCGGTCGGTGCCGAGCGCGAAGCGCGCGGTGGCGGCCAGTCCGTTGGCGTGGCAGTAGTCGACATAGAACGAAAGCGAGCGCTTCAGCGCGGCCTCGAGCTTTTTGATCTGCTCGGCGCCGCCGTAGCTCTGCGCATCGACGGCCTTGGCGCTGAGGAACACGAAGTTCTTGAAGTGGTCCGGAAACAGCCGTTGCACCCAGAGTACGGTGTGCAGGCCGCCGCCGCGGCTGGACCCGACCATGAACACCGCGGTAGGCGCCTCGGGGACGAGCGGCGGCGGGTTCTCGCATGCCGGACAGCGTGCGGCGCTGAAGATTTCGTCGACTTCCTTCAGCCGCGCCTTGACCTCGTCGTAGTGACGATGGATAGCCAGGCAAAGCGAGATCACCAGCGATGTGATGACGACGGTCACCCATCCACCCTCGCCGAACTTCTCCACCGTCGTCACGACCAGGATGCCGGAGGTCACCGCCAGACCGAGCCCGGAGAGCACGAATCGATAGCTCCAGCGCGAGTCGGTCTTGCGCTTGCGCCACCAGTAGATGCAAAGGCCGAGCAGCGACAGCGAGAACGTCAGGAAAACGTTGATCGAGTACAGCACGACCAGCAGATCGACCTTGCCGCCGCTCCACAGCAGTATCCCAAGCGCGGCCAAACCCATGATGACGATGCCGTTCTGGGTGACCAGACGCGTCGACAGATGGCGGAACTGGTGAGGAAGCCACGAGTCGGCCGCCATGTTGGACAGAACCGCCGGGCCGCCGAGAAAGCCCGTATTCGCCGCGACGAACAGCAGCCCCGCCTCGAAGAGGAGGACCAGCAGCAGCGCCCCCTGGTTGATCCCGGGCGACAGTCCGAGGCTGCCGATGATGCTGCCGAATACCACGGCATTCAGCGTCTGGCCTTCGACCGGCTTTGCCTGCCACAGCAGATACAGCAGGATGACGCCGCCCGCCGTGAATGCAAGGGAGAGCGCCATATAGAACATCGTCAGCTTGCCGGTGCGCACCACCGGCTCGCGCAACGTCTGGACGTTGTTCGAGACCGCCTCGATGCCGGTGTAGGTTCCACCCCCGAGCGAGTAGGCGCGCAGGAACAGCGACAGCGCAGCGACCCACCCGATGTCGTGCACGAGCTTTTTCGATTCTGCCAGCGCGTCCGGCACGACCAGCGTCAGCCCTTGCGAGTGCCCGAGCACGCCGTAGACGATCAGCAGCAGGTGTGTGATGCAGAAGCCGACGAAGATCGGCAGCAGCAGGCGAATCGACTCCTTCATCCCGCGCATGTTGAGAACCAGCAGCACCGCGACCAGCAGCAGCTCCGTGGCGAGCTTGAAGTGGCCGATCGTCGCCGGCAGCAGGCTGAAAAGCGCGTCGACGCCGCTGGCGACCGATATCGCGATCGTCAGCACGTAATCGACGATCAGCGCGGCACCGGACACGAGGCCGGCGCGCGGGCCGATCAGGCTGGTGGCGACGCGATAGCCGCCGCCGCCGGTTGGAAACAGCTCGATGACCTGGTTGTAGGCGAGCGCGATGACGAACACCGTTGCCGCGGTGGCCAGCGCCATGAACAGGCCCAAGTGCGTATGCGCGCCGAGCGCCCTGAACGCTTCCTCGGGCCCGTAGGCCGACGATGACAGCCCGTCGGCGCCCAGCCCGACCCAGGCGATGAATGCTGCCAGCGCGATGTGCTGACGCGTCGTCTGGCTCAACGGATCGAGCGGCGCGCCGATGACGACGCGGCGGAGCTTGTCGTATTTGATCATCGCGGAGTCAGGCGGCGGCGGAGCCCGCCACCGTTATCGCCGAGAGCCGGAGGCGTCGGTATCGGCAACGCGGAAACAAACATTGCTGCGACGCAGCATCGGCGCACTCTACGCCGGTGGATGCAGCTTGGCAATTCGCCGCGCGAAAACCTGCATTTCCTTCATCGCCTGCTTGTCGCCTTTGCGCTCGGCGGCGACGATGCCATCACGATACGCGGCGAGCGCTTCATCGGTGCGCCCTTCGGCCGCAAGCGATTGGCCGAGCAGCTTCCAGGCGGCCGAATACCCGGCATCGAAGGCGAGCGCTTGACGCAGGTGGATGCTCGCGCGAGCGGCATCGCCGAGCTTCAGGTATTCATGCCCCAAGGCAAAACGCAACAGCGCACCGTCCTTGCCCGCAGCGAGCAACTGCTCGAACCGCGCGATCGCCGTGGTCGCAGCGTCGGTCATGGCGCGGCCGCCGGTCGCGGGATCAACTGCCGACGACGGCGCCGGTCTGGCAATCGACGTGGCGCATCGGGAAGATGACTTGCTTGTCCACTCCCTTCACCTTGCCCTCCACAGTCGCGTACAGCCAGCCTTCGCTGGCGTGGCGATAGATGATGCGCTGCGGATATTCTGCGCCCGGCGTTGCATTGACGAAAGTGAACACCTGGTCGCCGCCGGAGGTGGTCTGTCCGGCGAGGCGGAACGCCGCCTCGTTCTTGCCGGACGGCGCCGCGAGGTAAAACACGCCTTCCGGACGCGATTCCAGTCGCAGGTATTCGAAGTCGACCGTCTTGTCGCGCAGCGTGGTCTGGCTGACGCCTATCATCATGTCACCGGCGGACGGCAGCCATTCCTCGCGAAAGTCGCGCTGGTTGACCTTGCCCTCCCAACAGCCGCGCATCCACGCCAGTGGCGCAAGCGGTCCCGTCGGCTTGTCTGCCGGCTTGTCGTTTGCAGTGCCAGCGGGCGGGACGGCGGGCGGCGTCGCCGGAGCCTGCGCGGAAGCGGTCCCGCCGAGCGCACCGGCGAGCAACGCAGCGGTCAGCATCGACTGCAGACACTTTGGAATCATCGTGCTTTTTCCCTCATTGCGGCCGCGCCAGCGGCAGGTTCAACAGCAGGTTCTGTGGCTTCAACCGCAGGCGGTTTTCGCGATCCATCGCCATCGCCAAGTATACCGGCCGCCCGGCGATCGCCGGACGCATCGCCGCCGGATCGGAGAATCGCAGCGCGAACAGGCACAGCAGCCGTTCCCGCCGATCGTCGGCGACGTCGACGCCGTTGTACAGATCGTTGAGCAGCGCGCTCGCCTCGGCGTCGAGTCCGACATGCCAGACCCAGCGCGCATCGACGATCTCGCGCTCCGGCGCGATGGCGACGTCGACCGCCAGGAAATGCGCTATCCAGCGCTGCAGCACGCGGCACAGCGCGGCGAGCCCGGGCTGCCCGCGATTGAGGCTGATCGCCAGATCGAAGCGCTCGTCGCGCGTCCAGTAGGTGTCGGCATTGTCTTCCGACAGCACGTCGAGATCGACAGTTCTTGCCGGCGTGCGGTTCTGCGCCAGCAATTCGCCGAGGCTGCCGAGGCTGCCGGTCGTCGCCAGCAACTCGACCACCTGCGCGTCGGCCGCCATCACCGCGTCCTCGTGCACGCTTATTTTCTGGACGCGAAACAGCATTTCCGCCGCACGCGCCTCGATCGGATCGGCGTCCGCGCCGAGGATATGCCGCAGCAGGATTTGTGTCAGCTGATGGACGAATAACGGCGGCACGTCGACGCCTTCGCCCTCGAATAGACCGACATAGGCAGCCTCGAGGGTCGGCGCGTCCAGCAGGCGATCGCGAAACTTCAGCCATATCCGCAGATTGTCGCGCGCGTCCGGATCGACGATGGCGGCGACGTCGCTTTCGGCCACCCGCGCCCGCGGATCGGAGAGCAGCATCTCGTGCACGTCGATCTCGGCGCGGCAGGACTCGCGCACCGGCGCGAGCTCCGGGCGCAACAGATAGCCGCGCAGGAAGTCGTCGCGAACGCGTAAGCGCCGATCGTCGTCGACGGCGAGCAGACGGTACCCGCAGGAGGGCCAGAAATCGGGCACGGGCGGACGATAGCATGCGGCCGCGCCGGCGGCCGAGCACGGCTTATTCAGCCCCCCAGCAGCGCCTTTTTCAGATCGGCTTGAACCGGCTTGTCGCCGAGCCAGATCCGGGTGAGCGCCTGATTGAACGCTTCGCCGGAGACCGCGCCCTTGACCTCGCCGTTCAGGCCGACGTGCGTGGCTGCATCGTAAAAGTCCAGCGTGACGACATCTTTTTCCTTCACCTGGCCGAAGGTCTTCATGATCGAAGCGAGCTGCGCGTTGCCCGGCTTGATGGCCGCCATCTCGGCCGCGCTGTTGTTGGCCTCGAGCCCTTCGTTCAGGGCTTCGATCAACGCATCGGCGGACAGAGTCCGCAGCATGTCGAGCCGGATCCGGCGCGGGCCCTTCGCGAGCACGCCGGCCGGGTCGGCGGCCTTCTGCGGCAGATAGAGGCTCGCGACGTAGACGTTGAATACGACTCGCTTGCGTACGCCTGCGCCGTTGAGCACCAGCTCCTGACCGCCGACCGACGTCTTGTCCTCGACACGGACGCCGCCGATGTCGGCAGCGGACAACGCGCTGGACAGCAGCGCTGCCGCGACCAGAACAACCTCCTTGCGCATGGCAGGACTCCCCGGTATGCACGCGATGCGGCAGCGGAATCGACCGCATTCCGGCGGCCTTCGCCTCGCTGAAGCGATGCCACGCCGCACGCGTCCCGCGGCGTGGATTCCCTGTCGCCCGCTACTTGGCCGTGTACGTCAGCTGCAGGCCGACGATGTTGACGTTGTTCTTGTACGAGCCGCTGATCAGGCCGTTGGCCGCGGTGCTTCCCGCATTCTGGTTCATGGTGGAATCTTTGACGAAAATATACGCCCACGCGAAATCCAGCGCGATGGCAGGCGAGTACTTGTACTGAGCGCCGAGCGCGATCCAGGTGCGGTCGTTGTCCGGAAGGCGCGGCGTCCGTTCGGCGTCCCGCACCGGAGACTGGTCAAACGCAAGCCCGCCGCGCCATGTCCAGACATCGGAGTAGCGATAGTTCGCGCCGACCGAAAACCGCCAGGCGTCGCGGAAATTCTCCGGCGTCGTCGACAGGATCGAGCCGGTGCTGCGCACGATCTGCAGCTGCTTGATGGTGCTCCAGCCGGTGTACTGGAGGTCCGCCATCAGGTCCCACTTGTTGTTGAGCTGATGGAATACCGACACGTTTGCCGTGTCGGGCATCTCGATGTCGAGCTTGACGTCGCCGCTCGCCAGCACGGCGTTCACGCCGGCCATCACGGCCGAGCCTACCGGCGCGAGCGTCGGTGGCAGCGGACCGAGCGCCGGCGGGTTTTCGATATTGACGGTGCCGCGGACGTCGTATTTGATCTTCGATCGGTAGGCAGCGCCGAAGCGCGTCTGGTCGGTTGCCTGCCACAGCACGCCGATGTTCCAGCCCCATCCGCTGTCGTTGCCGTTGACCCTCGCGGCCGATTCCAGTCCAGCGGCCGAGCCGATCAGTGTCGGCGCAACGGCCGAGGGTATCTGCCCGGCCGCCACACCGGTGCCGACGCCTTGAGCAAAAGCGGCCGCGTAATTGACGTGATTGGTGAGCTCGGCCTTCAGATGTTGCCAGCTGAAGCCGCCGCCCACGGTCAGGCGCGGCGTCGGCTCCCAGGACAGCGCCGGATTGACGTTGATCGTCTCGATCTTCGACTTGATCGCCTGGAAACGGCCGAGCCAATCGGAATCGTATTCGGTCGCCAGTCCGAACGGCACGTTCACGCCCAGTCCGAACGACCATTTATCGGTGAACGGTATGCCGACATACAGGTTCGGCACCCCGGCGCAGCCGCCGGCTTCGCCGCCGTTGCCGCCGAGCGGCTGGAACGCCGCCGGCTGCGAGCCGCCGTCGTGAAACTTCACCGAGGGGCAGATTGCATTGGCTGCAACGACGACCTGGGGGCTCTGCAGGCGAACCAGGCCAGCCGGGTTGAAAAATATCGTGCTGACGTCCTCGGCGGCGGCGGCGCCGCCGGCGTACGCGTGCCCGAGCCCGCTGGCATTCTGTTCCGACAGGGCGAACCCCGCGCCCAGCGCCTGGCCACCAGCCATCGCGCACCCGATCCCTGCAACTGCTGCGGCTACGCGCGTGCGGCTGAATCGATCCCGTTTCATGTTGGTCTTCCTCCTTGGTGGATGTTCTGCTGCATCATCGTTGCTTTTCGATTTGCCGGTCCGTCGGAAACGAAAGATAACGCGCGGAAGTCGCGCTAAACTATACACCGCAAGATCACCGTGGTCACTCCGGCGGAAGCACGCGCGGCCGGCGATCCGGGGCGACCGCGACATAGGTCAGATTCGCCTCGGTCACCTTGACGCAGATCACTTCGGTAGGATTGCGCTGCGCGTAGACTTCGACCGCGACGGTGATCGACGTACGTCCTTCGCGCGTGATCTGGGCGTAGAAGCTCACGACGTCGCCGATGAGCACCGGCTCCCGGAACACGAACGAGTTCACCGCGACGGTGGCGACACGGCCGCGCGCGCGACGCGACGCGGGAATGCTCCCCGCGATGTCCACCTGCGACATCACCCAGCCGCCGAAGATGTCGCCATGCTGGTTGGCGTCGGCGGGCATCGGTACGACGCGCAGCGCCGGCTCCATGTCGGGCAGCGTCACCGCCGCAGGTCCCGTGGTCATGCCACCTTCCTCTTCATCTCCTCGCGGAGCTCGCGGCGCAATATCTTTCCGACGTTGGACTTCGGCAGCTCGTCGCGGAACTCGACCTCGCGCGGGCACTTGTATCCGGTCAGATGCGCACGGCAATGCTCGAGCAGGGCCGCCGCGGTCAGCGAGCTGTCCTTCTTGACGACGAACAGCTTGACGGCCTCGCCCGACTTTTCGTCCGGCGCGCCGATCGCCGCGCACTCCAGTACGCCGGGATGCATCGCGACGACCGCCTCGATCTCGTTCGGATAGACGTTGAACCCCGAGACCAGAATCATGTCCTTCTTGCGGTCGACAATGCGCACGAAGCCGCGCTCGTCCATCACTCCGATGTCGCCGGTGGCGAGCCAGCCGCGGTCGTCCATGACGTTGGCGGTCTCGTCGGGGCGGTGCCAGTATCCGGCCATCACCTGCGGGCCCTTGACCCAGATTTCCCCGGGCTTGTCCAGCGGTACCGCGTGGCCATCGTCGTCGCGCAGCTCGATATCGGTCGACGGCACCGGCAAGCCGATCGAGCCGTTGTATTGCTGCAGGTCGAGCGGATTGATCGTCACCGCGGGCGAGGTTTCGGTCAGGCCGTACGCCTCGATCAGCGGCTTGCCGGTCACCTCCTGCCAGCGCTCGGCCACCGCCTTCTGCACCGCCATGCCGCCGCCCAGGGTCATTTGCAGCGGCGAGAAATCGAGCTTGTGAAAATCGGCGTTGTTGAGCAGCGCGTTGAACAGCGTATTGACGCCGGTGATCGCGGTGAAGCGGTGCCGGCCCAGCTCCTTGACGAAGCCCGGGATGTCGCGCGGGTTGGTGATCAGAACGTTCTCGCCGCCCAGTGTCATGAACGTCAGGCAGTTCGCCGTCAGCGAAAAGATATGATAGAGCGGCAGCGGCGTGATGACGACATGGGCCTGCTCGCCGAGGAACGGCCGGACCCAGGCGCCCGCCTGCAGCAGATTGGCGACGATATTGCGATGCTGCAGCATCGCGCCCTTGGCGACGCCGGTCGTGCCGCCGGTGTATTGCAGGAACGCGATGTCGTCGTGTCCGATGGCAACGGTGTCGAGCTTGCGTCTGCGACCCTCGGCCAGCGCGCTGCGGAGCGAGATCGCGCCGTCTATCCGCCAGGGTGGCACCAGCTTTTTCACGCGGCGCAGCACGAAGTCGACCAGCAGGCCTTTGAGCCCGAGCATTTCGCCGATACTGGTTACGACGACATGCTTGATCTTCGTCTTGCCGAGCACTTCGGCCAGCGTGTGGGCGAAATTCTCGACGACGACGATCACTTCGGCGCCGCTGTCGGACAGTTGATGCTCGAGCTCGCGTGCGGTGTAGAGGGGATTGGTGTTGACGACCGTGCAGCCGGCGCGCAGCGTTCCGAACAGGCAAATCGGATATTGGAGGACGTTAGGCATCATCAGCGCGACGCGTGCGCCCTTGACGAGGCCGCGCGCTTGCAGGAAGGCGCCGAATGTCGCCGACAGGTCGTCGAGCTCCGTGAAGGTGATCGCTTTGCCCATGCACGAATAGGCGCGCCGCGATCCGTATTTGGCGCAGCTCTCCTCGAGCACTTCGCGCACCGACGCGTACTGGTTCACGTCGATCTCGGCGGGAACTCCTGCCGGATAAGACTTCAGCCAGACCTTGTCCATGCGCTCCTCCCCAAGACCGCGTTCTTGTCCGATCGCCGCTAGTGTACTGAGTCAACTACCCCGTGCAGCAACATAATGCAGCGGCCCGCCGGTGAACGGCGCGAAGCCGGTGCCGAAGATCGCTCCGGCATCGACCAGGTCGGCGTCCGCGACAATGCCCTCGGCGAGCGCGGCCTTGGCCTCGGCAAGCATCGGATCGATCAGCCGATCGGCGAGGCCCGGGGGCGCGGCAGCGGGCGGGTGCTTGGCCGCCTTGCCGCCCGTCCAGTCGTAGAAACCGCGTCCGGTCTTGCGCCCCAGCGCGCCGGCGGCGATCAGTTCGGTCAGTTTTTTCGGCGGCTCGGCGCCGCCGCCGAGCATCTTGCCCACGGCCAGGCAAATATCGAGACCGACGCTGTCGGCGAGCTCGATCGGTCCGACCGGCATGCCGAAGGCGAGCGCTGCCTCATCGACGGTTTCGGGAGCGATGCCTTGGTCGACGCAGCGCATCGCCTCCATCAGGTACGGCGCCAGAATGCGGTTGACCAGGAATCCGGGCGCACTCTTGACCGGCAGCGGCAGCTTGTCGATCTTGCGCGCAAACGCGGCGGCCACCGGCACCAGCTCGGCGCGCGTGCGCCGGCCGACGACGATCTCGACCAGCATCATTCGTGCGACCGGGTTGAAGAAGTGCAGGCCGATCAGCCGTGTTGGATCGGCCAGCGGCGCACTAATGTCTTCCAGCGGAATGCTCGACGTATTCGTTGCGAGCAGCGCCGTCGGCTTGGCCTTCGATTCCACCTCGACGAACAGCTTTTGCTTCGCTTCGAGGTTCTCGAAAATCGCTTCGATGATCACGTCGGCGCGCGCGACGCCGTCGCCGGCGACATCGGGCACGAGCCGGTCGAAGGCATCGCGCGCGCGCAGCGGATCGCGCAGCCTGTCGGCGAAGAGCTTGGCCGCCCTGCCGATCGCCGGCGCCAGCCGCTCCGCGTTCTGATCCTGCAAGGTCACCGTCAGGCCGCGCAGCGCGCACCAGGCTGCGATGTCGCCGCCCATCGTTCCCGCGCCGACGACATGCACATGGCGAATCGCCGACTCGCCTTCCTTGCCGAACGCCTTCAGGCGTTCCTGAAGCTTGAAGACACGGATCAGGTTCCGCGCGGTCGGCGATTGCAGCAGGTGCGCGATCGACGCCGGGTCCGACGGCGCGGCCGCGAGCGGGTCGCCATCGTGCTTGACCCAGATGTCGAGAATCGCGTACGGCGCCGGATAGTGCTGGCGGCGTGCGCGCGATGCGACCTGCTTACGCGCCTGCGCCGCGATCAGCGGCCGCACCAGAGGATGGAGCGTCAGCGACAGCGGAAACGGGACGCGACGGCGCGGCGGCCGCTGCAACAGCATGCCGCGCGCGGTATTGTCCATGATGCGCGGCGGAACGCATTCGTCGGCGATGCCCAGTTTGCGCGCGCGCCGCGCATCGATGGTGCGCCCGGTCAGCAACAGGTCGAGGGCGGCCGGCGCGCCGGCCAATCGCGGCAGACGCTTGATGCCGCCCCAGCCGGGCACGATGCCCAGCATCACTTCGGGCAGGCCGAGTCGCGTCGACGGCTCGTCGACGGCGACTCGATAGCGGCAGGCGAGCGCCAGCTCCATCCCGCCGCCGAGGCAAAAGCCGCGCACCAACGCCAGGGTCGGATACGGCGTGGCCGCCAGCTGCTCGAAGATGTCCCAGCCGCGGCGGACCAGCGCGACCGCGTCGTCGACACTCTTGAGCTCGCCGAACTCGTCGATGTCGGCGCCGGCGATGAATCCGTTGGCCTTTCCCGAGCGGATCACCAGGCCTCGCGGCGGATCGGCGGCAAGCCGCGCCAACACCGCGCGAAGCTCCTCCATGACCGCCGCGGACAGCGTATTGGTCGATGCGCCGGCGCGGTCCAGCGTAAGCCATTCGAGGCCCTCGCTGTCGCGCGCGAGCCGCCAGTGCTGGAATTCGCTGGGGGCCGCGGCGCTCATGCGTTCGCGCGCTCGACCAGCATCGCGCCGCCCTGCCCGCCGCCGATGCAGATCGCCGCAATCCCTCGCTTGCCCTTCGTCCGCTCGAGGACGTTCAGCAAGTGCAGCACGATCCGTGCGCCCGAGGCGCCGACCGGGTGACCCAGCGCGATCGCTCCGCCGTCGACGTTGAGCCTGGCCGGATCGATGCGTCCGAGCGCGCCGGGCAGACCGAGTTCATTGCGGCAGTAGTCGTCGCTTTCCCATGCCTTCAGGCAGGCGATCACCTGCGCGGCGAACGCCTCGTTGATCTCCCATGTGTCGACGTCGTCGAGCGCGAGAGCGTGCCGGCGCATCAGCGGTGTCGCGGCCTGAACCGGCCCCAGGCCCATTTCCGCCGGGTCGAGTCCTGCCCATTCGCTGTCGACGATCGTGCCCAGTACCGGCAGCTTGTACTCGGCGACCGCCGCTTCCGACGCGAGCACCATCCAGGCCGCGCCATCGGTGATCTGCGAGCTGTTGCCCGCGGTGACGTTGCCGTACTTGCGATCGAAAAACGGCTTGAGTTTCGCCAGGTTTTCCGGCGTCGAGTCTTCGCGCACCCCGTCGTCCGCCGGGTAGAGCTTGCCATCGCGGTCGTACAAGGGGACGATCTCGCGATCGAAGTGCCCCGCCTTTTGCGCGGCGAGCACGCGCCGGTGGCTTTCCGCCGCGAAGGCGTCCATATCGCGACGCGTGATGCCGAAGCGAAACGCGAGATTTTCCGCGGTCTGGCCCATCATCAGCCCGACGATCGGATCGGTCAGCCCCTTCATGATTCCGATGATCGGCGTCAGCACCGCTGCCGGACTGAGTTTCAGGAAAGCGCCGGCTTTCTGTCCGAACGTCCGCGCCGCGCTGAACGCGGCGAACCACAGCACCATTTTCTCCGAGTACAACAGCGGCGCACGCGATAGCGCGTCGACGCCGCCGGCGAGTACCAGGCTCGATCGCCCGGCGCGTATGTTGGTCAGCGCGGAATCGAGCGCCTGCATGCCCGACGCGCAATTGCGCATCACCGTCCAGCCGGGGACCTTGAGGCCGCATCCGATGCGCAGCGCGACGACGCGGCCGATGTTGACTTCGTCGGGTGACGGGCTCGCGCAGCCGAGTATCACTTCGTCCAGCGCTTCCGGCGCGAACGGCATGCGCGTCAGCAGGGCCCTGCCTGCCTGGACGGCGAGGTCCGACGCTGCGAACGGTCCGGGCCGGTTGCGCGCCTTGAGGAAGGGCGTGCGCGTGCCGTCGACGACGTAAACCGGCGCGGTCACCGCTGCCTCGCCGTCGGATCGGCGGTTTCGGGCGCGAGGCGGTTCATGCGGCGGCGACCTTGCGACTAGGTGTGACGCCTGCGGGCGCCGACGCCGACGGCGGCTTGAGCTCGGACGCGCCCAGGTCCTGCGCAAAATCGTCGACGCGGATCACCCGATCGGCGAGCTCGCTTGCCCGCTGCAGCAGCGTGCGCTCGTCGGCCGTGATCACGCCGGCCTCGACCGCGGCGGCGCCACGGTCGGCGCCCGGAGCGGCGCTGAAGCGCCCGTCCTTGAACGCCTCCCGCATGCGGGCTTCGACCGGTTCGGCGGCGAGCGTAGCCGCCAGCGCGAGTTCGATTGCGCCGAGCGCGTCGCCCTCGTCCGCCGGCAAATACATGCCGGCGGTCAGCCGGTCGCGGGCGGCCGATGGCTCGATCAAAAGCCGCGCCACGTCGTGGCCGAGCTTGTCCGAGGGCACGACATACGGACGTCCAAGCGGGAACACCATCGTCCGCAGCAGGGCCGAAATCATCCGGCCGGGGAAATTCGAGATCACCCCCTCGATCGCGGTCTGCGCGCGGAACATCGCATCCCAGATCGCCCAGTGCATCAGCGGCGCGTCGTCGGCCTGCCGGCCTTCGTTCTCGTACCGCTTGAGAGTGGCCGAGCACAGATAGAGCATCGACAGCACGTCGCCCAGCCGCGCCGACAATTTTTCCTTGCGCTTCAGCGCGCCGCCCAGCACGCCCATCGAGATGTCGGCGAGAAAGGCAAGCGCGGCCGAGAACCGCGTCAGCTGCTGATAATAGCGTCGCGTTTCGGATGCGACGTCGGAAGGCACGCGCGCGCAATGCGAGCCGCACAGGCCCATGACGAACGTTCGTGCCATGTTCGACAGGACGAAGCCGATGTGGCCGAACAGCGCCAGATCGAACGCGCTCGACGCACGAGCGCGATCGGCGTCGTTGGCGGCGGAAATTTCACGCAGCACGAACGGATGGCAGCGGATCGCGCCCTGGCCGAAGATGATCAGACTTCGCGTCAGGATGTTCGCACCCTCGACCGTGATCGACACCGGCAGCTGCATATACGCGGAGCCGAGGAAGTTCGACGGGCCCATGCACACGCCCTTGCCCCCG